>JBPCTQ010000068.1:0-18428 GCA_051011595.1 Acidimicrobiales bacterium
GCAGAGCGCCGAGGGGCGGTGTGTTGCACCCAGTCCCGTGCAGCCGAACCAGAAGGCCCAAGATGCCAAGGGCCTCCGTGGCCTGAACGGCCCGAGCGGAGCGGGGCCATGCGCACAAAGCGCCGAGGGGCGGTGTGCTTCACCCAGTCCCGTGCAGCCGAACCAGAAGGCCCAAGATGCCAAGGGCCTCCGTGGCCTGAACGGCCCGAGCGGAGCGGGGTGACCGCATGAACCAGACCCCAGGGTTGGTGTGTGCCCACCATCATCTGTACTCGGCCCTGGCTCGGGGGATGCCGGCACCACCGCGGACCCCGACCCGTTTCCGCGAGATCCTCGAGTTGGTGTGGTGGCGTCTCGACCGGGCGCTCGACCTCGACATCATCCACTGGTCGGCGAAGCTGGCCGCCCTGGAGGCGCTGGAACGCGGGTGCACGGCCATCATCGATCACCACGAGTCGCCTTCGGCCATCGACGGTTCGTTGTCGGTCATCGCCGAGGCGTGTGCCGAGGTAGGGGTTCGGGTCAGCTGTGCGTACGGGGTCACCGATCGCCACGGACCCGAGGGTGCGGCCGCCGGCTTGGCCGAGAACGATCGCTTCTTGTCCGAGGGTGGGCGGGGCATGGTCGGCGTGCACGCCGCCTTCACCTGCTCCGACGACACCCTGGCCGCCGCCGCCGAGCTGGCCGTCCGTCATGGCGTGGGGGTGCACATCCATGTGGCCGAGGGCCCCGACGACACCGAAGCCGCTGCCCGGCTGGCCGACCTGTCGACGCCCGAGTGGCTGCTGATCCACGGGGTGCACCTGCCCGACGACCACGGCCTCAACGGCACCATCGTGCACAACCCCCGATCCAACATGAACAACGCCGTGGGCTACGCCCGTCCGACCCGCTTCACCAACCCGGTGGCTTTGGGAACGGACGGTATCGGCGCCGACATGCTCGACGAGTATCGGTTGGCCTACGTGTGCCAGCGGGCCGATGATGTCGAGGCCACACCCGACGACGCCTGGACCTGGCTGTCGACGGGATGGGACCTGTTCCCCGAGGCGGCCGACGACGTGGTCACCTGGAACTACGAACCCATCGATCCGTGGCGGCTGGCCTTCACCACCGGGGTGTCGCCCCGTGAGGTGCGCATCGCCGGCGAGGTGGTGGTGGCCGAGGGGCGACCGACCAAGGTCGACGCCGACGAGATTCGCACCAAGGCCGCGACGGCGGCCCAGACCCTGTTCTCTCGATTGGAGACCATGCCATGAGTCGCACCGCCCTCTACCTTCAGGACGCCCATCCCATCATGGACGGGGTCGGGTACTGCCAGTACGCCGAAGCCAAGGGTTTCGAGGCGGTGTGGCAGGCCGAGAGTCGCCTGGTGCGCGAGGCCAGCGTGCCCATGTCGGCGTTCTTGTCACACACCAGCACGCTCAAGGCCGGCTCAGGGGTGGTGTCATCGTGGACCCGCAACGCGGCCCTTTTGGCCAGCACCTTCTCCACCCTCGACGACCTGGCGCCGGGCCGGGTCATCCTCGGCATCGGGGCGTGGTGGGATCCCTTGGCCGCCAACGTCGGCATCGACCGGGCCCGACCGCTCCTGCAGATGCGGGAGATGGTCGAGTCGTGTCGGGCCCTGCTCAACAACGAGACCGTCACCTATCACGGCGAGTTCGTGCACCTCGACGGCGTCGAGCTCGACTACGTGCATCAGGAGCGGCGGGCCAAGGACGTGCCCATCTACATCGGAGCCACCGGTCCCAAGATGCTGGAGCTGGCCGGTGAGATCGGCGACGGGGTGTTGCTGAACTACCTGGTCGAACCGGACTACAACGACCGGGCCATGGAGCGCATCATCGCCGGCGCCGATCGGGCCGGCCGGTCGATCGACGACATCGACCGACCGCAGCTGGTGATCTGCTCGGTGTCCGACGATCGCCAGGTGGCTCTCGACAACGCCCGCCTGCTGGTCACGCAGTACCTTGGCCAGCAGCCGCACCTGATGAAGGCCTCGGGGGTGAGCGACGACCTGCTCAACGAGATTCATCAGGTGCTCACCTGGCCGGCCACCCACGAGCAGGTGGTGGCGGCCTCCAAGCTGGTGCCCGACGACGTGGTCCAGCGGTGCACCGCATCGGGAACACCCGACGAGGCCCGCGAGAAGGTGGCCGACTACATGCGCCGCGGCTGCACCTGCCCGGTGTTGTACCCGCTGGGCCCCGACCCCCGCGAGATGATCGACGCCTTCGCTGACTTCTGAACCCGCCCTGATTCAACTTGCGTGAGTTACCGGTCGGGGTGACCGGTTTGTGACGCAATTTCGGACTGGGGGCGGCTGATTTCGGGGCCGGCGCTCGGTCTGGCAGGCTCGGTCGATGATCGATTGGGCCGAGGTCGATGCACTCACCGTGCGGTCGAGGGAGCGGGCCGAAGAGGCCGAGGATCAGCGTGGGCTGGCCGACGTCGTGATCGACGAGGCGGCCGCGGCCGGCATTCTCGACCTGGTGACACCATCGACCCACGGCGGTGGGGCAGGCAGCATCGCTGACCTCGGGGAGTTGGCCCGCCGGCTGGCTCACGGCTGTACCAGCACGGCCTGGACCCTGTCGTTCCTGTCGATGCACAACTGGCTGCTGGCCCGGTTCCCGGCTGCAATCCACGACGAGTTGTGGGCCGACCGGTCCTATGTGTTGGCTCCCGCTCCGCTGGCGCCCGGAGGGTCGGCCGCAGTGGTCGACGGTGGCCTCAAGGTGAGCGGCACTTGGGAGTGGGCCACTGGGGTGATGCACGCCGACTGGGTCATCGTGCACGTGCTGGTCGACCCGGCCACGTTCGATCTTCGTTTCGCCGCCATCCCCGTCGATCAGGTGAAGGTGCTCGATGTCTGGCACACCGCCGGCATGCGGGGCACCGGGTCCAACACGGTGGTGATCGACGATGTCTTCGTACCCGACCACCGCCTGGTGGCCAGTGCGGACTTCATGGCCGGGGTCGAGGTGGATGCTGCGTCGGAGTATCCGCTGGGCGGTTATCCGGTGATTCCGGTGTTGGCCCTGGTGGCCTCGGCGCCCGCTCTGGGTGCCGCCGAACGATGCGTCGAGCTGGTCACCGACCGAATGCGCGATCGAGTGCTGGCCTATTCACTCGGCGACCGCCAGGCCGACAGCAGCGCCGCCCGTGTCCGCCTGGCCGCGGCCCTCGCCTCGGTCACCGCCGCTCGGGCGGTGTGGGACACGGCCCTGCAGTCACTCGATGACGCCGTCGCCGCTGGCCAGGCCGGTGACGTCGAGCTGCGGGCCCGGTGGCGGATGTCGGCCACCACCGTGGTCGACATGTGTCGTCGGGCCATCGACGAGCTGTCGGTGGGTGCGGGGGCCAGCGTGTACTTCGAGGACCACCCGCTGCAGCGCTACCAGCGCGACGTCAACACCCTGAAAGGCCACGCCATCTTCGACTGGGACCGCACCATGGACCTGGTCGGCACCATTGCCCTTGGTGTCGACCCCGGACCAGGAGCGATGCTGTGAGGCCGGTCGCGGGCGGGATCCCGTAGGATCGGTCGCCGTGTTACTCGCTGCCGACAACTCCCGTGACAACTTCGTCGACATCGAGGTCGAGGCCTGGCACTGGATCGCCCTGATCGTCATCATCTTGGTGCTGTTGGCCATCGACCTCTACCGCCACCGGGGCGATCACGAACCGACGGCCAGAGGGGCGCTCGGGGAGTCGGCTGTCTGGATCGCCTGTGGTCTCGCTTTCGGTGTGGCGGTGTTGGTGATCTGGGGCGGCGAAGCGTTTGGGGAGTACATCAGCGGGTATCTGATCGAGAAGTCGCTCAGCATCGACAACGTGTTCGTCTGGTCGTTGGTGTTCAGCACCATGGCCGTCCCACTGCGCTACCAGCACCGCGTCCTGTTCTGGGGCGTGTTCGGTGCCCTGGTGATGCGCGCCGGTTTCATCGCCCTGGGTTCGGCGCTGATCAGCCAGTTCTCGTGGGTGCTGATCATCTTCGGGGTGTTCCTCATCTGGAGCGGCCTCAAGATCATTCGCCACCGCGAAGACGAACGAACCGACTCCGCCACCCCGGGGCTGGGACTGCTGCGGCGAATCATGCCCGTCACCGAGGAATACGACGGTCGGAAGTTCTTCACCGTGGTCGACGGAGTGAAGGCGGCCACCCCGCTGTTCGCTGCCCTGGTGGTCATCGAGGTCACCGACATCATCTTCGCGGTGGACTCGGTGCCCGCCATCCTGGCCGTGTCCAACGAACCGTTCCTGGTGTTCGCCTCCAACGCCTTCGCCATCCTGGGGCTACGGGCGTTGTACTTCCTGCTGGCCGACGCCCGGGAGCGATTCCACTACCTCTCCCACGGGCTGGGTGCAGTGCTCATCTTCGTGGGAATCAAGATGATCATCGGCCGCTGGTACCACATCGACACGTTCGTCTCGCTCGGCATCATCACCGCCATCTTGGTGGCCGCCATCCTCTTCAGTGAACGCAAGGCCCGCCAGCTCGGACTCACCGGCCGCGAACTCTCGGCCCGCCACGACCACGACTGAGTCAGTCCCAGAGACGCTGGGCTCGGGCCGCCAGGTCGGCGAAAGCGGCGCGACGATCGACGCCCACCAGCTCGCCGTCGGTGATGACCGGGCGGCCGGCCACCAGTAGGTGACGAACCCTCCGGTCGGGGCCCATGACCAGACCGGCGATGGGGTCGGGCACGTCACCCAGGTCGTCGCCCGGCCACACCGCGAGGTCGGCGGGGGCACCCACCTCGAGGCGGCCGAGGGTGGTGGCGCCCACGCAGTCGGCCCCACCTCGGGTGGCGATCTCGACGGAGTCGGCGGGCATGAACGCGTCAGCCTGCCCCTCTCGCAGACGGGCCGTGTAGAGCGCCTGGCGCAGCTCGGGGAACAGCCCGCCCACCTCGTTCGACGCCACGCCGTCGACCCCCAGCCCCACCGGTGCGTCGGCCCGGCGCAGATCGGTGAACCGGCACATGCCGGCAGCCAGACGGGCGTTGGACGATGGGCAGTGGGCCACGCCGGTGCCGACCTGGCCCAGCCGGTCCACCTCGTCGGCGTCGAGATGGATGCCGTGGGCCAGCCACACGTCGTCGCCCAGCCAGCCCCAGTCCTCGAGCACATCAACCGGTCGTCGACCGAAGCGTTCGAGGCAGTGCTCTTGTTCGTCGATGGTCTCGCACAGGTGGGTGTGCATGTGCAGGCCGTGGTGGCGGGCCAACTCAGCCGACTGCACCATCAGCTCGCTCGACACCGAGAACGGGCTGCACGGTGCCACCACCACGTGCACCATGTCGCCGTCGTGGTGGCGGGCAATCACCGATTCGGTCGACGCCAGGATGGCGTCGAGATCCTCGACCACATGATCGGGAGGGAGGCCACCCTTGCTCTGGCCGAGGTCCATGGAGCCCCGCGACAGGTGTAGCCGGATGCCCACCTGTCGAGCAGCGTCGACGATGGCGTCGAACACGGCGTCGTCGCCGTGGGGAACGAGGTAGTGGTGATCGGCGGCACTGGTGCAGCCGGTGGCGGCCAGTTCGGTGAGCCCCACCAGGGCGGCGGCCCGCACGTCGTCGACCGAGAGACGACCCCACACCGGGTAGAGCTCGACCAGCCAGCTGAACAGGTCACAGCCCACCGCCCGGCCTCGGGTCATCCACTGGTACAAGTGGTGGTGGGTGTTCACCAACCCGGCAGTGACGAGGTCACCGTCGATGGTCAGCACCGTGTCGTCGAGTTCGGCGTCGACGATGCCGATGGCGGTGATGGTCCCGTCGGTGATGGCGATGTCGCCTGGCACCCGAGCACCCCGTAGCACTAGTCGGCTCATTGCTGCTCCTCGGCCGCCCGATCGATTCCGGTGATCAGCACCGCAACTCGATCGTCGGTCTCGAGCCGGCCGGCTCGGGTGTGGGCCAGTAGTCCGGCCACGCCTGCCGACCCGGTGAACGACGGGGTCATGGTGGTGTGGGAGCGAACCAGCTCGTTGGCTTCGGCCACCACCTCATCGGTGACGATGATGGCGTCGCCACCCGTGGTGAGCATTGCTTCAACCGCTCCGTACCAGTCGTAGGTTTCGTCGTCGAGAATGCCGCTGGCGATGCTGTGCGGGGTCGTCTCCCACGGCCACATCACCGCCGAGCGGTTACGGGCGGCCTCGTCGATACCACCCAGCGACCGGGTGTGGTGCAGGGCTCGGGCAAGAGGCGCGCAACCTTCGGTCTGGACGGTGTCGAAGACCGGCAGGGAGGACAGTCGGCCGCCGGCCACCGCCCCGGCCAGGCCCTGGAACACACCCGACGCCAGGGCCGCGCCCCCGACGTGCACGATCACCCGGTCGAGCTCGCCGACCTGTTCGGCCAACTCCCAGCCCATGGTGCGTCCGCCGTCGATGGTGCGGCCGTTGTCGGGACCCTGGCAGCCGAACGGGATGGCTCCGTCGGCGACGGCGGCCTGGAATGCCCGATAGGTGGGGTCGCCCGGTGCGCCGTCGCGGGGGCACCGCCTGACGTCGGCGCCCAACTGCTCGAGCCGGTTCAGGGTGAAGGGGTCTCCGTCGGGCGGGACGAACACCGCAATCGGCCATTGGGCGGCCGCGGCCACCACCGCGGCGGCGAGGGCAGCGTTGCCACAGGAAGCGATGGCCAGCTGCGGTCTGGTGTCGAGCAGACCCGCGGTCTCCCGAGCGAGCAGGCCCACCATCAATCCGGCGACGTGTCGGGCCTTGTGGCTGCCGGACACGCTGCCCGTCTCGTCCTTGAGCCAGACGCGGGCGCCCACGTCGTGGCCCAACGACGCGACCTCGGCGGTCGGAGTGACCAGGAAACGACGACCGTCGACCGACCACACCTGCTCGTCGAGGGTGCCGACCAACTCGACGAATTGCTGATCGGACAGGCCGGCGGCGGTGGCCTCGTGGTACACGAACAGCATCTGTCGATACCGCAGGAAGGGGTTCTGCTCGGCGTCGTCGACCAGCCACCGCTCGCACAGCGGTAGCCGGAGCACGTGTTCGCGGTCGTCGAGGCCCCGACGCGGGCAGGACCACACGTCGCCCGGAGCGACCGATCCGCAGGTGCAGGTGAGAGTCGGCTTCACTCGCCCAGCACCCCGGTGCGGTCGTTGAACTCGTCGATCAGCTCGTCCCACCGGGGCAGCGCGTCTCGCATGTGCTGCCAGAACGCCTGGTCTCGTCGAGCGTCGAAGTGGTCGAGCTCCACCCCCTGTTGTTCGACCCACGTGAAGTAGCCCAGGTTGAACACCCGGTCGGCGTCGTGGCCGACCAACTCGAGCAGGTGGTCGTCGGTGATGGACCCGAGGTGCTCGTCGTAGAGGGAGCTGGCGGTGTCGCTGTCGAGACCTTGCGGGAACCGGTTGGCCATGAGGGACGACCGTTCGGAGTTGTACATCGCCGAGCCGTCGGTGGCGATGGTGACGATGACATCGTCGGGGCCCAGATCGAGGTGTTTGGCCAGCTTGATCGACGCCACCAGGTTGCACGACGACGAGAAGCCGAAGTGCACCAGCTGGTCGATGGTGGCCTGGTCGACGCCTTTGCGGGCCAGCTCGGCCCGGCCCGCTTCGTTGTTGAACAACACGTCGAGCTCATCGGTGGTCTGGTCGCTGACACCGATCACGTAGTCGGTGTTGGCCACGTTGTGGATGAGGGGCACGTGTTTGTCGCCGATGCCCTGGATGTTGTGTTCGCCGTAGCCGTTGTAGAGCAGGGTGGGGCATTCCAACGCCTCGACCACCGCGACCCGGGCACCGTGCTGGTCCTTCAGGGCGTCGCCGGCGCCGAGCGTGCCGGCCGAACCCGAGGCCGACACATAGGCCGCCATCCGCAGCTCGGGCCGGGACTGACGCAGGTGTTCGAAGACCACATCGGCGGCTCGGGCGGTGGCGCTCACGTGACCCAGATGGTTGCCGTACTCGCAGAACTGGTTGAGCACCACGGTGTCGGGTTCGGCGGCCAGGCGGGCGCAGGCGTCGTAGATCTCCTTCACGTTGCTCTCCGAGCCCGGGGTGCGGATCACGTCGGCCGGGTCGTTGACCCAGTCGTCGAGCCACTCGAAGCGCTCTGCGCTCATACCTTCGGGCAACACGGCGACGCCACGACAGCCCATGATGCGGCTGATGGCGATGCCGCCCCGTGCGTAGTTGCCGGTGGACGGCCACACCGCACGGTTCGCGGTGGGGTCGAACTGGCCGGTCACCAGGCGGGGAGCAAGACAGCTGTACGCCGCCAGCACCTTGTGGGCGGTGATCATCGGGAATCGATCGCCGATGAGCATCACGATCGGGGCCGGCACACCCGACAGCTCGGGAGGGATGACGACGTGTCCGGGAATGTCGACCCGGCCCCGCCGATCGGCGTGGTTGAACCAGTGCACCCGCCACAGGTTGAGGGGGTCAGCGGCGTCGGGATCGACAGCGGCCAGCTGCTCGACGATGGCCGGCGGAGCCAGCGTGGGGTCGGCCATCTGGGCGAACGTGGGCAAGGCAATGTTGGCCTCACGGAATCGCTGCACCGCTCGATCGCGGACCGATTCGTCGACGACGTCGACCTCGAGGCCGTAGCCGGCGGGAACCACGTCGAGCAGTGACATCGAGTACATCCTCGGGATCGAAGAGAGGGGTTGACAGTTTTACAGTTTGTCAAAGCTGGGCCAACACTGGGGGCGATGGCGCGCCGACAAGGGTGCCCGGTGATCGCCGGGCATGAGGACTCACCGACGCAATGTGAAGGCCTTTTTACATTTTCGGCTGTGTCATGCACGCGCCCGTGGGCGCGCCTAGGGTGCGCCCGTTCGGCTCGTCAGAGCCAAAACGCCTGGAGGGTACAGAAATGAAATTCCGCCGACTGTTGATGGTCTTGTTGGCCTTCGCTCTGCTGGCCGCCGCGTGCGGCTCCGACGACGACGAGGGAGGTGATTCGGCCGGGACCGACTCCACCACCACCGAAGGGGCAGCCGACGAAAGTGGCGGCGACGACAGCGGTGACGCTGACGACCAGATGACTGACGACGATGCCGTCACCGGCGGCGCCGGCGACGTGACCGCCGCATTCATCTACATCGGTCCCCCGGGCGACGCCGGCTGGACCTTCGCCCACGACGAGGGGCGCAAGGCCGCCGAGAGCGCAACCGGCGCCACCACCTTGTTCATCGAGAATGTGCCCGAGGCCGACGACGAGGTCATCGCGGCGGCCGAGACCTTCATCGAACAGGACGGGGCCAACCTCATCGTGGGTACCTCGTTCGGCTTCATGGACGGCCTCGAACAACTGTCGGCCGATCACCCCGATGTGGTGTTCGAGCACATCTCCGGCTTCAAGATGAACGACACCAACTTCGGCAACACCTTCGGGCGTATGTACGAACCTCGTTACCTGTCGGGTATGGCCGCCGCCTCGGTGAGCCCCACCGGTCAGCTCGGGTACGTAGCCGCCTTCCCGATTCCCGAGGTGGTGCGCGGCATCAACGCCTTCACCCTCGGTGCTCGGGCGATCAACCCCGAAGCCACCGTCGAAGTGGTCTGGACGAGCACCTGGTTCGACCCCACCATCGAGGGCAACTCGGCCCAGGCGCTGCTCGAGAAGGGCGTCGACGTGTTGGCCATGCATCAGGACACACCGTCGGTCGGCCAGGCCGCCGAAGAAGCCGGCGCCCGATGGGTTGCCTACAACTCCGACATGAGCGCCTTCGCCCCCACTGCTTTCATCACCGCACCGGTGTGGGACTGGAGTGGGCGATACACCGACCTCATCAACTCGGTGGGCGACGGCAGCTACACCCCTGAGGCCTACTGGGGAGGTATGGCCGACGGCATCGTTGGTCTGGCTCCGCTGGCCGGCGACGTACCCGCCGAGGTGGCGACCCAGATCGATGATCTGACCGCCCAGATCGTCGACGGCACATTCCACCCCTTCACCGGACCGATCACCGACAACCAGGGCAACGAGGTCCTGGCCGACGGTGAGGTCCACAACGACGGTGACCTGCTCGGTATGGCCTATCTGGTCGACGGGGTCATCGGCGAGATCCCCGAAGAGGGCTGAGCAACCGGACCTGAACGAGCAGGCAGGACCCCGGGGTGACCGAATCCACTGACGCTGTCCGATTGTCGGGCATCTGGAAACGGTTCCCCGGGGTCATTGCCAACGCCGGCGCCGACCTGCGTGTCCGGGCCGGCAGCATCCACGCCGTGTTGGGTGAGAACGGCGCCGGGAAGACCACCCTCATGAACGTGTTGGCCGGCGTCTACCGCCCCGATGAGGGCGAGGTCGTCGTCGGAGGTGTGCCCCGGGTGTTCAACTCGCCGGCCGATGCCATCGCTGCCGGTGTCGGCATGGTGCACCAGGAGTTCCGGCTGGTGCAGACGTTCACGGTGGCCGAGAACGTGGTGTTGGGTGCGGCACCGCCGGTGCTCGACCGCCGTCGGCTCGAGTCCGACGTTGGTGAGCTGGCCGATCGATTCGGGTTGC
The DNA here is from genome assembly GCA_051011595.1 of Acidimicrobiales bacterium. Classification (GTDB taxonomy): domain Bacteria; phylum Actinomycetota; class Acidimicrobiia; order Acidimicrobiales; family SHLQ01; genus JAOUEE01. Next base: position 10,502 of record JBPCTQ010000068.1, read on the forward strand.
GAGCCGATCCCGGCCGTCCGGTGTGGCAGCTGTCGATGGGTGAACGTCAGCGGGTCGAGATCCTCAAGGCGTTGTGGCGTGATGCCCGGGTTCTCATCCTCGATGAGCCCACCGCAGTGCTCACCCCGGTCGAGGCCGACGAGTTGGGGCGCATCATCGCCGAGATGGCCGCCGACGGTCGGTCCGTCATCTTCATCAGCCACAAACTCGACGAGGTGAAGGCGTTCTGCGACGAAGCCACCGTGTTGCGGGGCGGGGCCACTGTGGCCGAGTCCCTGCCGGTCGCCGACATCGATCCCATGCGTATGGCCGAGCTCATGGTGGGCGATGCCTCGGCCAGCGAGGCCGAACGTCCGCCGCCCCGTGAACCGGGTACTGAGGTGCTCGCCGTGCGCGACCTCGTGGTCATGTCCGACCGAGGTCTGCCCGCCGTCAGCAACGTCAGCCTCGGTGTCCGGTCCGGCGAGATCGTCGGCATCGCCGGCGTGTCGGGCAACGGGCAACGTGAACTGGCCGATGCCATCGCCGGGCTGCGTCTCATCGCATCTGGTTCGGTCAGGGTCGGCGACGTCGATGTCACCACCAAAGCCCCCAAACGGAGATTCGCCGAGGGTTTGGCGTACGTGCCCGAGGACCGCCTCGGTGTGGGTCTGGCGCCGGCCTTGTCGGTGGTCGACAACGCGGTGCTGCGCCAATACCGCGAGCTGTCGTCGGGACCGGTGCTGCTGATCGATCGTTGTCGTGCGTTCGCGGTGTCGCTCATCGAACGATTCGGCGTCAAGGTCGGCGACTCCGACGCCCGCATCGGGGCGTTGTCCGGCGGCAACCTGCAGCGACTCCTACTCGGACGTGAGCTCAGCGGAAAACCATCGGTGGTTGTCGCCGCCCAACCCACGCGTGGGCTCGATGTGCAGGGGGTGCGGGCCATCCAGCAGCTGTTGGTGGACCAGCGCGACGACGGTGTCGGGGTGCTGCTCATCAGCGAAGACCTCGAAGAACTGCTCACCTTGTCCGACCGGCTGCTCGTGATGAGCGAGGGTCATGTGGTGGCCGAGTTCGATCCCGAACGGTGCACCCGCACCGAGGTGGGCGAGGCCATGGCGGGGGCGTCGTGAAGCGCCCGGTGCTGGTCAAACGCGAGAAGCCGCTGCCCGGCGGCCAGGCGATCGCATTCCTCGTCGGTGTTGTGGTGGCGCTGGCTGCCGGTGCCTTGTTGTTGTGGTTATCGGGCAGTGATCCCGTCGAGGTGTACGAACGCATGTGGGAGTCGTCGCTGGGGTCGCGGTCGGGAATCGAGGCCACCCTGGTCCGAGCGGTGCCCCTCACCCTGGCCGGCCTGGCAGTGGCGGTGGCCGGCAGCATGGGCCTGTGGAACATCGGCGCCGAGGGCCAGATCATGGCCGGGGCCATCGGTGCGGCCTGGGTGGCCCGGATCGGCGAGACCTGGACTGGTCCGGTCCTCATCACCGTGATGATCATCGGCGGAATGGTGGGCGGTTTGTTGTGGATGCTGGGGCCGGCGCTGGCCCGAGCCCACCTCGGAGTCAACGAGATCATCACCACCCTCATGCTCAACGAGGTGGCCATCCGATTGGCCATCTACCTCATCCAGGGTCCGTGGAAAGACCCCGAGTCGCTCGGCTTCCCGGTGGCCACGCCCCTTCCCGACCAGGCCCAGTTGCCGTTCTTGTTCGGCGACGTCCACATCGGGGTGATCATCGCAGTGGCACTGGTGGCCATCGTGGCCCTGCTCATCAACCGCACGCCGTGGGGATACGAACTGCGGGTGGCGGGGTCGTCCCAGGCCGCCGCCCGGTATGCCGGCATCTCCCTCAAACGCAAGGTGTTGGTGGTCTTGTTGTTGTCGGGCACCATCGCCGGCATCGCCGGGGCCGTGGAGTTGTCGGCCAGCAGCCGCCTCACCGAGAACCTGTCCAATGGGTACGGATTCGCCGGCATCATCGTCGCCGCCCTGGCGTTGATGCGACCGTGGGCCATCGTGCCGGTGGCCATCGTGTTCGGTGCCGTGCAGGTGGGTGGGAACGCGATTCGGACACTCGATGTCTCGTCGGCGGTGTCGAACGTGTTGCAGGCCATGATCTTGTTCGGGGCGCTCGTTGTGGCCGTGTTCATGATGTACCGCGTGCGATGGGTGGCTCGTGAGGCCGAGGTCACCGAGGCTGTGACGTGACCGCGGCCATGCTGTTGGCCCAGACGGGCGATCGGGGTATCTCGATCAGCGCCGACTCGGTCATCGGCCTGCTGTCGTTCACCATCGCGTTCGCGACGCTGCTCTATCTGGCTTCGCTGGGAGAGCTCATCTCGGAGCGAGCGGGCGTGCTCAATCTGGGTGTCGAGGGCATGATGGCCATGGGTGCGGTCACCGCGTTCATCGTGGGCATCGAGTGGGAGAACCCGTGGTTGGCGTTGCTGGCCGGCATCATCGTGGGTGCTCTGACCGGCGGCATCCACGCCCTGATGTCGGTGGTGCTCGGGGCCGACCAGGTGGTCAGTGGTCTGGCTCTCACCATCTTCGGTCTGGGGCTCAGCGCATTCGTGGGCAAGGACTATGTGGGTCAACCGCCGGGTGCGACCCTGAAGGGGATCGACATCCCCGGTTTGTCCGACATCCCGTGGGTGGGCGAGATCTTGTTCCAGCAATCACCGATCGTGTACCTCACGGTGCTGGTGGGCATCGGCGCCTGGTTCGTCCTCAACCGCACCCGGATGGGGCTCGGGCTGCGAGCGGCGGGCGAGTCGGCCGCCACCGCCGACGCCACCGGTCATTCGGTTGTTCGTATCCGGGTCGGTGCGGTGATGACCGGGGGTGCCCTGGCCGGTGCGTCGGGCGCGTATCTGTCGTTGACCCTGGCCAACAGCTTCTTCGAGAGTGTCACCGCCGGTTGGGGCTGGATCGCAGTGGCCTTGGTGATCTTCGGGGCTTGGAACCCGGGGCGGCTGGCTCTGGGGGCGTTGTTGTTCGGCTTCACCATCGCCCTGGAGCCGAGGTTGCAGACCTTCGGTGTCGACCTGTCGCCGGTGTTGTTGTCGATGTTGCCCTACCTGTTGACGGTGGCGGCCATGATCGCCATCTCGATCCGGTCCCGCCATCGGCCGTCGCCGGCCCCGGCCGCCCTGGGCCGGCCCTACCGTCGAGAAGAACGCTGACCCTGGCGCCGCGGTGCCGACCGTTTTCGCTTCTGGTAGTGCAGCGACAGTCAGGGAGCGTCGCTGCACTACCAGAAGCATGGTTTTTCGGGAACTCCGCGGGCTGATGCACCGTTGAGCACAGCATGAGACCTCTGACACGAATTGCCGTACCCGTCCTGGTGATGGTGCTGGCCGCCGCCTGTGGTTCATCGGGTGATGACGAGGCGGGCACGGCCACCACCGAGACGACGGCAACCACCGCGGTGCCGTCGAGCGCCGAAGCGTCGACCTCGGTGCCCTCGACTGCGGCACCCACCACCCTGGCACCCACCACCACCGAGGCCGGCCCCACGCTCGAGCTCACCATCGACGGTCTCGAACCGCTGGGCGACGGATTCGCGTACGAAGCGTGGCTGATCGTCGACGACCAGCCGGTCAGCGCCGGTGTCTTCGACGATCCGGCCGGTGCGACGGTGCCCGTCGCCGAAGGTGAGGCATCCGCTGTGGTGGTCACCATCGAACCGGTGCCCGATCCCGACCCGGCGCCGGCGGACACCCATGTGCTGGCCGGCGATCTGGTCGACGGTGCGGCCACGCTCACCGTGGGGCACGAGGCCGCCATCGGCACCGACTTCGCCGAGGCGTCTGGTCGCTACATTCTGGCCACCCCAACCGATGGCACCGGAACCGACGAAAACGAGCGCAGCGGCATCTGGTGGACCGAGGTGCCCCGGGCCCAGTCGTTGTTCGTTCCGGCGCTACCGGCCGGTTGGGCCTACGAGAGCTGGGTGGTCATCGACGGCGTGCCGGTCACGGGCGGCACCTTCCTCGATCCGTTCGCGGCCGACGACGCCGCTCCCTTCAGCGGCCCCCAGGAGGGCCCACCCCTGGTGGGTGAGGACTACCTGGTCAACGCGCCCGACGGGCTCACGTTCCCTCGCGACCTCCGGGGTATGACCGCAGTCATCTCGGTGGAACCGGTGCCCGACGACAGCCCGGCACCCTTCGCGATCAAACCCCTGGTGGGCGCCATCCCCGGTGATGCCGTCGACCACACGGCGTACCCCCAGGACAATGTGGCGGCCGACCTCCCCACCGGTACGGCCACCCTGCGCTGACCAACCTCCATCTGACTCAAATTGCGTCAGAAACCGGTCAGGACAGCCGGTTTGGGACGCAGTTTCGGCCCCGGGTCAGGGGATCAGCAGGTGGTGCCGGCGGCGGTGCAGGCGTTGCTCAGCACCAGCCGCACCAGACCGGCATCGACCTCCGGCGGGGGAGGAGACGGTGGCGAGTCCGGATCGAGCACCCCCAGCTGCTGTTTCAGGGTCAACACGCGCGCCACGGCCGCATCGAGGGTCTCCGGCGCCACGCGGCCGTCGGCCACCGCCGCCACGATGGCCCCGTGCGCGGCCACCACGTCAGCCGGCGTGAGCAACAGGTCGACTCCGGCGTTCAGCGCGTCGACCACCAAGGTGTCGATCGGCAGTGTCGCCACCGGCGCCATGGCCGCCAGGTCGTCGGTCACCACCACCCCTTCGAAACCCAGCTCGCCGCGGAGCAGATCGGTGATGATGGCTGGTGAGAGCGACGCCGGTCGGGGCTCGGGGACGGGGTCGAGCGCCGGGTAGAACAGGTGCCCGATCATCACCAGTGGTGTGTCGACCTCGATGGCGGCTTCGAACGGCAACGCATCGGACCGTGCCCACACGTCGGTGGTTTCATCGACCACGGGCAGCTGGCGATGACTGTCGACCGAGGTGGAGCCGTGACCGGGAAAGTGTTTGGCAGTGGCAGCCACGCCGCCAGTGTCCAGGCCCTCGACGGCAACGGCGGTGAGGGCGGCGGCCGTGGCCGGGTCGGCACTGAACGACCGATTGCCGATGGCGCCCTGATTGCCCACCACGTTGACGTCGGCCACTGGTGCGAAGTCGACGTTGAATCCCAGGGCGTTCAGCTCGGTGCCCATCACCTGGTGGGCGGCTCGGGTGAGGTTCTCGGCCTCCACCAGTCCCGCGGTTTCGGCGATTTGGCCGTACCGATCGGCGGGCGGGAACGGTGTCACCCCTTCGATGTCGACCTGCTGCACCCGACCGCCCTCCTGGTCGGTGGCCACCAGCAGGCCAGCGCCGTTGTCGGCTGCCGCGGCCTGGAGCGAGGCGATCATGGCCGTTGTTCCCTGCTGGTCGGTCAGGTTGCCCGAGCGGCCGGTCACGAACACCGATCCGACGGCGCCGCTACGGAGCAGATCGAACACCGCCTCGTCGGGTTGGCCCGAGAACTGGGACACCAAGACCTGTCCGGCCTTCTGCTCCACGGTCATTTCCGCCAGTGCTTCCTCGACGGGAGAGATGGTGGTGGTCGTGGTCGATGTCGTGGTCGTCGCCGACGAGGTAGAGGTACTGGTCGATGCCGGTGACGTCGTAGGTACGGAGCCGGTGGTTGCCGGTTCATCGTCGGCCGTGCGCCCGCTCCACAACAGCAGGCCGGCCACGAACGCCACGAGGGCCGCGGCGATGAACAGGAACAACCGGGTGGCGCTCAGGATCGAGCCGCCTCCATGGCCGCCGGTCGACCAGCGATGAAGCCGCCGATGCCCAATTCGACCATCTCCCGATAGAACGCCTCGTTCTCCTGGGTCGAGGCGTCATCGGCCCAGCCCCAGACGGTGAGGCCCTCTTGGTCGGCTCGCTCCAGGGTCGGCGGGGTGATCAGGGCGATACCCGACTGGAACGGCGGGATCTGCAGGATGCGGAAATGGTCCTCGAGGGGTGTGCCCTGCAGGAACCATGCGGTCAGCCGGTCGAGTCCGGGGCTGACCTCGACGTCGGGAGCCAGCTCGTGAAAGGTGTCGACCACCGCGTCGCTGAACGACACCACGACCACCGACTCGGTTCGGCCCAGCTCCTGCAACTCGGCGGCCAGCGCGGCCGCCACCTCTGGTGCCACGTCTTCGCTGCCCTTGATCTCGATGTCGAGCGGTAGGTCGGGGAAGCGGGTGGCGATCTCCCGAAACGTCGGCACCTTGAAGTCATCGGCGGTGTAGCCGGCCGGGGGTTCGGTGTCGCCCGTACGGACCCCCCGGTAGATGAACTCGTCCTCGGGAACCTGGTCGCGTGTGTCCTGGCACGGCCAGCACGCCTCGTACCACCAGTAGGCATTGTCGAGCGCTTGCAGCTCGGCGAGCGTTCGGTCGGCCACCGGTCCCGATTCCTCGGTGGTCTTGTCGACGGTGTCGTCGTGTTGCACCACCAGCACACCATCGCTGGTGAGGAGCACGTCGAGCTCGAGCACGTCGGCGCCGGCGGCCACGGCCTCGGCGAAGGCGAACGGTGTGGAATGCGGGGCGTCCTGGTCACCACCGGCGTGGGCCAGGTTGCGGACCACGTCCTCGGCCAACAATTCGTCGATGGTGGGGGCGGTGACGGCGGGGATGGTCGAGGCGGGGGCCACGCTGGTCGTCGGGGCCCCAGTGGTGGTGGGCACAGTGTTCGTGGGGACAGTGGTGGTCGAGGCCGGAGCGGCGGTGGTGGTCGGATCGCCCGCGGTGGAAGCAGGCGACGCATCGTCACCGTTGTCGTCGCTGCCGCAGGCCCCGGCCACCAGGGTCAGGGCCACGGCCAGTGCGGTGACTCGTGCTGCGGTCGACATCAGTCCTCCAGGCGGTCGGCCAGTGACTGGGTGGCATCGATGAACTCGTCGATCATCTCGTACACCACCTGCCCGGCGGGCTTGGCCTTGTTCATGGTGCCCACCACCTGGCCCACGAAGTAGTTGGCCAGCTTGCCTGCCCCCGACTCGGTGTCGTGGGCGGCCCGGTTGATGCGGGCTTGTGCTTCGGCGGTGAGGATGGGTTGCAGCGGCATACCCAGCGGCGGCGGGGTGTCCTCGCGGTCCCATTCCATGGTCCAGGCCGACTTGAGCTGGCGAGCCGGCTTGCCGGTGAGTGAGCGGGAGCGGATGGTGTCGGCCGAGGTGGCGGTGAGCATCTTCTCCTTCACCACCGGATGGGTCTCGGCTTCCTCTGTGGTGAGCCATACCGATCCGCACCAGACCCCTTCGGCACCCAGGGCCATGGCCGCAGCCATTTGGCGTCCCCGGCCGATGCCTCCGGCGCCGAGCACGGGCACGTCGCCGGCGGCGTCGACGATCTCGGGGATGAGTACCATCGAACCGATCTCGCCGGTGTGGCCGCCGGCCTCGGAACCCTGGCCCACGATGAGATCGGCGCCGGCGTTGACATGGCGCTCGACGTGGGCAGGCCGACCGGCCAGGGCGGCCACCTTGCGGCCGGCGCCGTGGACCGCGGCGATCATCTCGGGTGGTGGGGGCCCCAATGCGTTGGCCACCAGGGCGGGGCCGTGGGCCAGCACGATCTCGAGCTGGGGAGCGGCTCGGTTGGCCGAGAACGGCGCATCGCCTTCACCGACGTACGGTCCACGAACGGGCACGTCGTCGGGCAGTTCGGGCACGTCGTAGCGGGCCAGGATGTCGTCGACGAAGTCGCGGTGTTGGGCTGGGATCAGATCGGCGATGTCGGCGATGGTGAGACCGCCGTCGCCGTCACCTTCGTACTTGGCCGGGACGATGAGGTCGACACCGTAGGGCTGGTCGCCCACCTCGTCTTCGATCCACTCCAGGTCGATCTCGAGCTGTGCGTCGCTGTGGGCAACGGCCCCGAGCACTCCGAGTCCACCGGCCTTGCTGACTGCGGCCACCACGTCGCGGCAGTGGCTGAACGCCAGGATGGGGAACTCGATCCCGAACATGTCGCAGA
>JBPCTQ010000069.1:0-4562 GCA_051011595.1 Acidimicrobiales bacterium
CCGGCCGAACGAGACAACGTCGACGCATCGTCGCCGATGGTGGCGCCTGCCCGTGAGTCCGCGTCCGAGCTGTCGGCGGTGTCGCTGCTCTCATTGTTGGAGCCGCCCGACGAGCTCGACGGCGGCGACTGGTCCCCACCGGGCTGGTTCGTTCCCGCCGAGTTGGTGGTGGTGGGGGAGGAAGAGTTGCTGGGCGGGCGAGTGGTGGGCGGAGGAACCGACACGATCGGCGGCGTGGTGGTGGTCGTCGTGGTGGTGGGCGGAGGGGGAGGCGGGGGCGGCGGCGGTGGGGGCGTGTTGCCCATGGTCCAGGCATCGAACGCGGCCTGGGTGGCCGGGGTGTTGCCCGAGCCGTTCCACGGACCGCCATGAGGATCAGCGGAGTGATTGTTGTTGAACGTGACGTCGGCGGCGGTGCCCCGCACCTCGATGTCGTACCGGCCGCTGTTCCACATGACGTTGTTCTCGATACGAACGTCGGTGGGGTTGTTCTCGCTGAACTGCTGCTCGACCAGGATGCCGCGGTGTTCGGTGTTCCACAGCCGGTTCCCCACCACGGTGGCCGCGGCGTCGACCACGATGGCGTTGCCGTCGGCCCATTGGGTGTTGGAGGTGATGTTCCAGATGTCGTTGTTGCGAACGACCAGGTTCGGATCGAAGTCCGGCGGTTTGTAGCCGAGATGCAGCACCACGGCGCCGGTCTGGAGGGTGTTGACGTCGTGGATGCGGTTCCGTTCGATCGTCACGTTCCAGGTACCGGCTTTGACGTCGATGCCCTCCGAGGCTGTGTTCCAGATCTCGTTGTCGGCAATGCGGACATCGTGGGTGAGATCGGTGGCGCTGGACGAACCCACGTACACACCCGAGCCCCCCAACGAGTACCCGGGGCGGTTGCCGGTGCCGGTGATCCGACTGTTGACGACCTGCACATGGCTGGTGTTGCTGCGGAAGTGCACCGCTTCTTGTCCGATGTCGTCGATGTTGAGACCGCGGAGCACCAGGTTGGTCGACCGGTGGACATCGACGGCCCACAACGCCGTGCGGATGCGCACGCCGCTGACCACGATGTGGTTGCTGTCCTTGATGCTGATGCCGGCCCGTCGGTCATAGGCGCCGTCCCGGAAGGTGACCGAGCCACCGGAGGGTTTGATGGTGATGGGCCGTCCGGCGGCGCCGTTGATGTTGTGCACCTCGATGGCGGGATAATCGCCTGCACTCACGAGCACCGTGTCGCCCGGCGTGGCGAGGGCCAGGGCCCGTTCGACGGTGCGCACCGCGTTGGCCGGGTTGGCGCCACTGTTGGCGTCGCTGCCCGACGAGCTGACGTGGATGGTGGTCAGATCGGCCCGCACCTCCACCGAACCGAGCACCTCGCTGCTGGACGGGGACACTTCCACGGTGGTGGTTGACGCTTGTGTCGGTTCAGGGGCCGGAGGGGCACTGGTATCGGTGTTGTTCGAGGACGCGCAACCGGTGAGAGCGAGAAAGAAGGCGCACACGAACGCGAGAGGTCTCAGGTGTAGGGACAGCATGATCAGGTCATCGACGCGCAGGGGTCGGCACCTGAGCTTCCCAGAGGGGTGGGCACTAGTCACCCGCGGCCGGGCGTTGTGGCCAGATCCTCCTCGGCCTGGCGCGAACGAATGGCATCGCGTGAATCGCGGGTGACAGTGAGCACACACACCACGAACAGCGCCCACACCATACGGCGACCGATGATGCCCGACTCGGTGATGGAGGCGAGCATGGTCAACGAGAACATGGTGAGGGGGAAAAGCGGCAGCGGACCTGGATTGTCACGGATGTGGCGGGTGCCCCGAATGATGCTGCGGATCAACAGCAGCGAGAACAACAGCAGGCCGATGATGCCGATCTGGAGGGCGTAGTCGAGAAACGCATTGTGGGCGTGGGGTGGCAGCCACGGATGCTGGATCCAGATCTCGTGGGAAGGACTGTCGAAGCCGTTCCAGTACGCACTCCACCCCTGGCCGAGCATCGGACTCCGGCCCACCTCGGTCAACAGGTCCTCCCACAAGGGCACACGGCCGCTGAGGGTGATGTCACGGTCGAGTCGTTCGGCCAGCACCCCGATGTTGGTGGTGACGAACGCGAACGCGATGGCAGCCGCACCGAGCATGGCGAAGGCGACCGCGCCGAACAGGGTCTTGCGGCTCCGGAACAACATGTAGACGACCAGCAGCCCCGACAGCAGGAACATGTTGAGGTAGGCAGTCTTGGAGTTGGCGTTGATGACGATGTAGGCGTTCAGCAGGGCGAAGCCGTAGTAGATGACCCGATGACGGCGGTCGGCCCGGGCCAGCACCAGGAACACCACGATGCTCAACACGGTGACCGCACCGAGTGAGTTCTTGGTGGTGGTGATGCCGGTCCACGCGCCGGCATCGATGGAGCTGGTCGACTCGGCGATGCCGTACTGGGGCAGGGCCTGGACGAAGGCGATGTTGAGAAGGGTGCCCGCCATCATGGCCACGCCGGTCAGTCGCAGGATCTCCTTGAGATCGAACCGAACCACCAAGTAGTACCCGAACATCGAGGTGAGGGCGTAGGCGATGGAGCGCCGAGCGGTGACGTTGGGGTCGGCGCTCCAGAGCACCGACAGCGGGGCCAGCGCGATGAACAACGGCAGCAGCGGTTCGGCGCGGGCCAGTTGGCGCACCAGATGCCAGTTGCCCGACAGCTGCACCAGCGCCACGGCGAACAGCCCTGCGAAGATCACCGTGGGAAGTGCACCCTGGCTCTCGTTGACCGCGGCGTTGCCGGTGCCTCCCGAGACGGTGGCCACGAACCACTCGTTGGGCAGGCTGTAGAGCAGCAGGAAGGCCGTGAGAATGACGTAGGCCCGCTCGGCCAGGCCCGGCCGGGTGAGAACAGCCGGCCGGGACGGGTTGTCGGGGCGGGCCAGCGTGGTCATCGGCTAGGCATTGCGGCGCGCGGCCGCCTTCTCGTAGGAGTAGTCATACCGGGACCGGAACATACCCTGCCGGGACTTGTCGCGGTTGATGATGGCACCGACCACCTTGGCGCCGGCCCGATCGAGGTCCGAGCGCACCCGCAGCAGGAGCTGGGTGTCGGACCGGGAGGCATCGACGAGCACGATGACACCATCGGCCGCGGCCGAAGCAGCACCGGCGTCGGCCGCAGCCAGCACCGGTGGGGTGTCGATGATGACGAGGTCGTAGAGGCCTTCGAGCCGCGTGATGAGTGTCTGGAACTGCGGTGAGCTGAGCAGTTCGCCGGGGCGTTCCGGCGACGGGCCACTGGGCACGATGGCGAGGTTCTCCACGCCCACGCTGATGAGCGGGACGTCGGAGGGGTTGTCGCTCTGGAGGGCGTTGGAGAGTCCGTTGCGGTTGGGGACCGAGAACAGCTCCTCGATGGTGGGTCGGCGCAGATCGGCCGAGACCAGCACGATGCTGGTTCCACCCTGGGCCAGGGCCACGGCCAGGTTGGCGGCCGTCACGCTCTTGCCCTCGCCGGGCTGGGCGCTGGTGACGATGACGCTGCGAAGTCCACCCGACGCCGACAGGTACTGCACCGAGGTGCGCAGGCGACGGTAGGCCTCCCGCGAGCGTTGCAGGTTGGCGCTCTTGCCGCTGCTGAGCATGACCACCGCCGATGCACCCGAGCGACTGCCGAGGCCGAATCGAGGAATGGTGCCGAGCACGGAGGTGCCGGCGGCCAGCTCGATGTCGCCTTCGTCGCGAGCGCTCGAGTCGAGGCGATCGAGTACGAAGGCGGCCACGACGCCGATGAGCAACCCGGCCAGGATGCCGGCGCCCATGATGGACCGGTCACCGAGACCGAGCGGATGGGTCGGCTCCCGAGCTTCCTGGAGGATGACACCGGCCGCGGCCTTGGTGGAACCGTCTCGCTCGAGTTGAGAGATGTCATTGGTGATGGGTGTGCGGGCGGCGTTGATCCGGTTGCGTTCGGTACGGGCCACGGTCAAGGCATTGGTGAGCCCGGAGATCTCGTTCACCCGATTCGGGTTCTCGGCCGCAGACTGCTCGCGAACCGCGGCCAGCTGGGTGTTGAGGGCGGCGATCTCGAACTCGACCTGGGCCAGTTCTTCGTCGAGCGGCATCCGTTGTTCGATGAGCAGGTCGATCTGGCCCTGGTACCACCCTTCGTCGGCCGCGTTGCGGGCGTCGACGTAGTTGCGGGCGAAGGAGTTGACGAGCATCTGGGCCTCGACCGGGTCCTGGCTCTCGTACTTGGCCGACAACACGAAGCTGTCGGGCCGGAACGACACGCCGAGATTGTCGAGCAGGACATTCTGGCTGTCGACGGTGAGGCCCAGGTCGGCGATCACCGCGTCGGCAATCGGGAAGGAGTCGAACTTCTCGCGTTCTTCCTCCATGTTGGCTTCTTTGAGCCGGCTGTCGATGGCCCCCACCGGTGTGGGGTTCAACACCACCTTGGCCTCGGCGCTGTAGGTGGCGGTACGCGACTCGAGATACAGCAGCGAGAGCCCCAGGCCCACGAGGGTGCAAGCCAGCACCAGCCATTTCCGATTACGTATTGCGTTGAGGTAGTCCTCG
>JBPCTQ010000070.1:0-5377 GCA_051011595.1 Acidimicrobiales bacterium
TCATGGCCCCGAGCAACCGACCAGCGGTTCGGGCATCGCCCGACCGGGCCAAGCCGATGGCTGCCACGCCGAACAAGTGGCTGGTGCCGACGAAATAGTGCTGGTCGAGGGCTGCGGCCAGGGCGAACCGGCACAGGGCGAGCACCTCGGGCAGCTGACCTCGTCGGGCCACGAAGTGCAGCTGCAATCCGATGAGGAGATGACCCAGAAGGTGCTCGTCGGACAACGAGTAGGCCTCGCTCTGCCCCAGCTGCCACAGCTCGGCCGCCTCATCGGGATCGGTGACGCTGGTGGCCAGGCCCTCGGCCCAGAAAGCCAGCGCCTTGGCGGTGGGACTGGCCATCTCGGTGGCGAGCGCGGTGAGCGTGGCGGCCTCGGTACGGGCCTGATCGACCAGCTCGTGACCGCCGTAGGTGGCCAGGTGGAAGGTCCGGAAGCCGGACGCCCACAGTCGACTGGCCGGGACGGCCTCGTCGAGATGCTCGAGCCATTCACGGGTCACCGCGTCGCTGGCCTCGGCTCGGTGCACGTTGTTGAGATACACGGCGCACAGCGTGGTGCGGCAGAATCCGAGCCGATCGCCGGGATCGTGGAGCAGACCGGCCTCGGCCAGCTCCTCGGCCCGAGCCCCGACCTGCAGATAGGCCCCCATCGCTGCGGCGCCCAGCAGTGAGCCGTAGTCGGGCTCTTGGTCGACGCCCTCGACCGCCAGCAATTCATCGGCCCAGCTGAAGGCCTCGGACCGGATCGAGAAGGTGGCGAACCATGCCACCGACAACACGATGTCGATGGCGCCTCCGAGCGACCCGCGATCCCGAGCACTCTCGAACGCGGCACGAATGTTGTCCCACTCGATGCCCAACGCGGCCCAGGCATCGTCTTCGTGCACGGTGAACAAGACCTCGCCCTGCCGGGAGGCAATCGCCGCGTAGTAGTCCTCGTGGCGGCGCTGCAGACCACCGACGTCGGCGTCTTCGCCCAGTTGCTCGGCCGCGAACTGGCGCAGCGTCTCGAGCATGGCGAAACGCACGGCGCCGCCCCGTCGATCGCTGACCACCATCGACTTGTCGACCAGCGCGTCGAGTACCTCGACCACGTCGACCGGATCGAGCGCCTCGCCGGCGCACACCGCCTCGACGGCGGCCAACGTGAAGCCTCCGACGAAAACCGACAAGCGTTCGAACAATGCCTGTTCGGTCGGATCGAGCAGGTCGTAGGACCACTGCACCGTCTCACGAAGGGTCTGTTGACGGTCACCGTGGCGGCGGCCCTTCAGAACGGCGAAGCGGTCGTCGAGCCGTTTGACCAGCTGCTCCGGCGCCAGGACCCGCACCCGAGCGGCAGCCAACTCGATGGCGAGGGGGATGCCATCGAGGCGGCGGCAGATCTCCTGCAGGTCGGCTTCGTTCTCGGGGCTACGGGTGAACCCGATGTCACGCTCGCGGGCCCGATCGACGAACAGATCCACTCCATCGGCTGGGTCGGTGAGCGGCTCGACCGACACCACCTGTTCACCCGCCACATCGAGGGGCTCACGACTGGTGAGCAGCAGTGAGACCCCGTCGACGTCGAGCAGGCCTTCGACCAGCCGTCGGGTGACGTCGAGGACGTGTTCACAGTTGTCGAGCACCAGGAGAATGCTCCGCCCGTCGACGTAGTCGGCAATGCTGGCTTCGACATCGAGGCCAGGCTGACGGCGCGCCCCGACCGCTTCGGCAACGGCCTCGGCTACCGCCTCGCCGTCGTTGACCGGCGCCAGCTCGCAATAGCGCACCCCGCCTCCGAAACTGTCGGCCAAACGAGCGGCCGCCTCCACGGCCAGCCTGGTCTTCCCCACACCGCCGGCCCCCACCAACGTCACCAAACGATGCTCGCCGACGAGCGCTCCGACCTGGTCGATGTCGTGCTCGCGTCCGACCAGACTGGTGAGGATCACCGGCAGGTTTCGGATCGAGGTGGCCGGCCGCCGCAGCGGACGGGGATCGACGAGCAGGTCGGCATCAACGGCCAGACAGATCCGTTCGATACCGATGCCGCGCAGGTCGTGGTCGCCTTCGTCGCGCAGGTGGGCCGTGTCGATCAATCCGGCCGTTCCCGCGGAAAGGGCGATCTGATCACCGTTGGCGACACCCATGACCCGCGCTGCCCGATTGACCACCGGCCCGAAGTAGTCATCGTCGCGGGGTTCGACCGCGCCGGTGTGCAGCCCCATGCGCACCAGCAGCCGTTCGCCGTCGACCCACGGTTGGGTCTGTAGCCGTCGTTGGGCGGCGATCGCCGCCGCAACCGCCTGGCGGGCCAGAGGGAACGCCGCGCAGATGCCGTCGCCGGTGTGTTTGAACGTGACGCCGTCGTGTTCGGCCACTGTTTCGTTGATGATCCGGTCGTGTTCGACCAGGGCGCGGCTCATGGCCGCGGGATCGGACTCCCAGCGCGCGCTGCTCGATTCGATGTCGGTGAACAAGAAGGTGAGTGTTCCCGACGGCAGGCCCCTCACCCGCTCAGAATCGCACCAATTCCCTGATCTCGCACGATGACGTCGCAGTCAGCTCCAGGTTCGGCCGGTGCCCGCCCTAGTGTCGCCGTCATGGCTTCACCGCTCCACGACGTCGCCATCGTCGGCGCCTACAACACCCGGCAGGCCAAGACCCTCGACCAACCCGAGATCGAGGTGCTGTTCGATGCCATGCGCGGCGCGGTGGCCTCGGCCAACCTCACGCTGGCCGACGTCGACGGGCTGAACGTGACCTCGTCGACACGGCGCACCAACTCTCGGGAGGCAGTCACCTGGTTGGGGGCCGACCCGTCCTGGACCGGCGTCGACATCGGCATCCCCGCCGTGGTCGAGGCGGCCCTGGCCATCGCGGCCGGCCTGTGTGAGACGGTGCTCATCGCCACCGCCCAGGTGCGCGAGTACACCGAACGGTCGAGCACCGCCCCGTGGACCCGCCCGAGCAACGAGTTCGTGGAGTGTTTCGGCCTGCACACACCGTCGGAGTTCGCGCTCATGGCCCGCCGCCACATGCATCTGTACGGCACACCCCCCGAGGCCCTGGCCACCGTGGCCGCCGCCATCCGCAGCAACGGCGCCCGCAACCCCGCGGCCGTGCACTTCGGTCGAACGGTCACCCCGGCCGACGTGTTGGCGTCGCGTATGATTGCCGACCCCTTCCACCTGCTCGACTGCGCCATGACCTCTGAGGGCGGCGCCGGGCTGGTGCTCACCCGAGCCGACCGGGCACGCGACCTGGGCGTGGTGCCGGTCCATCTGCTGGGCGCCGGTTCGGACCGCCAAGGTATGGCCTACGTGACCGCACCCGTGTGGGACCTCTACGGAATGGTCGGCCAACGAGCGGCGTCGATGGCCTTCGCCCAGGCCGGCCTAGGCCCACCCGACGTCGATGTGGCCGAGTTCTACGATCCCTTCTCGTTCGAGATCATCCGCCAGCTCGAGGTCTTCGGCTTCTGCCCGCTGGGCGAGGCGGCCGACTTCGTGTTGGAGGGCGGGATCGAGATCGACGGAGAGCTACCGATCGTCACCGACGGCGGCCTGATGTCCTTCAGTCACGCCGGTCTGGCCCAGCTGCTGCAGAAACCCATTGCCGCCGTACGACAGCTGCGGGGCGAGCTACCGGCCGAGCTCACCGTCGACGGAGCACAGGTGGCCCTGGCCAGCAACGGCGGCTCGGGAGCGCTGTTCACCGACGTGTTGGTGATGGGAACCGAAGCACCGTGACCTCACGGCCTCTCCCCCGCCCCACCGAGTTGTCGCAACCCTTCTGGGACGGCTGTGCCGAAGGGGTACTACGGGTGCAGCAGTGCGGACAGTGCGGCGAGTTGGTGTTCGTCCCCCGCCCCATGTGCCCAGCTTGCCAATCCGACGACCTGGCATGGATCGACAGCACAGGCCTCGGCGAGGTGTACAGCTACACCGTCGTGCACCGACCACCCAGTCCGGCCTTCGAGGTGCCCTACGTGGTCGCCATCGTCGAGCTCGAAGAAGGCTGGTACCTGTTGAGCAACGTGATCGACTGCGATCCCGGCGATGTCACCGTCGGGGCACCGGTGACGGCTGTGTTCGACCCTGTCGACCCCGCCATCACACTGCCCCAGTTCCGCCTCCGCTGAACGATCGGTTCAGTGGGCCTTCTGCCAGGCCAGGTCGACGTCTCGGTCTTCCTGGGTGCGCAGGTATCCGACGATCTCGTGAATGAGGTCGTCGAGGTCACGAGTGTCGGCGAACATCACACCGTAGAGGGCCCGGCCTTCGCTGTAGGCGGGGCGGGCATGGCGGATCTCGACCAGTCCGGTTCGGCCCTGCATACGGATCTCGACCCGGTCACCCACCTCGCGGCAGGGAGGCAACGGTGCGTCGACGAGGGCGCCCAGCAACGAGATCTCACGGATGAGGGCGGGAACGGGCCCGGGAGCACGACCGAGGAACCGACGCTTGGCGCCCGTGTCCCAGTCGATGGGCAATTCGATGCCCACCTCGTGGCGCGGCATCAAACGGTCAGGAACGGATGTGTCCATATTCCTTCATCGACGCCCAGACGCACCGCCTGAACTATTTGGCCACTGATCCGAGGATCCCCGCAGAATGGGGCCGTCGATGTCGTTCCACTCCACCACCACCACGGTCTCGCCGGCATCGGCGGCCGCCAACACTCGTCCCACCGAAGTGCGTTCGCTGGCCTCGAGGGCCGGGATGTCGCTGCGGTCCAACCAGCGGTGTTCGGCGATCTCGGCCGGGTCGAGCACGACCGACTGGGCCGTTCGATCGTCGATGCCCGCTTCGAACACGAAGTCCATTCGCCGCATCCCCGGATCGACCAGGACGATGGGGTGACCATCGAGGTCGACCTCCACCCCCACCTCTTCGCGAACCTCACGGACGGCGGTCTCCATCGGCGATTCGCCCCGATCACACAGCCCACCGGGGAAGACCCAGCCCTCGCGGTAGCTGGTACGCACCACCAGCAGTGCACCATCGGGCCGAACGATCCGGACCATGGCGGCAACGGTGTACGACGGTTTGGCTACACCGACGATGCGGCGCTTGAGCCCCGCCGGGAGGGCACTGAAGGTGCGCAGGAGGTTGCGACGAGCCACGGTCCTCATGAGCGTCCGAACACCGACGCCCGAGCTTCGAGCAGCTGGCCCAGCAGCGGTTGGGCGGCCGCCACCGGTGTTCGCCGGGCCTCGTGATCGAGCACCAGCAGGTCACGACCCGACGCATCGACCATGTCGACCCCGACCTCTCGACAGATCAACATGGCGGCGGCGTAGTCCCACACACCGTGAGCATCGGCCGTGCAGTCGACGAATCCATGCAATTCGCCCGACGCCACCGCACACAGATCGAGCGCGGCGGCAC
>JBPCTQ010000071.1:0-6238 GCA_051011595.1 Acidimicrobiales bacterium
CTCCTGCCCCTGGCCCCCGAGCTCGCCCGTCCGCTGTTGCTCATCCACGGACTGGCCGACGACAACGTGGTCGCAGCTCACACCCTGCAGTTGTCACGGGCACTGCTCGAAGCCGGCCGGCCCCACCAGGTGTTGCCTCTCTCCGGCGTGACGCACATGACCCCACAGGAGTCGGTGGCCGAGAACCTGCTGTTGATGCAGCTGGCCTTCCTGCGGACCAGCCTCGGCCTCGACTGATACCCGGTCCGGTCAGATGGCGGTCCACCCGCCATCAACGAAGAGCACATGGCCGGTGACGAACGAACTGGCATCGCCGGCCAGGAAGAGCAGAGCCCCGTCGAGCTCGTGGACCTCACCCTGGCGGCCCATGGGTGTGCCGTTGTCGATGTAGGCCCGACCCCCCTCGGTGTCGACCATGTCGGCGTTCATCTCGCTCACGAACCAGCCGGGGGCGAGCGCGTTCACCCGCACGCCCTTACGAGCCCACTCCGAGGCCAGCTCACGAGTGAGATTGTGCAGACCGGCCTTGGCCGCGGTGTATCCCGGTGCCCGCAGGCGTCCGCCCGCCACCGCGCCCAGGATCGAACCGATGTTGACGATCGAACCGGACTGATCGTTGGCGATCATCCACCGACCGGCCTGGCGGGCCACGGCGTAGGGCGCCACCAGGTCGATGTGCAGCTCGCGGACGAAGTCCTCGGTGGGATAGTCGACGGCGGGCACGGTGTGGCTCACCCCCGCGTTGTTGATCACCACGTCGATTCGGCCGAAGTGGTCGACCACCGAGTCGACCAGCGCCTCGGGTGCGCCGGCCTCGGTCAGGTCGCTGGGAAAGGCGCAACCGTCGTGCAGCTCGCCGACCAGGGATTGGAGGCGATCGGTGCGGCGCCCCGCCACGGCCACCCGACCGCCGGCGGCGTCGATCACCCGGGCGAAACGTTCGCCCAGGCCAGATGATGCCCCCGTGACCAGCACCACTCGATCGTCGAGGCGGAAGGACTGGAGCGGATCGTCGAGCACGCCGTGACGCTAGCCACTCAGCAAGCCTCGAAGGAATGGGGTCGCCGGAGCGGTGGCGTCGTCGCGAACGGCGGCGCCGTCGTCGACCACCAGAACCTGGTCACTCAGCTCGGCCAGATCGTCGGGTTCGTGGGTGGCCAGGACCAGGTAGCGGGCCCCGGCCTGGGCCACCATCGCCCGCAGGTCGGGGCGAATGGCCACGTCGGCGGCGGCAAAGGGTTCGTCGAGCAGCATGAGGGTGGGGTCGGTGGCCAACGCCCGGGCCAGCGCGGTGCGCTGTCGTTGCCCGCCGGAGAGGTCGGCCGGATGATCTGTCGCTCGGTCGGCCAGGCCCACCCGGGCGAGCCAGGCCCGGGCCGCCTCGTCGGCGGCCGCGTGGCCGACTCCCCGGCTGCGGGGCCCAAAGGCCACATTGGCGATCACGTCGAGGTGATCGAACAGGCGGAGGTCCTGGAACACGACACCGAGGTGGCGGTCGGCCGGCGCCACCCATCGATGATCGGCCGGCCGATCCCACACCACCCCGTCGACGGCCAGCTCACCCTCGTCGAGCGCCACCAGGCCGGCCAGGAGGTGAAGGATCGATGTCTTGCCGGCGCCATTGGTGCCCACCAGGGCCACCCGTTCGTTCGGTTCGATCTCCAGGTCGAGACCCAGGGTGAGCTCGCCGACCATCACCGAGCCGTGCAACTGCAGGCTCATCGCAGCAGCCACCGATCCCGCAGGGTGATGAGAACGGCCAGCGAGACGATCAGCAGGATCAGGCTCAGCGCCAGGGCCGATTCGAAGCGACCACCTTCGAGGTCCTGGAAGATGGCCAGCGGCAGCGTGCGGGTCCGGCCGGGAACGTTGCCGGCGAAGGTGATGGTGGCGCCGAACTCGCCCAGCGCCCGAGCCCACG
This sequence comes from Acidimicrobiales bacterium, assembly GCA_051011595.1. Taxonomy (GTDB): domain Bacteria; phylum Actinomycetota; class Acidimicrobiia; order Acidimicrobiales; family SHLQ01; genus JAOUEE01. The sequence continues at coordinate 1,922 of JBPCTQ010000071.1, forward strand.
CCAGCGCGGTGCCGGCGGCCACTGCCGGTAGGGCTCGGGGCAACGTGATGCGGCGGAGAATGGTGGTGGGTGATGCCCCGAGAGTGGCGGCCGCGTCCTCGAGACCATCGGGATCCGGACGGAGCGCCGATTCGGCGGTGATCACGAAGAACGGCAGGGCCACGACCGTGGCGGCCAGGACCGCACCAGCGGTGGTGAAGGGAAGGACAACACCGATCCGGTCGAGCGCGGGGCCGAGCAGGCCGCGCCGCGGGCTGAGGGCGAACAACAACGCAGTGCCGGCCACCACCGGGGGCAGCACCATGGGCAACAGCACGATGGCGCGGACCAGCGGGCCCCAGCGGCGATCGAGTCGACCGATGAACCAGGCCAGTGGCAGCCCGAGCACGAGACACAAGACGGCGCTGGCGCCACTGACCACGAGCGAGACGCGCAGGGCCTCGAGGGCATCGGGGTCCGACCACAGGCTCCAGACCGACGACCACGGCATTCGCCACAACAGGGCGGCGATGGGAAGGCTCAGCAACAGCAGCCCGATGGCCGCCGGCACAGCCAGCAGACGGGGGGTACGAGTGGGCGGTCTCACGGCTGTTCGAACCCAGCGCCGGCGAGGATCTGTTGGGCCCGGTCGCTCAGGAGGAACGTGACGAACTCCATGGCCTGGGTCGACGGGGCCACGGCCGCCGCGAGGTACGGCGTGGTGCCGCTTGTGCCGACCGGGAGCTCGATGGTGTCGACCGACGAGCCGGCCGCCCGGGCGTCGGTGACGTACACGATGCCGGCATCGACCGATCCGGCCTGCACCCGGGTGAGCACACTCCGCACCGATGGGTCGAGCGTGGCGGCGGTGATCTCGACTCCGGTGGTGTCCAGCAGGTCGGTGGTGAGTCGCCCACACGGCACGTCGGGGCCGCAGATGGCCACCACGTGGTCGGAATCGCTCAGGTCGTCGAGCCCGACGATGCCCGCCGGATTCCCGGTGGGCACCACGATGGTGAGGCGGTTGCGGGCGAACACCACCGGTTGCCCGACCACGGCGTCGGCGTCGACGGCTCGCTGCATGCTGGCCGCGTCGGCGGTGAGCAAGACGTCGGCGCGGCGACCCTCCACCACCTGGGTGACCAGCACGTTGCTGCCCGCGAAGTCGAGGGTGGCCTCGTCGTCGGCTTCGTCTTGGGCGAAGGCGTCGGCGAGCTGCGCACCGGTGTCGGTGAGCGAGGAGGCGGCCAGGATCACGAAAGAGTCGTCGTCGCGGCCACAGCCGGCCAGAGCCAGAACCGGAACAAGCGCCAAGCCGAGGATCCTCGTCACCCGGGGCGCTCGATGATGACGTTGGTGGCCTTCACCGCAGCCACCGCGAGCACACCCGGCTCGAGGCCGAGCTGCTCCACGGCTTCGGCAGAGATGAGGGCCACGATGCGGTTCGGCCCGCTGACCATCTCGACCTGGGCCATCACGGTGTCGGCTTTCACCTTGGTGACCAGGCCGGTGAAGCGATTCCGGGCCGACATCTCCCGTTGGTCGGTCCCGTCGGGCTCGTTGAGCTCCACGGCCAGTCGAGCCAGGTCGGCGCCGTCGACCAGGCGATGTCCACCTTCAGTGCGGTGGGTGGGCAGTCGTCCCTGGTCGGCCCAGCGGCGAACGGTGTCGGCACTGACACCGAGCAGATCGGCCGCAGCACCCATCCGAAATTCGGTCATGCAAGTATTATCCAGAAGAAGTCTGGCAAATACCAAGTTGAATCGGTGGGGTGACCATCGCCTATCGACTCGGACACCGTCGCACTACCGTCGTGGTCATGTGCCGGAACATCACCACCCTGCGAGGACTCGAACCGGCGGCCACGCCGGAGGAGATCGAAGCAGCTGCTCGCCAGTACTGCCGAAAGGTCAGCGGCGTGCAGAAGACCTCGGTGCACACCGAGGAAGCCTTCGAACACGCGGTCGAGCTCGTGCGCCAGGCCACAACCGACCTGATCGCGGCGTTGCCGCCGCGCAAGGTCCCGCCGAAGAGCGATCCACCCCTTCGCCGCATCGCCGCCCGAACCGCCTGAAGCGGCGGGTCGTCAGGCAGTGTCGATCTGGCGGAACGCCTCGGTGAGCCGTCCGTCGGGCAGTGCGAATGCCGAGGTCGTCTCGGCCGCCCAGTCCCGCAACAGGGCATCGAGGTCGGGGATCCACTCGGTCTGGCTGGTGTGGGACCGGAGGGCCAAAACCTTGCGATCGAACACGTCGGTGATGTCGACGAACACGTCGGGTTCGTCGAGCATGCCGATCCACACGCGACCAACGGCGTGGGGTTCGAGACCCTCGTCGTCGAGCAACTCGGTGTGGGCCCACGGGTTGCGGGCGTCGGGGTAGACGGCGGCCATGGTCGCCTCGGCCACCGCCAGGTGGTCGGGATGGCTGGCGTAGATGCGATCCCACCGCCGCTGCGGGTTCTGGGTGATCACCAACTGGGGCCGCACCTGACGGATCACCCGGCTGATGTCGCGCCGCAGTTCGAGTGAAGCGGTCACCTGGCCATCGGGGTGACCCAACCAGCGGATGTCGGTGACACCGACCGCATCGGCGGCGTCCCCCTGTTCGGCTTGGCGGGTGGCGGCCACCTTGGCCCGATCGGGTTCGTCCTCTGGTGGTCCGGCCTCGCCGCTGGTGACGAGGGCGTACACCACTTCGGCCCCCGCATCGGTGAGCCGCGCAATGGTGCCGGCCGTGCCGAAGTCGATGTCGTCGGGGTGGGCCACCACCACCAGCACCGGCGACGGTGGTTCGCTCAGGTCGATGAAGGTTGCCGGCACTCGCAGTCCGTTCTCTCGAAGCCGCCGCGGTCGACGTCAAGGTAGCGCCGACCGGGCGCGGCCGCCGCCAGGGGTCGCCGGTGACTTGCGTCGGTGCGGTGGGGCTCGCACTGTTGAGAGCCGATGAAGCTGTCGTTGTACGAGACCAAGAAGTTCCTGCTGCGGCCACGCACGGCCTACCGCCGTCGCCGGGAGACCAGCAAGGACATGATCGGGCGGATCATGCTGGAGGGTCACTACTACCGCACCCCCATGTACGACTTCTTCGGAGCGGTGGCCACCAACCCCGACCTGATGACGGACTTCGATCTGGCTGAGGGAGCGGTGGTGGTCGATGTCGGCGCCTACACCGGCGAGTGGGCCGCACCGATGGCCGAACGCCACGATGTCGAGATCCACGCCTTCGAGCCGGCCGAGGACGGGCTGGCCGAGCTCACCGAGACCCTGGGATCCGATCCTCACGTCCACATCCATCCGTACGGGCTGGCCGAACGCGACTTCTCGTCGACCATGGCGCTCAACGGGCCGGGGTCGTCGATCTACGAAGACGACGGGTTGTACGGCTCGCAGACGGCCGAGATCCGTGATGTGGTGCCGGTCTTCGACCAGCTGGGTCTCACCCACATCGATCTGTTGAAGTCCAACATCGAAGGGGCCGAGTACGACCTGTTCGACCGCCTGCTCGATGCCGCGTGGTTGCCTCGAATCGACCGGGTGCTGGTGCAGTTCCACGAGTGGCACCCGTGGGCCTACTGGCGTCGGGCCCGCATCCGCCGCCGTCTGAAACAGACCCACGATCAGGTCTGGAACTACGACTTCGTGTGGGAGTACTGGCGCCGTAAGCCCTGACCCCCCGCTTCTCCCGGTTGTCCGCCGCCTCCTCCACCACCACCAGGTTCGTTCTGGTCGTGCCGCGCCGGGCAGACAGTGTCATCACACGACCAGTTCGCGATGATCGACCGGGGCAGGGCCTAGAGCGGGACGACCAGGTCCTCGGCGCCGGGGGCCGCGTCGATCAGCCCCAGCTCGACCAGCTGCTCGGCGATCTCGACCATGTCGTCCTCGTCGGCTGGTTCGCCTTCGTCGAACTCGGTGGCGTCGAACCAGTCGCGGGCGTCGGTCTCGCTCAATCCGTGGGCGTCCACGACCTGGGCGACGGCAGCATCGGGGTCCTCGCAGAACGTGGCCGCCGCTTCGGCCGCCGTGTCGAGCAGGTTGGCCACCTCCACCGATCGCCCTCCGGCCAGCACATCGTTGTGTACGGCGACCACAAAGGCCGGCCACGGGGTGGGCTGCACGCCGATGCGACCGAATTCACCCGACGTCACGAGGGGAGCAGTCATGAATCGATCCCACAAGAAGAGCTCGGCCTCGCCGTTGCCGATCGCCCGGCGAGCGCCGTCGAGGTCGCCGACTTCGACGAATCGGTCATCGGCCACGGTGAACCCCAGCCGATCGCCCAGCACGTGGGCCATGAGGTGCGAGCCCGAACCACGGCGGGAGATGGCGAATCGGTG
>JBPCTQ010000072.1:0-4163 GCA_051011595.1 Acidimicrobiales bacterium
TTCTGCCGGTGCGGCGAGGGATTGGTCGGTCATGGGGTCACAGCTGCAGCGACTTGGTCTGGAGGAACTCGTCGATGCCGTAGGGGCCATTCTCGCGTCCGTAGCCCGACTGCTTGTAACCACCGAAAGGCGCTGCGATGTTGAAACCGCCGCCATTGACGTCGACCGCGCCGGTGCGCATGCGGCGGGCCACGGCCATGGCCCGCTCCTGGTCGCCCGACCACACACCGCCGGCCAGACCGTAGAGGCTGTCGTTGGCGATACGTACGGCGTCGTCGTCGTCATCGAAGGGAATGATGGAGAGCACCGGCCCGAAGATCTCCTCCTGGGCGATGGTCATCGAGTTGTCGACGTCGGCGAACACCGTGGGTTTCACGAAGTAGCCGGTGTCGAGTCCCTCGGGTTTGCCGGGGCCGCCGGCGACGACACGGGCGCCTTCTTCTATGCCCGTCTCGATGTAGCCCTGCACCCGGTCCCACTGGGACTGGCTGATGACCGGCCCCAGGTGCATTCCTTCGGTGAACGGGTCATCGACCACCATGGCTTCGGCCGCGGCCGACGCGATGCTCACGGCCTCTTCGTAGCGGGAGCGAGGCACCAACATGCGGGTGTGGGCGGTGCACGTCTGGCCGGAGTTGAGATAGCAGGCGAAGACACCCTTGGGGATGACGTCGGCGAAATCGGCATCGTCGAGCACCACGTTGGCCGACTTGCCGCCGAGTTCGAGCGCCACCCGCTTGACCGTTCCGGCCGCCACCTCGGCGACTCGTTTACCGGCTCGGGTGGAGCCGGTGAAGCTCACCATGTCGACGTCGGGGTGGGCGGCGATGGCTTCTCCCACCTCTGGGCCGGTGCCGGCCACCAGGTTGAACACACCGGCAGGGAGGCCGATGTCGTCGATGATCTCGGCCAGGATGAAGGCGTTGAGCGGCGCCACCTCGCTGGGCTTGAGCACCATGGTGCAGCCGGCCGCCAACGCACCACCGAGCTTGCAGATGATCTGGTGGAGCGGGTAGTTCCACGGCGTGATGGCCCCGACCACTCCGACGGGTTCCTTCACCACCAGGCTGTTGCCGATGGTCTCCTCGAACTCGAAGTCGTCGAGCAGGGTGGCGAAGGTGGCCATGTTGCCCGACGGCAGTCCGGCCTGGATCATCTGCGACCAGGTGATGGGCATCCCTACCTCACCGGCGATGGTCTCGGCGATCTCGGCACCCCTGGCGTCGAGGCCCTCCTGAAGCCGCTGGATGTACTTCTGGCGTTCTTCGACGGGCTGCACACTCCAGGAATCGAATGCGGCGCGGGCGGCGGCGACGGCCTTGTCGACATCGGCGGCGGTACCCGACGGAATTCGGCCGATCACCTCTTCGGTGGAGGCACTCACCACGTCGATGCTGCTGGTGCCTTCGGAGGGAACCCAGGCCCCGTCGACGTAGATGTTGTTGTACTCGCGCACGGGCGTACTCCTCGGTCGATTCGACTGCCAGTCTGCCCGATCGCGCGCCGGAACAAGAAGGCGAGTGCTGCCATTGGACTCCGGCGTGGAGTCGGACCTCGGTGCCGGCGGAGTTGCGGCCGGTTCGGCCCCCATTGTGGCGACCCCTAACCTCCGGTCCCATGATCGATCTGAGCCGTGACCGTGACGTGTTCGTCCTGCGTTGGGACGACGGCGCCGACAACCGATTCAACGCCACCAGCATCGCCTCGCTGAACGACGCTCTCGACCAGGTCGAAGGTGCGGCCGGCCCCAAGGCCCTGGTGGTGACCGGAGCCGGCAAGTTCTTCAGCAACGGTCTCGACCTCGATTGGATGGGTTCGGACCGCTGCGACGATGTGGGGTCCTTCCTGGCTTCGGTGGTGCAACTCATGGGTCGGGTATTGGCTTTCCCGGCCATCACGGTGGCAGCCATCAACGGGCATGCCTTCGCCGGCGGCGCCATGTTGGCGGTGGCTCACGATCATCGGGTGATGCGCGAAGACCGGGGGTTCTGGTGCACCCCCGAGGTCGATCTGGGGATGCGGTTCGCGCCGGGTATGAACGACGTGTTGGTGGCCAAACTCCCCGGGTCCACCGCCCATCGGGCCATGACCCTCGGCCATCGTTACGGAGGCCCGGAGGCTCTGGAGGCCGGCGTGGTCCAGAGCATCACCACCGAGGACGAGGTGGTATCGGCTGCGGTCGATCATGCCGCCCAACACGTCGACAAGGCGGGGCCGGTGTTGGCCGCCATCAAACGTGATCTCCATCCGGTGGCGGTGGCCAGCTGTGCTGCCGGCACCCTTCCCCCGCCGCTGGATGAGTAGCACGTAGCACCGGCCCGGGACCTTGGGCCCTGTTGACCATGTGGGGGGTGCGCGGAGACTGACGGAAGTTCGTTCGGGAGGACGCGCCTTGACTCGACGTGCAGCACGACTCGCCATCCTGGCCGCCCTGATGTTCGTGGCCGTTGTCGCCGTGGCCGATGCCGCCGGTGGTCAGGAAGACCCGCCCGTGGTGCTGCCCAACGTGGTGTCGATGGCCGAGGGTGATGGCGGCCTGACGCAGTTCGACGTACCGGTGTCGTTGTCGGCGTCGTCGACCGAGACGGTGACGGTGCAGTGGAACACGATCACGATGCCCCTGATCCACCCCGCACTGCAGGCCGAGGAAGACGTTGACTACCAGGTCGCAGGCGGTCAGGTGACCTTCCTTCCCGGCGATACGGACGAGATCGTCTCGATCATGGTCGACGGAGACACCGACCCCGAACGCGACGAGCTGATCGTGGTGCAGTTCCACGATCCGACCAACGCCACCGTCGGCGGGTTCTTCGGACTCGGCGTCGGGGTCATCGTCAACGACGACGGACCGCTCACCCCGTCGATCGACATCGCACCTGGCGTCGGTCTGAACGGCGGCGATGTCATCACGATCAGTGGCCGGGACTGGCGGCCGAACTACACGGTCGGGGTCTGCCAGGCCGATGCGGTGGCCCACACCCCACCCGAGAGTGGATGTCGGGCCGAGGTCGGCGGCGGTCCGGTGTACGTCGGCACCGATGCCTACGGATGGTTCTCGCGCGACTACCGAGTGGATCGTTGGATCCACGTGGGCGCGCTGGGGGCCTTCATCGATTGCGCCGATCCGGCGACGCCCTGCGTGCTGGGTGCGGGAGAGATCAACAGCGGTGTTCCCGACGGCCCCATCGTGTCGGTTCCCCTGCCGTTCGCCGACCCACCGGCCCCGCCGGTGACGCGAGGAACGGTCACGGTCACCCCGTCGACCGGGGTGACCAACTTCCAGACACTCACCGTCACCGGAAGCGGGTTCCGGGCCGATGCGCAGATCGAGGTCTACCCGTGTGTGGCCCAGCCGACCGTGCCGAGCGACTGCGCCAACACATTGCGTGTCGACACCACGGCCGATGCGGCCGGGGCCTTCCAGGCCACACTGTCGGCGCCGCAGTTCATCCTCGGGAACGACTGCGTGGTGGCATCGTGTGCGGTCGGCGCCGCGGAGGCCGTCGACTTCGTCGGAACGCTCGCCTCAGCACCGGTGGCATTCGCTCAGCCGCCACCGGTGGTCCTGCCGATGGTGGCTTCGGTCGTGGAGGGTGATGCTCCGTCAACCGTCACCGTGGATGTGCCGGTGGAGCTCTCGGCCCCATCGAGCAACACGGTGACGGTGCAATGGGAGACGTTTGTGGTGCCCGAGCTCGATTCGGCGCTGCAAGCCGAGCCGGGCGCGGACTACGTCGCCGACAGTGGCGTGGTGACCTTCGTACCCGACGACGTGGACGAGATGGTTTCGATCGAGGTGAACGGCGACGCCGTCGGCGAGAACGACGAGCTGATCGTGGTGCGGTTCCACTCACCGACCGACGCGGTGCTCGGTGGGTTCTACGGCCTGGGTGTCGGTGTCATCGTCGACGACGACGAGCGGGTGCTGACGGTGACGCCCAACTCCGACCTCGACGGCGGCGATCTCGTCACGCTCGCCGGGTCGGGCTGGGCTCCAGGATCGACGGTCGCGGCATGCCAGGCCGACGCACAGCCGGCCGAACCGGCGGTGAACGCCTGCCTCAGCGGCCAGTTCGGGGCCGTCACCACGACGGTGGCCCCCGACGGCACCATCTCGGTTCCCTACCGCGTCCGCCGCCAGGGTTTTGTGGCCGCTCGAGGAG
>JBPCTQ010000073.1:0-2790 GCA_051011595.1 Acidimicrobiales bacterium
TGGTCACTGAGGGCGCCTGGTGGGACCTGGTCGATTCTGTTGCCTCAGGGATTATCGGCAAGGTGGTGTTGAACGAGCGGGCCCGCATGCGACCGCTACTCGACGAGTGGATTGATTGTGACGACATGTGGCTGCGGCGCACGGCGATCATTTGTCAGCTCGAGCACAAGGAGTCGACCGACGTCGAGATGCTATTCGGCTTCTGTACCCGCCGTGCATTCGAGAAGGAGTTCTTCATCCGCAAGGCCATCGGCTGGGCCCTGCGCGAATACGCCAAGACCGACCCCGACGCAGTGCGGGTGTTCGTGGCCGAGCACCAATCCGAGCTCTCGGGGCTGTCACGGCGCGAGGCCACCAAACACCTTTGACCCAGGGTCAGGGTGGGGGTTCGTACGCCCGCAGGACCGAGAAGGTCTGCCCCGGCGATGTCGTGTGGAGCACCGATGCGGAGCGGGCCGTCGTGGCCGAGCACCGATCCGAGCTCTCGGGCCATGCCGAAGCGGCGAGGGCCGGAGCCCGCGGAGCCGTCGGTGTCGGGCTAGAGCTCCTGGGTGGGAGCGAAGGCAACGACCTCGTCCGACGAGGCCGACCAGTAGGCCCGAGCGACGTACACGACACCGTTGGCCACGACCGGGCTTCCGTATCCCTCGGTGGAGGCGTTGTCGATCGACAGGTCGGGTACGAAGTCCTGCCACAAGGGTGCGCAGATCACCGGCGTTCCGGCGCAGGTGGCACCGGTGGCATCGAAGGCATGAATTCCCTTCTCGTACTCGCAGAAGAACACCGGCTCGTTCATGCACTCGACCAGTCGCTCGGAGCTGACGTAGGCAACATCGTTGGCCACCGCCGCCTCACCGACCGAGTCGGTGCCGAGATTCGACGACCACAGTGCGGTACACACTGCCGGTTGACCGGAGCAACCGGTCGTGAGCTCGGACGAGAAGGCCTGGAGCTCCGTGCCGCCGGTGAGCACCAGGCCGCCCGCGACGGCGGGGGCGGCGTCACCACCCGGGCCGCTTCCGAGAACACCACATGGCGAGGTTCCACAGGGCTCCAGGTCGAACACGTAGGTGGCGGTGGGACTGGACACGTAGCCGCGACCATCGGAGGCGGCGATGGTGCTCAGCCGGCCGGTGTCGCCGGTGTCGATCACCCACAGCGGCTGGCATAGGACCGGATCACCCGAACAGCCGTCGAGGCCGGCGGCGTCGAATACCCGCACCCGGCCCTGGCCCGTGGGTGCGTACACCCGATCACGGGCCACCGTGGCGGTGTGGGGATTGAGGGGCTCGAACCCGAGATTGGCGGTCCACAGGGGCTCACACACCGCCGGCGTCCCTGCGCAGTTCTCCACGCCGAGAGCGTCGAACACCTCGAGCCTCGACGGCGCACCACCCGTGGTGACGTACACCCGGTCATCGGCGATGGTCGGAACAGCCGATCCACCGGCGAGCGGCGCCGTCCAGTCGGCCTCGCACCCAGCACCGGAACAACCAGTACCGGCGAGCGAGATCACATGCAGCGTCGCCTGGTACGGCACGTAGACGTGGTCGCGATGGACCGCAACGGCGCCGGCGTCGTCGTGACCAGGCAGGTCGTGACGCCACACCGGCGGACAGTCAGCCGGGTCGCCGACACATCCGTTGTCGTCGATGGCAAAAGCCATCACATCGCCGTCGCCACCGATGACCACCCGATCATCGACCACCGCGGCCGGCATCCGGGCGACGGGGAGCGGACGAGCCGCCACCCACTGCTCGGCCATCGATCCGACGTTGTTGATGCCGATGACCGTTTCCAGCAGGTTCTCACCGGTGTGATGAGGGCCACCCCGGAACATCGACCAGTCGCAGGCCGTGACCACCAACGCCAGCGACGCCAGCACGGCAACAACCCGCAGACGGCTCATACCGGCATGATGCCTCGGCGTGAGCCTCCGGGAAAAGGGCCGTGAGCCCCCGGGAAACGTCAGACCAGACCCGCGTACGCACTGAGCGCAACCGTGGCACCGCGAAGATCACCCAACAGGTCCGGGGCCATATTGTTCATCGCGTAGGCGACCGACAGGCGGGCATCGAGGTCGACGATGGCCAACGAACCACCCCAACCGCCCCAGAAGAACGCCCGCTGGTTGGGACTGATGGGCATCACTTCGCTGGGCAGTCCGAAACCCATGCCGTAGCGCATGGGCACGTTCATGACGAGGTCGGTGCCGTTGAACTGCTCCTGGAGGGCGATGTCGACCGATTCCGGCGCCATGAGCGTGACCCCGTCGACCGTGCCGCCACACGCCAGCGCCGAATGCACCCGGGCCACCGAACGGGCATTGCCGCTGCCACCGGCGGCGGGGATCTCGGCTGAGCGCCACCGGGCGGTACGGGTGACTCCGACCAAATCGCCACTCGTGCTGAGAAAGGTGCGAACGGCCACCGGGTCCATTCCTTCGACGTCGACTTCGAGGTCGGTCACCGGCGAAACCAGCTCGGCCAGCCGACCGTGTTCGGATTCGGGGAGCCCGATGTGGAAATCGGCTCCGAGTGGCTCGGCCACCTCACGGCGGAAGAACTCACCCATCGTGAGCCCCGTGACCCGTCGCAGGAGCTCACCCTGCAGGTAGCCCTGGGTGACCGCGTGATAACCGGCGGCCGTGCCCGGTTCCCACCACGGTTCCATGGCGGCCAGGCGTTCGACCACCAGATCCCGGTCGAACAACTCGTTGGGGGGGGTGGCTGGCTCCAGCCCCGACAGGCCCGCCTGGTGGCTCATGACGTGGCTCACCAGGACCTCGTC
>JBPCTQ010000074.1:0-2691 GCA_051011595.1 Acidimicrobiales bacterium
CAGCGACCGTGTCGCCGATGGCGGTGGTGAAATCATCGGTGCCGTTGAGCAGCCCCCAAACAACCAGCGCAAGGTTGTTGACGGTATGCACCGGCGACAGCTGACGGTAGCGAGCATGGATGTCGCCCGGCCCGTCCCCAGCCCGGGCCAGCGCCATACCGAGCCGCATCGCCTCGGCGCAATCCGACGCATCGGGAATGACGCCGATGCCGGCCCCGACGGCGTCGAACAGGTCGTCGGCCGCGGGGATGGCAGCCCCGATGGCTGCGACCGCCATCGCCCCGTACACCCCTTCGGTCCGGTGCGACAGCTCGGCATCTCGGCGTGCTAGCTCGGCGGCCCGCTCCGGCTTGCCCGGGTTGACCCAGCCGTACACGTCGGCCCGGATCTGGGCGCCGATCCAGTCGTTGAACTCGTTGTCGGCGCATTCGGCGAGGTCGAAGCCGGCCTCGGCCCCGGTGGTGAAGCCGTAGCTCGACTTCTCGAGCAGGGTGATCAGGGCCCGGCGCTCGGCGGTGAACACGATCCCGCCGGGCAGGTGGCGGAGCCAGGCTCTGGCCACGTCCGCAGTCGTCAGCTCGGCGCCGCTCGCCTCGAGCATCACGAGGGCGAGGACGGAATAGTTGATGTCATCGTCGGGCTCGGCGTGGTCGAACCGGCCCAGGCAGCACTGGGGGAAGTGTCGGGCCACCACCGTGTCGGCCACCAGGGGAACGTAATCCCGCAGCGGTAGGGCGTCGGCCCGTCCCAGGTACTCGGTCAGGGCATCGTGGCCCTCCCGCATCGACAGCAGCTCGACCGGTTTGCCGAGCTGGCAGCCGCTGACCCGGCCCTGCCACGCGCCGCGGATTCTGGTGCGCAACTCGTCGCTCATGGCCAGCCACCGTAGGCGGCCTTTTTGAGCGAGCGGTCAGTCGATGAGGGTGTTGGCGAAGATCTGCCACGCCAGCGCACTCTTGGCCACCAGGCTCAACACGATGTAGGTGGTCTCGCCCCGCAGATAGTCGGACCAGCCGCCGACCTTGCGGTACTGGAGCCACTGGTTGATCGCGAACGTGTTGAAGAAGAAGAAGATCGTGAAGATGATGCCGTAGACGAACCCGGGCGGGCCCTCGCCGCCTTCTCGGCTCACGTTGAAGGTGATGTAGGCGGCGATGGCGGCCCAGGGGGCGATGCCGGCAACACAGCCGAACCAGAATGGGGTCCACCACGTCTTGCGGTCGAAGTGGTTGCTCATCTCCATCAGCCAACCGAAGAGGATCATCGAGGCGTTGACGAAGGCGATGGCGATCAGCGCAGCCAGATCGGTGATACCCGTCACCAGCGAGATGAGCACGATCATCAGGGTCGACGAGATCGAGTACTCGACCCAACGGAACCGGTTGCGGTTACGTCGCAGCTCGTTGCCGTACGCCCCGAACGCCAGGGGTGAGGCGATCAGGAAGTGGAAGAAGGCCGACAGGAAGAGGAACGCTGCGGTGGCCCAGGCCAGCGGGAGCCCCCAGACCTGGTTGATCGTGCCGTCCTCGAGCGGGGTCCCCGGCGGACCGTTGAGGGCGAACGTGCTGATGTCGAGTCGGAAGTCGTTGCCGAGCACCACCATCAAGGTGCCCGAGACGAGGTGCAGGGCACCCATGACGAGGTTGAAGATCCGGAGCCGGCCGAGTCGCTCGGTGCTGACCTCGACGGTCTGACGGTCGAAGTCGATTGCCCTCGTTTGTGCGGTCACTCTGGCTCCATTCCCTCTTCTCGGCGATCGCAAACCCCCTGGGAGTGCGGGGTGACCGCGGCTGGAGCCTGCCAACCGGTCGGGGTGTCCTCGTTCAGTCGTCGGAGTGGCGCTGGATCCGCCGCTCGACGGCGCGAATCGGACCGACGGTTTCGACGACCGCCGAACGGACGTGGTCGATCAGACCGGGGTTGCTGTTCCACGCACTCGAGGAGAGACCAGCGATTCGCCGGCTCACGTCGACGGAGCTGGCCTCGATCCGTCGCAGGAGGATTGCGATCTCTGGCGAGGTCTGGTCGAGGACCGAGAGGTCGATCGGCGCAGCGCCGGTGTCGGTGTCGCTGGCCAAGCCGATGTTCCCGGTTCGCTCCGCCAGGAGGTCGACGGCATCGGCGATCTCGACGAGTTCATCGGTCGGATCGACCGTGGGTTCCGCCTCGGCCTCGTCCCCGGTTGGCGGTTGGCCGTGCGGCCCGCTGGCCTCGCCGTCGCCCTTGGCATCGAGGGCCTGGGCGCCGAGGGCCAGCGCGGTGACCCGGCGGGGCAACCCGCCGAAGAAGGCGACGAACTCGGGTGGATGCATGCGCTCGACGCCGAGTGCGGCGGCCAGCGACGCACGCGAGTGCGGGTCATCGGTCATCGACGGACCGCCGGCGGTGCCATGCTGATTTCGACGACGCGGACCTGCATGTTGTTGTCGTTCGATGTGGTGGCTTGGTCGATGGTCTCACCGTAGCGCAGATCCCAAAACGGTCAGGACGACGGGGCGTTGCCGATGATGCGATCGGGGGCGACCAGGATTGCGGTGCGGCCGTCCTCGGCCATCACCCGATCGAACTCGTCGAAGTCGTCGTGGGTGCCCCCGGCGGCCACGAAGATCTCCCGGAGCAGGCGGCGGACGCCGTCGTCGTCGATCCCTTCGGCCGGGTCCGCTGGCCCGATCAGCTCGGCGGGCCCGGTGA
>JBPCTQ010000075.1:0-5811 GCA_051011595.1 Acidimicrobiales bacterium
CGCCGAGGAGTATGCGGTGCTGCCCGTAGTCGAGGCGCAGCATGATCGACTGGCCGTTGCGAGTGTGGGAGTGGCTGTAGTGGTAATGCGGGTACGCGGGCCGAGGCAGATGGCGCTTCTTGGGCTCACCGAATGCGAGCAGTTCTGGCTCGCCGTTGGGACCGGCGAGGGGGACCGGCGCCAACACGCTGATATGGAGCCCGTCGGCCGGGTCTCCGGAGAATCCCTCGACCGTGTCGCCGGCGGACAGTCGGCGGACATCGGTCAGTCGCGAATCCTCCCGGGCCTTCTTCGCCGCCTCCCAGAACCACCGAAACCAGGCCGGCATCTCATCGAGCCGGTCGAGAATCCCATCGAGGCCATCGACGATGTCGACCACAACCGGCGCCGACTTCCCGTCGATGTCGCGTTCGACCAGGTGTCCCTCGGTGATCATCCTGGATTTCGAGTCCTCGACGGACCTCGGGTACCGCATGAGGCCGTTGTGGTAGATCGTCTTGACCTTGAAGTCGGGGTCTTCGAGTAGATACTCAAGGCCCTTGTAGTGGTCGCCATCGGGATGACTCACCACCATCGCGGCGATCTCGATCTGCTCACCATCGTCGATGAGTGGCTTGTACCGATGACGAAGGAACGACCGAAATCCTCCGCCGATGCCGCCGTCGACGACGACGATGCCCTGCGGACTCTCGATCAGGGTTCCGTCCCCCTGGCCAACATCGACGAAGAACATCTTCAACACCGGGTCGGGGCGCGTTTCGCCCTTGGCGACGAAGCCGCCCCGACCCGCCCGTCGGGTCACGACCTCGTAGAAGCCATCCACCTCGTCGAGCACGCCTAGGTACGTGCCCAGCAGTACGTGATTCACGACCGTCGAGTCCGCGTCGGCGTCCTCGAAGAGACGAGTCTCCGGCCGGTTGGCGAAGACGGATTCCGGTAGCTCTGGCATGGCTGCCTCCTGGCGGTCGTTGCACGAGTCCCGCCCGGCGACGGACCGTGGCCGGGCCCCCAAGACGAAATCAACCAGCCGCAATCGGCGGCGTCTGCGCGTACGTCCTCAGTGCAGGCGTCGGGCCACCGACTAGTTTGGGCACGTGCTCCCCCAACTCAACCACTTGATCGTGTGGGCGCGAGATCGACGGGCCGCCGCAGCCTTCTTCTCGGAGGTGGTCGGGTTGGCAGCACCGACCGAATACGGCCACTTCACCCAAGTCGAGACCGGCAACGGCGTCACCATCGACTTCGCCGACTCCGACGGCGAACCTTCGCGCTCCCATCTTGCGTTCGTGGTCACCGAGCGCCAATTCGACGAGATCTTCGCCCGGATCTCGGAGCGAGCAATACCCCACTGGGCGGATCCGGGTCGGTCCAAACCCGACCAGATCAACCACCACGACGGCGGGCGAGGTGTCTATTTCAGCGACCCGGACACCAACGTCGGCTGGGAGATCATCACGCGGCCCTACGGCTCGGGCCCTCTCGCCAGCCCAGACTGACATGGTGCTGCGCGCGAACGACTCTCCCGCTCCCGGCCACGCGTGACCCCGGGCTGCAACCCGTGGGCCAACTGACCGTGTCCCGCCCGGCCCATCGCAGGTGCCCAGTTCGGCCAAGCCGTTCTCGAGGAGGTGGCGCGTGAGCCCAGTCAAGCCGGGCTTCATGGCCCTACACCCCGACCAGGCGTTCAACTACTTCATGAACCGACTGGCCCAGACGAACGAGCCCGGGGAGCTGATCGAGGTCGGCCGGCGCATCTCGACTGTCGAGGACTGGACCCGAGAGATGGCAGCCGCTGCCGAGCGAGCAGAAGCCGACGGGCGCCACCTCAATGCGGCCCACTACTGGCGGGCCACCGAGTTCTACACATCGCCGGCCGCACCCGGGAAGGCGGAAGCCTACGAACGGTTTCTGGAGCTCCACGATCGTGCCCTTCCCGAGGTGGCTGCCATGCGCACGAGCGTGCCGTTCGACGGCGCACATCTGCCGGTGATCGACGTGCCGCCCCAGGGCGAACACCGTGGCGTCATCGTCATGCACAGCGGGTTCGACGGCGCGTCTGAGGAGACGTATCCGAGCGCTGCCGCATTGGCCGGAGCGGGCTACCGCGTGCTGTTGTTCGACGGGCCGGGCCAAGGAAGCGCCCTCCGACGGTCAGGGCTCCACATGACCCACGATTGGGAACGCCCCGTCAGCACGCTCCTCGACCACTTCGGCATCGACGAGTGCACCCTGATCGGCGTGTCGCTGGGCGGCTATCTGGCACCGCGGGCGGCTGCGTTCGAGCCGCGCGTCGCGCGGGTGGTCAGTTGGGGCGCCATGTACGACTTCGCGGCGTGCTTCCGCAAGAGGATTGGCGACGCTTCGTTCGAGGCCCTCATGACGCTGGTCGATCAGGGCGCACGCGACGAACTGAATGAAGTGGTCGACGCGGCGATGGCCGTGAACGCAGAGGCCGCGTGGGCCGTCAACCACGGCCGGCATGTCAGCGGCAGCGATGACACCTTCAGCTACTTCCAATGGCTGACGACGATGAACCTCCGGGAGGTGAGCGAGCGGATCGGCCAGGACATGCTCATCGTCATGGGCACCGACGACCACCTCGTACCGTTCGGGCAGGTCCACGAGCAGATCGCCGCGGCCACCAATGCCCGCTCGGTCACCGTGCGGATCACCACCGCGGCCGAACAAGGCGCGGAACACTGCCAGGTCGGCAATCCGATGCTCGTCGTCGACGAGATCCTCCGGTGGCTCGACGGGTTGCGGCGCCGCGACGAACACCTTGCCGACTGCCGGCCGAACCTCGTCTCGATGGTGGGTGTCTCGAACCCTCGGTGACGTGGTCTGGTTCGATCTCGAGGACGGCCACGGATACGGTCGCCGGTGATGGCCGAGTTCCCTGAACGCCCGAACATCGTGAGTGTGTCGTTCGAGGACTGTTCGCCTTGGTTCGGCTGTTATGGCCATCCCGGGATCCGCACCCCGAACCTCGATCGACTGGCCGGCGAGGGAGCGCTGTGGACGAACGCCTACACGACGGCGCCGGTGTGTGCCCCGAGCCGCAGCTCGGTGATGACCGGCATGTACCCGGTGACCCTGGGCACCCATCACATGCGCACGGTCTGGGGACCGACCCCCTATGAGGCTGTTGTCCCTCACTACGTGAAGTGTGTGCCGGAGTATCTGCGGGCCGCCGGTTACTGGTGCAGCAACGACGGCAAACACGACTACCAGTTCGTGGCCCCGGCCACGGTGTGGGACGAAACCAGCTTCGAATGGCACGAGGACGGCACCGCACACTGGCGCAACCGGCTCGACCCCGATCAGCCCTTCCTGGCCGTGTTCAACCTCAACGACACCCACGAGAGCAAGAGTTGGGAAGGCGACAAGTTCGAGGACAACGACATCGACCCCGACTTGGTGGTGGTGCCGCCCTATTTTCCCGACACACCCAAGGTGCGGGCCTCGATCGCCCGGGTCTACGCGTCGATCGAACACAACGACGCCATCCTGGGCGGCATCCTCGATCAGCTCGAAGAGGACGGCCTGACCGACTCGACCATCGTGTTCGTGTGGACCGACCACGGGCCGCTGCCCCGCGGTAAACGGTGGCCGTATGACAGCGGCATCCACAGCCCGATGATCGTGCGGTGGCCCGGCGTGATCGAACCGGGCACGGTCACCGACGAACTCATCAGCGTGATGGACCTGGCCCCCACCTACCTCTCCGTAGCCGGGGTGGCCATCCCGCCACACCTGCAAGGCAAGGCCTTCCTCGGCCCCCATGCCCACGGCGGCCGCGACTACGTGTTCGTCGCCCGCGATCGTTTCGACGAGATGTACGACATGGTGCGGGCCAGCCGTGACACCCGCTTCAAGTACATCCGCCACACCGAACCCAACCGGCCTTACGTGGGATACAACAGCTACCGCAACCACCACCCGATCATGCAGGAGCTCTGGCGCCTCCACGTGGCCGATGAGCTCGAAGAGCCGGCCGCTCGGTTCATGGCCTCGACCCGACCCGTCGAAGAGCTCTACGACTGCGACGCCGACCCCTACGAGATCAACAACCTGGCCGACGACCCCGCCCACCGCGAGGTACTCGAACGCCACCGCATCGCCCTCGATGCCTGGCAGCGAGAGGTCGGCGACCAGGGACTGATGACCGAAGACGAGATGATCGAACGTATGTGGCCCGGAGGCGTGCAGCCGACAACCGGCGAACCCACTTTCGCGGTGTACAGCGCCACCGACGAAGGCCGTGTCCCCAGCCCCGACGGCGGCGAGTTCGCCGGGCCGGCACTGATCCAGCTCCACTGCGGCACCCAGGGCGCCTCCATCGGCTGGACCACCGAAACCACCGACGAACCCCGATGGCTCGTCTACCACGAACCCATCCGCGTCGAAGCGGGCACCACGATCACCCTCCGAGCCCACGCCCACCGCATCGGCTACCAACCCAGCAACGAGACCGCCGCCACCTTCACCATCGGCTGATCGAAGCCAGGCCCTGGTCAGCCGCTCAGTTCGGCCACTCGGGTTTCCATCTTGTCGATCGCCATCAACCAACCCTGGCCACCGGGGGACTCGGCGGGAACGCCGATGTGGGTCATCACCATCTTGGTGCGCTCACCCTGGTCTTCGAGTTCGACCACAACAGAGGTCTCCATGGGTGTACCGGCCGGCATACCCATCTGTTCGGCGGTCATCGCCTTGCCGTCTGCGTCGGCCATGCTTTCGGTGTAGACGAGGCGGGTCTTCGGGTCGATCTCGCGGTATTCGCCGACGAAGAACATCTGCATCTGGCCGTTGGGAGTTTCCATCTCCATGCCGATGTGCCGCTGGCCGCCGACCTGGACATCCATTTCGGCCTTCGGGATCTTGGCGCCCATGGGGCCATACCAGTTCGCGAAGTGCTCGGCCTCGGTCCACATCGCCCAGATCAGATCGATCGGAGCATCGAAGGTGCGCTCGATCTGGACATCTTTGGTCTCACTCATTGGTCATGTCTCTTTCTTGTCATGGGTGTTCTGTAGGTTTCGGACGTAGTCGTCCATGCGGTCGAATCGGTCGTCCCAGATGTGCCGGTACTGGGCCGCCCAGTCGGCAACTTGTTCCAGTGGGGCCGCGTCAATGGTGCAGGGACGAAACTGCGCGCGGCGGGCGCGGGTGATGAGCCCCGCGTGTTCGAGGACTTTGATGTGCCGGGAGATGGCCGGGAGTGTCATATCGAACGGCGCGGCGAGTTCGTTCACGCTTGCCTCCCCCGCCGCCAGGTGCGCCAAGATCGCCCGCCGCGTCGAGTTCGCGAGAGCAGCGAACGTCTCATCCAGCTGAGCATCATCGAGCACTGCTTCATCGAGCACTGTGGTTGCCGTCGTCACCGTCCACCTCCGTCATATTTCGCATCTCTGTTAATTAACGTATATGGAAAGTAACACGGGCCGTCAGTCGATGCAAGGTCCGTTGTTCGATCTTGCACTCGTGCTCGTTGCCTACTGGAATGAGGCTGAGCATGGCGTTTCGCACCGTTACCGGATACTGCTGGCCTCAGTCCATCGCCGCTGGCGGCTCGGTTGCGCTGCATCTTTCGTCACCCGACGCCGAACCGGTCGCCGTCGAGGTCGCCCGGATCGGGGCCGAACGCGACGTCGTCTGGTCCGACACCGTCCCGGCCGACGACCACCCGACGCCCAACGATGCGTCGGCCCACGGCTGCCAGTGGCCCGTTGCTGCGGGCATCACCGCCGAGACCGACTGGCGGTCGGGCTACTACGAAGTGCTGCTCACCGTCGAGGCCGACGGCAAGAC
>JBPCTQ010000076.1:0-3046 GCA_051011595.1 Acidimicrobiales bacterium
GTCACGTTCCCCGACGGGGGTGTCCCCGAGGACAGCCGCATCTTCTGGATGTACGACCGCGGGCCGGACGGCTCGTCGTGGTACCTCTACGACCTGTTCGCCGACGACGACTGGGCCACGATGACGGGCAGCGGGTCGACCTGGTCGGCCGCGATCCCCATCGAGGCTGGTCACACCCACATCGACGTCCTCACCACCCACACCGTCACCGTCAACGGACGGACCGCGCCGATCAGCGCGCCCTACACCCGCGTCGAGCTCTGACGGACTTCTGGTCGCGCTGAGCGACGCGCCATACTGCGCACGGATCGGCCCCCGGGTCGGACCGGGAGGTGTACGAGTACCTGGTGGGCTCCCCCGCCTTCAAAGCGGGTGACACGGGCGATCCCCGTGTGGCGGGTTCGATTCCCGTCCACCTCCGCCACGCTCACGTTCGTTCTGGTAGTGCAGTGCCGCCCTGAGAGCGGCGGTGCACGACCAGAACGTTGCTCGGCAAGGAGGATCATCGGTGAAGGCAGGATTGTTCTTCCCCCCGTTCGGACCGGCCGCCGACCCCCGGGTGTGCGCCGGGCTGGCGGCGCGGGCCGAAGAGCACGGCTGGGACGGGGTGTTCTTGTGGGATCACCTGCAGTACCGGGCCCCGGCCACCGACGTGGGCGATCCCTGGATCGCCATGGCCGCGCAGGCAGTCGCCACCGAACGGGTGCGGCTGGGAGCGATGGTGACGCCGCTCGCCCGCCGCCGGCCGGCCGTCGTGGCCCGCCAGGTCACGGCGCTCGACCAGCTCAGCGGCGGCCGCATGACGGTGGGCGTCGGCCTGGGGCTCGACCGATCAGGACGCGAGCTGTCGAGCTTCGGGGAGGAGCTCGACGACCGCACCCGGGCGGCGATGCTCGCCGAGGCGCTCGAGCTGCTCGACGGGCTGTGGTCGGGCGAACCCGTCGACCACCAAGGCGAGCACTACACGGCGGCCGACGTGCACTTCCTGCCCCCGCCGGTGCAGCGACCCCGGCCGCCGATCTGGGTGGGTGCCCGCTGGCCCAACCGGCGACCCATCGCCCGGGCCCTACGCCACGACGGCATCTTCCCGGTGGACATCGGCGGACCCCAGGATCTGGCCGACCTCGTCGGCCACCTCGGCGAGGCCGGCGCTGGTCCCGACTTCGACGTGGCCGTGATGGGCGCCACCGTGAGCCCCGACGAAGCACGGGCCAACGGTGCCACCTGGTGGCTCACCTGGTTCGGTCACGATTTTAGCGACGTGGCCGACATCGAAGCCGTGATCGCCAACGGCGCACCGACCTGACGCCGGCCCCGAAGACACCGACGGCGTGCTGACCCGGAGTGGCTGGGCTCAGTCGCCGCCGTCGCTGGTGGACAGCAGCTCTTCGTCGAGCTCCTCGACCTCGGGCGGCTCGAAGCCCTCGATGGCCCGGAACACGATCTCCTCTTCGCCCGACTCCTCGTCGGTGTCGACGTCGACGATGATGATCTCGCCGGCGCGGAACTCCTTGAACAGCAGGCGTTCGGACAGCGGATCCTCGACGAGACGCTGAAGGGCACGGCGCAACGGCCGGGCCCCGAGGGTGGGGTCGTAGCCCTTGATCGACAGGTGGTCCTTGGCCGCATCGGTGAGCTCGAGGCCCATCCCCTGGCCGGCCAGCTGGGTGGCGACCCGCTTCACCATCAGGTCGACGATCTGGCGCACCTCGGGCTGAGACAGCTCGTGGAAGACGATGACGTCGTCGATGCGGTTGAGGAACTCGGGCCGGAAGTGCACCTTGAGGGCGTCGTGGACCTTTTCCTTCATGCGCTCGTAGGTGACCGACTCGTCGGCCTTGGTGAAGCCCAGGTTGGCCTTGCGCAGATCGGCCGTGCCCAGGTTGGAGGTCATGATCAGCACGGTGTTGCGGAAGTCGACCGAACGGCCCTGGCTATCGGTGAGGCGACCCTCCTCGAGGATCTGCAACAGCGTGTTGAAGACGTCGGGGTGGGCCTTCTCGATCTCGTCGAACAGCACCACCGAGAACGGCTTGCGGCGCACGGCCTCGGTGAGCTGGCCACCCTCTTCGTAGCCGACGTAGCCCGGGGGCGAACCCACCAGGCGGCTGACGGTGTGCTTCTCCATGTACTCGGACATGTCGAGGCTGATCAGCGACTGCTCGTCGCCGAAGAGGAACTCGGCCAGCGTCTTGGCCAGCTCGGTCTTGCCCACACCCGATGGGCCCAGGAAGATGAACGAGCCGGACGGCCGCTTGGGGTCCTTGAGGCCGGCCCGGGTGCGGCGGATGGCCTGGCTGACGGCCTGGATGGCGTCCTGCTGGCCGATGACCCGCTTGTGCAGCTCGTCTTCCATCTTGAGGAGCTTCTGGGTCTCTTCCTCGGTGAGCTTGTACACCGGGATGCCGGTCCAGATCGACAGGACCTCGGCAATCGCCTCCTCGTCGACCTCATCGAACAGATCGACCCCAGAGGCCTTGATCTCGGCTTCCTTCTCGGCCCGCTGGGCCAGCAGCTCCTTCTCGCGGTCGCGCAGCGCGCCCGCCTCTTCGAATCGCTGCTCCTCGACCGCTTCCTTCTTCTGGCGGACGACGTCGCCGATCTCGTTCTCGAGCTCTTTGAAGTCGGGCGGGGTCTCCATGCGCTTGATGCGCAGGCGCGACCCGGCCTCGTCGATGAGGTCGATGGCCTTGTCGGGCAGGTGCCGGTCGGAGATGTAGCGGTCGGCCAGGTTGGCCGCGGCGACGAGCGCCTGATCGGTGATGGTGACCCGGTGGTGCTGCTCGTAGCGCTCGCGGAGGCCCTTGAGGATCTCGATGGTGTGGGGAACCGTGGGTTCCTCGACCTTGATGGGCTGGAAGCGGCGCTCGAGGGCGGCGTCCTTCTCGAGGTGCTTGCGGTACTCGTCGAGCGTGGTGGCACCGATGGTCTGCAGCTCGCCTCGGGCCAGCATGGGCTTGAGGATGGATGCGGCGTCGATGGCGCCTTCGGCCGCGCCGGCACCGACGAGGGTGTGCAGCTCGTCGATGAACAGGATGATGTCGCC
>JBPCTQ010000077.1:0-5356 GCA_051011595.1 Acidimicrobiales bacterium
GCCGAATCCCTCGCCGGCAGGATGCGCTCGGCCGCCCTGGTGCTGTTGGAGCCTGTGGCCGCCGGCCCGGTCGACACCGATGGGGTGCGGCCGGTGCTGGTACCTCCCGAGGACAACATCGTGGGCACCTCATGAGCATTGTCGTAGCCGACTTCGATCCGTTCGACCCCCTCGTCGCAGCCGACCCTTACCCCTGGTACTCACTGCTCCGCCGCGATGCACCCGTGCACCATGTGGCGTCTCACGATCTGTGGGTGGTGAGCCGCTACGAACACGTCAGGACCGTGCTCGGCGACACCTCGACGTTCTCCAACGAGGCGATGGCGGCGGCCGTGAGCCGGCCCTCGCTGCGAACCGGCGAAGAGCCCGATGCCATCTCGATCATCGGGCTCGACGGCGACGACCACACCCGGCTGCGCCGCATCGTGAATCGCGGCTTCACCCCACGGCGGGTGGCCGAGTTGGCCGACATGGTGAGTGCCACCGTCGATGAACTGCTGTCGCCCGTTCGCGGTCGGGGCCCGTTCGATCTGGTCACCGAGCTGGCCGTTCCGGTTCCGAACCGAGTGATTGCCGCCATGCTCGGTGTCGACGTCGCCGTACAAGCCGACTTCGGGCGGTGGGCCGAAGTGATGGTGGGAGTGGTGTTCGATCCCGACGGCGTCGGTGTCGACGATGCCCTGGAATCGGCCAGCGACCAGATGAACGAATGGCTCGACGAGGCCATGGCGAAGATCGATGCCGATTCGGGCGACGACCTGGTGTCGGTGTTGATGCGAGCCGAAGACGATGACGTGCTCACGACATCGGAGATGCGGGTCTTCGTGTTCACCCTGCTGGTGGCGGGCAGCTTCACCAGCCGGCACCTGATCTCGAACACGGTGCGGGCGCTGCTCGATCACCCGGATCAGCTGCAGGCGATCATCGACGACCCCGGTCTCATCGACGCGGTGGTGGAGGAGGGCCTCCGGTACGACTCGCCCGCTCAGTGGATGTTGCGAACGGCCATGGTCGATGTCGACATCGACGGCACCAGCATCCCTGCCGGCGCCACCGTGCTCGGCCTCATCGGCTCGGCCAATCGGGACGAAGCCGTCTTCGTCGACGCCGACCGGTTCATTCTCGACCGGCCGAGCGGTGATCATCTCGCCTTCGGCCACGGCGCCCACTACTGCTTGGGCGCAGCGGTGGCCCGACTCGAGGTCCGCATCACCCTCGGGGCTCTGCTGGCCGACATCGAGTCGGTCCGACAGACCGGGCCAGCCGAGCGGCTCGATTCCTTCGCCTTCCGGGGACTGCGGCACCTACCCATCGAGATCACCTGATCATCGGGGCGCTTCTCGAGTTTGGCGACGCACGAACTTCGCCCTCGACGCAGGTTCGGGTGCGGGTCTCCATGATCGGTACAGTCGACTCACCAACGAAGGGGCCATGTAACGCACGATGCTGGATTTGATCTTCAAGGCCCGCTGGATGGCGGCGATCGCCGTGGTGTTCTCCGGGCTCGGCGCGGCCTTGATGATGATCGTCGGCGCAGTGACGACGGTCGATGCGATCGGCATCTACTTCGGCGCCGAGGAGCAGAAGGCATTCAGCGAGGAAGCTGCACTGAGGACCACGACGACGCTCGTGTCGTCGCTCGACGAGTTCCTGCTCGGCCTCGTGCTGTTCATCTTCGCCTACGGAGTGTTCCGGCTGTTCATCGTCGACAGGATCGACGGCGAGAAGGTGCCCGAGTGGTTCTCGATCCACAGCGTCACCGACCTGAAGGTCAAGCTGCTCGAGACGATCGCCATTCTGCTGGCGGTGATATTCCTGAAGGGGGTACTTGGCTTGGAACCCGGGACGCCGTTCCAGTGGACCGATCTCGTCGCGCCGATCGCGGTCGGCATCTTTGCGATCTCGATCCTCGTCATCCGACGGGCCCATTGAGCCGGTCGGATCGTGCTACAGCACCGCCGCCCAGAATGCGGTGAGGACGCCGAAGCCGACGATCGTCGAAATCACATACCAGATTGCGAAGTGTCGTCGCTCGACTCCCATCAGCAACGCCGCTGAAATCGTGATCGTCGGGCCGGAGCAGCACCCCGCCGACGAGCCTGGTGCCCGGGGTGGGATTTGAACCCACACGATCCCTGGGGATCCGGGGGGTTTAAGCCCCCTGCGTCTGCCAATTCCGCCACCCGGGCGGGCAACGGGTCCCATTGTGCCGTACCGGGGCGGGCGGGAGAGGCGATCAGGCGGCCGCATCGACGGGTTCGGCCACCGCCGCCCAGAGCTCGGCTCTGACTCCGTCGGCGTCGAGGCCCCCGAGGTGGTTGGCCACCACGATGCCTTCGATCATGTCGGCCAGCACGGCGGCCCACGGTCGGTTGCGCAGCGCCACCGCCACGGTGGCCACTCCTCGGGCTCGTCGAATGGAACGGTGGGCATCGGCCAGGCCGGGTGGGCTGCGAAAGGTGGGCATGACCAGTCCGCGAGCCCGGGCGGTGTCACCCAGGGTGCGGACAGCGGCGGCGAAACGTAGTGACGGGGACTCCATGACAGTGACCATTGTCCCCGGGGGGTCGGACACTCTTGGGTCCGTTTAGCAGCAGCGGCCGCGACCGCCGCTGCTACGGTCGCTCCAGCTTGCTCCGGAGGGGGTCCCCGTGCGTCGTTTCCGTTCATGGCCACTGCTCACCGAACAACAGTCCGCCCTCGGTGTGGCCGCGTTCTTCGGCGGGGCCGGCATCGGCCACTTCGTGCGACCTCAGTTCTTCGAAGCGGTGGTTCCCGACTGGGTGCCCGACAAGCAGCTGGCCAACCGGGTGTCGGGCGCGGCCGAGATCGCCTTGGCGGTCGGCATGATTCCCCGTGCGACCCGCCGTCCAGCCGCCTGGGGTCTGTTGGGACTGTTGGCCGCCGTGTTCCCGGCCAACATCGACATGGCGCTCAACGACGTCGACATCCGCCCCACCGATGATGGCGACATGGAGCGGGTGGTGGGTGGCGTCACCGATGCCCGCAACTGGATCCGTCTCCCGTTCCAGTTCGTCTTCGCGGCGTGGGTGTGGCGACACGCCCGGAGCGACCGGTGAGCCGTTCGTGCCCCACCTGTGATCGTCCCGAGCCGCGTGGCCGATGGCGTACGGCCCGCCAACTGGTGCCCTCGGTGCGGCATCGTCTCGAACACGAACACTCTCAGTGGACCGGTGACGCCGTCTGTCGAGACTGCGCCGACGAAGCCGAGATGGCCCACATGCGCGAACTGATCCTCGAGACCGGAATCGACA
Organism: Acidimicrobiales bacterium; assembly: GCA_051011595.1. GTDB lineage: Bacteria > Actinomycetota > Acidimicrobiia > Acidimicrobiales > SHLQ01 > JAOUEE01. Next base: position 3,276 of record JBPCTQ010000077.1, read on the forward strand.
TGGACGACGATGCCGAGGCGGTCCTGGCCTCCATTCGAGACGACCAGCTCATCACCACCGAGACCGAGGACGACTTCGACGCCCTCGAGAGCCGTCACTCGGCCGCCACTCGGCTGGTCGAGTTCTTCGCCAGCTGGTCGGTGGTGGCGGCCATCGTCGTATTTCTCGTGGTGTGGACCCTGTTCAACGTCATCGCCCAGCCCTTCGAGCCCTACCCGATGATCGTGTTCGCCGTGATCAGCGCCGTGCTGGCATCGGTGGCAGCCATCGAGGGCCCGATCATTCTGATGAACCAGCGCATCCAGCGAGAGCGCGACCGGATCCAATCCCGGGCCGACTATCGGGTCAACCTCAAAGCCGAGCTGGAGATCCAGTACCTCGACGAGAAGGTCGAGCTCCTCCTCGAGAACCAGGGCGTGCCCGAGCGCTGAGCGGCCGAGCGCCAAAGGCCGCGGTCGGTTCTCGACGGTCGGCGGTGCGGCGCGGTCTCAGAAGGCGGAGGCGATCTTTCGCTGCAGGGAAGAGGGGAGCGGTTTCACGGTGCCCACCATCAACTTGTTGGGTAGACCCGGCACCACCAGGGCCTTGTTCTTGGCCGTGGCCTCCAAGGCGATCTCGGCCACCTGCTCGGCGGTCTGCCACATGAATGAGGGCAAACTGGAGGAGTCGTAGTCGGCCCGGTCTTGGAACTCGGTGCGGGTGAAACCCGGAGCCACACACGTGACATGTACGCCGGCCGGTTCGAGCTCGGCGTGCAGGGCCTGACTGAACGATGTGACGTACGCCTTGGTGGCGCCGTACACGGCGAAGGTGGGTGCCGGGACGTACCCGCCCACCGACGAGATGTTGAGGATTCCTCCTCGCCCCCGAGGCGCCATCGCCGTGGCTGCGGCATGGCTGAGCTGGGTCAGGCAGCGCACGTTCACGTCGATCATGGCCAGTTGTCGATCGACCTCGGACTCGGAGATGGCGCCGCTCACTCCGAACCCGGCGTTGTTGATCACCAGGTCGATGTCGTCGTCGCCGGCGATGAGTTCGGCCACACCCGCGACGCCGTTAGGCTCGGCCAGGTCGGCGGGTAGGACAGTGGCGTTGTCGGCGCCGCCCAGTTCGGTGGCCAGCTCGACAAGGCGGCTCTCGGTGCGGGCCACCAGGACCACATGGGTGCCGGCGGCGGACAATTGACGGGCCAGTGCGTCGCCGATGCCACTCGATGCGCCGGTGACGACTGCTTTGGTCCAGGTCACGACAACCTCCACGGAGTTGATGGCGGGGAGTGCCGACCCTAGCGGTTTCCGATCCAGGCCGGTCTCGGTGGCGGGCCCAGGCCCGGTAGGCTCCCGCCCCGTGCCTGGCATGCTCTCCATCCGACGCCGCCTCGGTGCGGCGCTGCTCGTGATCGGCCTCACGGTGGCCGGGGTCGGTTGTGGCTCCGATGGGGACGATCTGGAAGAGTTCGAGACCGCGCCGCCGGTGGTCGCCGGCGCCGATCGCTGACGGGAGCAACGATGTTGTACGGAACCGCCATCTTTCCCACCGACTATTCAATGCACCCCGCCGATCTGGGTCGAGCGCTCGAGGAGCGCGGGTTCGAGTCGCTGTGGGTGGCCGAGCACAGCCACATTCCCGTCGAACGGACCACCCCGTGGCCGGGAGGCGCGGAGCTGCCGAAGATGTACTACGACGTGGCCGATCCGTTCGTGGCGCTGTCGATGGCGGCCGCCGTCACCAGCACGCTCAAGCTGGCCACCGGGATCTGTTTGGTGGTGCAGCGCGATCCCATTCAGACGGCCAAACAGGTGGCGTCACTCGATCTCTATTCGGGGGGTCGGTTCCTGTTCGGTGTCGGTGGTGGCTGGAACGCCGAGGAGATGGCCAACCACGGGACCGAGTTCGACGGCCGCTGGAAGCTGCTGCGGGAACGCATCGAGGCCATGAAGGCGATCTGGACCGAGTCCGCCGCCGAGTATCACGGCGAACACGTCGACTTCGACCCGATCAACCAGTGGCCCAAACCCGCCCAGAAGCCGCACCCTCCCATCCATGTGGGTGGTGCGGCACCGGGTGGTGCTCGGCGGGCG
>JBPCTQ010000078.1:0-10382 GCA_051011595.1 Acidimicrobiales bacterium
GCCCCGGCGCCGTCGTCGCGACGGGCGGCCAGCATGAGGCCGCGGTGGGCGTTGTTGACCCCGTCCTGCCCACCGGTGCTGGGATACAGCAACCCCTGGTCGGACAGGGCGTCGCGGTTGCGGGCGCACAGGGCCTGCAGCATGGTGGTGCCGGTCTTGTGCAGCCCGATGTGGAGGGTGACCCGTTTCATGCCCGTCTGACTTCTCCACTGGTGCCGGCTGAGCCCGAGGTGGGACTTGAACCCACTACCTCCGGTTTACAAGACCGGTGCTCTAGCCAGATGAGCTACTCGGGCGTCGGTTCGAGGCTACGCCGCCCGATGCACAAGTGGTGGCACAATCCGGCCGCCGAAAGGCGGCGATGGCCCGCCGAATCAGCTCCGGCGGCGGACCACTTCGTAGAGGGCCACCGCGGCGGCCGACGCCACGTTCAGCGAACCCAACACACCGTGCATGGGCAGGCTGACCAGCGCATCACATCGTTTGGCCACCAGCCGCGACACCCCCGATCCCTCCGAACCCAACACCAGGGCCAGCGGCTCGTCGGCCACTTCCAGGTCGAACAGTGAGTCGCCCGACGACGCGTCGAGGCCAACCGTCCAGATTCGGGCCGCGGTCAGGTCGGTCATGGCCGCAGGGAGCCCGGCCACCACCGCCAGCCGCAGGTGTTCGATGGCTCCGGCCGCCGCCTTGGTGACGGTGGGGGTGAGGTGGGCGGCGCGGTGGCGAGGCAAGACCACCCCGGTGACTCCGGCACACTCAGCGGTGCGGAGGATGGCGCCCAGGTTGCCGGGATCGGTGATGCCGTCGAGCACCAACAAGAGCGGACACTCGTCGAGCGCGATCAGCTCGTCGAGGCGATACTCGGCGACCGGTTCGGCTCGGGCCAACACCCCCTGGCTCGATTCGGTGCGAGTCTCCTGCTCGAACTTCGAGCGGCCGATCTCGCGGATCGGCACCTTGGCCTCGTCGGCCAGGTCGATGATGTCGTCGAGGATCGGTGCCGACTCCATCTCGGCTGCCAGCAACACCTCACGGGTGCGTCGTTGCCCGGCCAGCAACAACTCGCGAACAGCCTGTCGCCCCTCGACGTGATCACCACCCAGACCTCGCTTCTTGGCGTCGTCCTTGCGAGTGGGCGTGGTTCCACGCGGCGACTGGCCGCGACGATCGCGGGACTGACCCCGGCTGCCGGGGCGGCTACGGCCCCGACCCGGTTTGCCGCGACTCATCGGGTCACCAGGGCAACCGCCCAGCAGGCGATTCCCTCTTGTCGGCCGAGCGAACCGAGGCCCTCGGCTCGTTTTGCCTTGACCGTCACACTGGCCCCAACCGCGGTGGAGAGCCGGTTCTGCATCTCGTCACGGCGAGGCGCCAACTTGGGGGCCTCGAGCACGACGGTGCAGTCGATGTTGCCGGGTGTCCAACCCGCATCCCGCACGGCCGTCGTCGCCTTGGCCAACAACTCGACGCTGTCGGCTCCGGCCAGGCCGGGATCGTTGTCGGGGAACATGGTGCCGATGTCGCCCAGGCCGGCGGCCCCCACCAGGGCGTCGATGCACGCATGGGCCAGAGCGTCGGCGTCGGAGTGGCCGGCCAGACCCGCCTCGTTCTCGAACCGGACCCCACCGAGCACCAGCGGTCGGTCCGGATCGTCGGAGAAGGGGTGCACGTCGAATCCGTGCCCGACCCGGATGTCGGTCACGGTCGCTCCTTCAGAATGCCCTCGGCGATGCGCAGGTCTTGCGGATTGGTGATCTTGAGGTTGGTCGTTTCGCCGTCCACGAGCACCACCTTGCCACCAACCGCCTCGACCAGCGCTGCATCGTCGGTGGCGTCGTCATTACCGGCGTGGGCCGAGCGAAGCAGGTCGGCCCGGAATCCCTGCGGCGTCTGCACGGCGACCAGGTCGTGGCGGTCGACGGCACCGTCGTCGCGGTGGCGGATCGAGTCGGTGACAGCCACCGCCGGCACCACCGCGTCGGCGCCGTCGATCACTGCGTCGACCACCCGCCGGAACAACTGTGCGCCGGCAAGGGGTCGGGCTCCGTCGTGCACGAGGATGATGTCGCAATCGGTTGGGATCAGCACCAGACCGGCACGCACCGAAGCCGACCGGGTGTCGCCGCCGGCCGTGCATGTCACGTCGGCCGGCAGAGACCGGGCCACGGCGGGCACCTGATCCTGGGGGACCACCACCACGACGACCTCGGCCACCTCCCGAGCCGCCTGAACCGCATGGTCGACGACTCGAGCCGAACCGAACGGCGCCAACTGCTTCGGGCCACCGAAACGATCCCCCGAACCGGCCGCCACCACCACCACACCGACCCGGGTCGGGCTCACCATCGGGTCCTCAGTACCATGGGGCAATCATGGCCGACCTCTCCCCACTTGCCAGCACTGAACTCTTCGAAGACCTGCCCCCCGAGCTCCTCCAGCGATTGACCGATCACGCCACCCGCCTCGAGTTGCATCGAGGTGATGTCATCTTCGAGGAGGGTGCGGCGCCGACCCATCTCTACGTGGTCGAGGAAGGACGTATTGCCATCGCCAACCGCAGCTTCGACGGGCGCGAGTCGGTGGTCGCACTCATGGAGGCCGGTGACCTGTTCGGCGAGATGGGTCTGCTCGACAACATGGGTCGGTCGGCCGAAGCTCGCGCCCTGGAGCCGTCGCGGGTGTTGTCGCTCCCGTTCGAGCCGGTCCGTGCGCTCTTCGAGGACGAACCCCAGCTCCTGTGGCGAGTCATCTCCATGCTCACCCGCCGCCTGCGGGCAATGGACCAGGCCCTGGCCGACTCGGTGTTCCTCGACGTCACCGGACGCACCGCCAAGCGACTACTCGAGTTGGCCGGCGACGACGACGAGTTCACCCTGCCCATCACCCAGGAGGAGTTGGCCGGCATGGTCGGCGCCTCACGCGAGCGGGTCAACAAGGCCATCGCCAGCTTCATCAAGCTGGGCTGGATCGACCAGGTCGATCGCCGTTACGTGATCACCAACCGGGAGCAGCTCACCATCCGGGCTCACTGAGCCCGACCGACCGCTCAGGCCGGTCGGCCACTGAGCCAGTCGATGGTGCGGCGCCACGCATCGGCCGCGTCGTCGGGCCGGTGGGCGGGACGGTCGGGATCGTGCACGAAGCCGTGTTCGGCGTCGGGGTAGGAGACAGCGCTGGCGCCCAAAGCCTGGAGCTGGGCCACCTCGTCGGGTGGTGTGTACGCGTCGGCCCCACCCACAACGGCCAGGGCCGAGGACGCATCGCCGTTTCGGAGGCTCTCGAGGGGTTCACCCTGACCCGAACCCCGCCACGCCTCGGGCACCGTGATCATGCCGTAGAACGAGACCACCCGACTGAAGCGCCCGGTGGCCACCGCCTTGAGGGTGTACATGCCTCCCATACAGAAGCCGATGCATCCCACCGGCTCGACACCACATGCGTCGGCGGCGGCGGTGATGTCGCCCACCACCACATCGTCGTCGAGATCCTTGGCGGCACCGAAGCGGCCCTCCAGATCGAGTTCGTGTTGGCCCACGTAGAGGTCAGGGGCGCAGACGGCCCAGCCCGTCTCGCTGGCCAGTCGCTCGACGAGGTCGTCGAACAACGGCCGCAGCCCCATGATGTCGGGCACCACGACCAGGCCTTGGCGGGCGCCGACTGGAGCCACCAGCTCGCCAGGGTGGCCGGTCGACAAGGTGATGCGCATGGGCTTTGTCTACACCGACCATCGGTGCCTGTCGCGCTGGAGTCGGGCGGTCAGCCCACCGGGAGCCGGGTGAGTCGGACGGCATCGGCCAGGCTGGCGGCCCGGCGCACCTCGAGGCCCAGCGGGGCATCGACCACATCGCGCGGAACCACAGCCCGGCGCAGACCCATACGAGCGGCCTCGGCCAGACGCTGCTCGGTGTGGGGCACCCGCCGCAGTTCGCCGGCCAGCCCCACTTCGCCGAAGGCCACCAGGTCGTCGGGCAGGGCCACGTTGGTGAGCGATGACGCCACCGCCAGGCCCAGCGCCAGGTCGGCCGCCGGGTCGTGGACCTGGACACCGCCCACCGCGGCGGCGTGCACATCCAGATCGAACACACCGAGCCCCAGCCGTTTGAACAACACGGCCAGCACCAACTCGAGCCGACCGGTGTCGATGCCGTGACCCACGCGGCGCACCCCGCCGGCCGCAGGGTTGGTGAGGGCCTGGATCTCGACCAGCAGCGGTCGCCGACCTTCGGCCGTGGGCACGATGATCGAACCGGGAATGTCGGGCACCCGATCGGCCAGGAAGACCGCACTGGGATCGACCACCGACGCCAGGCCGTGTGACCCCATCTCGAACAGGCCGACCTCGTCGGTGGCGCCGAATCGGTGTTTGGTGGCCCGCAGCACCCGCAGCCCGCGCTGGAGGTCACCTTCGAACTCGAGCACGGTGTCGACCAGATGCTCGAGCACCCGGGGACCGGCCACCGCGCCCTCCTTGGTGACGTGACCGACCAGGACGGTGGCCACGCCCCGATCCTTGGCCAGTCGGGCCAGGAGTTGGGCACCGTGGCGCACCTGCGCCACCGATCCGGCGGCCGAGGTGAGCTCGGGATCGTGCACGCTCTGGATCGAGTCGACCACCAACAGGTCGGGTTTGACCTCGTCGAGGACCCGATCGAGCCCGGCCAGTGACGTATCGACCACGAGGGCCACCCGTTCGTCGAGCGCACCCAGCCGCTCGGCCCGGCTCCGCACCTGCGGACCGGACTCCTCGGCCGTGAGGTACAGCGCTCGGAGGTCGCGTCCGGCGAAGGCCGACACGATCTGGAGGACCAGCGTGGACTTCCCCACACCCGGCGATCCGGCCAACAGCGTGACCGAACCCGGCACCAGACCGCCTCCCAGCACCCGATCGGCTTCGTCGAGGCCGGTGGCCAGCGGCACGTGAGCGGCCGGGTCGATGTCGGTGATGGGCACGACCGCAGGTATGGCCGCCGGCCCAGCAGGGACCGGATCGGGCACGACCAACTCTTCGACCAGGCTGTTCCACTGGCCACAGCCGGGACAGCGCCCGGCCCACTGCGGCGCCGACGTCCCGCAGTCGCCACAGGTGAATTGTGCTCGCGTTCGTGCCATGGGCCGACCGTACCCAGAGGGTCGGACACTGTTCTTGGCACCACAATCCGGAGTTCACCGGCCATTCATCGGTGCTCGGTACCATCGCCGGTAGCGATCACCTCGAGATGGTCGACCCGGTCCACGTTCGGTGGCGGGACCGAGGCGGCCGTCGGGTTCTATTCCACTCCAGATCCCGACGGCCGCCGAGAATCGAACCGGAACCCGGCTGCGCGACGCGGGCCGTAGAGTCGGGACCGATGCCGCTTCTCGCCAACACGCGCGCCCTGGTCACCGGAGGCGGATCCGGTATCGGCGCGGTGATCGCCGAATCACTCCGGACCGAAGGTGCGGTCGTACGCGTCGCCGACATCGACGCCGACACCCGACCCGACCACCTGGTCGACGTCGGCGACGACACCGCCGTGGCTGCGATGTTCGACACCCTGCAGAGCGAGCTCGGCGGCCTCGACATCTGCGTCAACAACGTCGGTGTCAAGGGCCCCACCGGCGCGGTCGAAGACCTCGACCCGGCTGCCTTCGACGACTGTGTACGAATCAATGTCGGCGGAACGTTTCGCTGCACCCACCACGCCGTGCCGCTGATGAAAGCGGCCGGTGGCGGGGTGATCATCAACCTGTCGTCGACCGCCGGCCACCACGGGTACCCACTGCGATCTCCCTACGCCGCAGCCAAGTGGGCCATCGAAGGGCTCACCGCCACCTGGGCGATGGAGCTGGGACCCTTCGGCATTCGCGTCAACGCCATCTGCCCCGGATCGGTGGAAGGTGATCGTATGGTGGCGGTCATCGCCGCCGAAGCCGAGGCAACCGGACGAACGTCTGCCGAGGTGCGGGCCCAGTACGAGGACCAGGTCTCGATGCGCCGCTTCGTCGGCGCCGACGAAGTTGCGGCCACGGCCGTGTTCTTGTGCACCGACGCAGCTCGCTCGGTGAACGGCCAGGTGATCAGCGTCGACGGCCATACCGAGTCGTTGCGCGCCGGCTGGCCGGCTGATCCGCCGACCCGTTGACCGACCACACCAGAGTGCCGTCGAACCGATCGCGTCCGGTCAGGCGACGGCTGTCTCGATGCGGGCCATGACCTCGTCGTCGAGCCGCTCCATCACCTCGAGCGAGGCCATGTTCTCGGTGACCTGGCTGGCTCGACTGGCCCCGGTGATCACGGTGGACACGTGGGGGTTCTTGGCGCACCAGGCGATGGCCAGCTGGGCCGGAGAGCAACCCAGATCGTCGGCGATGGGTAACAACCCCCTGACCTTGTTGTTGGCCTCGTCGGTGATGACCGCGTCGCGCAGCCATTCGTAGCCGGCCACCGTGCCTCGACTGCCGTCGGGGATGCCCTCGAGGTACTTGCCGGTGAGCACGCCTGATGCCAGCGGGCTCCAGATGGTGGTACCCATACCCAGCTCGTCGTAGAGGGGGAGGTACTCCTGCTCGACCCGCTCGCGCGACAACAGGTTGTACTGGGGCTGTTCCATCTGGGGTTTGTGCAGATTGCGCCGGTCGGCGATGTCCCAGGCCTCGCGGTACTCGTGGGCCGTCCACTCCGAGGTGCCCCAGTAGAACGCTCGGCCCGACTCGATGATGTTGTGCATGGCCCACACCGTCTCCTCGATGGGGGTCTCGGGATCGGCCCGATGGCAGAAGATGAGGTCGAGGTGGTCGAGCCCGAACCGTTCGAGCGACTGGTCGACCGCTTCGAGCAGGTACTTGCGGTTGAGTGTCGTCTGGGTGTTGGGACCCTTGTGGATGCCCATGTAGAACTTCGACGACACCACGTAGCTGTGACGCGGCCACCCCAACTCGGCCAGGGCCTTGCCCATGATGCGTTCGCTCTCGCCGCCGGCGTACACCTCGGCGTTGTCGAAGAAGTTGACCCCGGCGTCGTAGGCCGCCTGCATGCAGTCGAGGGCCAGGTTGGTGTCGAGCTGGTTGTCGAAGGTGACCCACGAGCCGAACGACAACACACTGACCTTGAGCCCGGCCGAACCGAGCCGGCGATATTCCATTTCCATGGCCAGGGTCTATCAGGCAGGGCTGGCCGGCGACATCGGGCAACCGGCACCGCCCGTGGAGGCGGTCGGGTCGATCGGCGACCGCCACCGAGGCCGCAATTCCACCGCGGTTCGGCCGACAGGAACCTCCGTGAAGCCAATAGCCGAAGACGACAACGCACCCGTCGTTGCCGACGAATCCCCTGAACCGGCGCCGTTCATCGCGCCCGACGTCGAGAGCCCGATGGCCGGCTTCTGCCGATTCTGGGCCATTGCCATCATCGCCCACCTCATCGCCAACCCCCCACGTCCCGAGATCAGGCCCGACGGCGACCTGCTGCGATTCGCCGACCTGGGCCTGGGTGCGGCCGCCCTCTGGCTGTTCCTGCGGCCCGACAACCCCCGGGCTCGCCTGGCCACTGCGGTGCTGTTGCCGCTGACCGTCTGGTTCGAGGCGCCCTTCATCGGCAACCACTGGCTACTGGCCGGCCTGGTGTCGATCGCGCTGTTGATCTCCCACTTCAGGGCCGACCCCTGGGCCTGGTTCGCACCCACGGCCCGCATCTTGTTGATCGGCTTCTACACCTTCGCGGCCTTGGCCAAGCTCAACGAAGGGTTCTTCGATGCAGTGGCCAGCTGCGGGGTCTTCTACACCAACCAGTCGCTCGACGGCGTTCTGCTTCCCGGTCTCCCCACCGGCGGCCTGTTGGCAACGGGCATCGCCGCAGCAGTCGCGGCCATCGAGTTGTCGGTCCCCGTGCTGTTGGCGATCCGCCGCACCCGTTACCTCGGTGTGGCCGTTGCGATGGCCTTCCACTTCGCCATCAGCCTCGACCTCAACCAGCACTTCTACGACTTCACCAGCTTGTTGTTCGCGCTGTTCGTGTTGTTCCTCACCGACGGCGCCCTCCGCCGACTGGGCCGTATCGAACTGTCGATGCTGATGCAGACCCTCGTGCTGGCGTTCGTGGGGGTACTGGTGTTCACCGCGACCACATCGAGCGATCTCGATTCGCTCGAGCTGGTTCGAATCGCCGCCATGATCCCGTGGGTGGCTTTTGGTGTGGTCACCCTGCGGCGAGTGTGGGGCGAGCGGTACCAGTCCAGGGAGAAGGCGTTCGCCGTGGTGTCGCCGGCCGCGGCCTTGCTGTTGTTGGTGGTGATCGCCAACGGGCTCACGCCGTACCTGGAGGTGAAGACGTCGACCAGCTGGAACATGTACGCCAACCTGGTGACGGGCGACGGCGAATCGAATCACTTCCTGGTGCGCCAGACGGCAGCGCCGTTCGGTCAACGGGAGACCTTCGTGGCCGTGGTCGCCACCAACGACGAGGACCTCGAGGCGTACATCGACAGCGACCTCCTGGTGCCGCGCTCCAACCTCGATCGGTATCTCAGCGACCATCCCGACTCGACGGTGACCATCAGCGTCGACGGCAACCAGCAGACGCTGACGGCCGACGACGTCGATGCCCCCAACGTGTTCGAGGACAAGTTCTTGTCGTTCCGCTCGATCGACGAGCAGGACCCCCCTCGCTGCCAGACCACCTTCTTACCGGCCCGCTGACCGGTCGGGGGCAGGCCATCGAAACCTCGTCCGTATGTGACGAGCGCCCTCGGGCTGTTGGCCGTACGGTCGGCCCATGGACACCTCTCGAGCCCAGGCCCTGCGCGACCTCCACGACGGCGACGAGCTGTTCGTGCTGCCCAACCCGATCGATGTGGGGACGGCCAAGCTGCTGGAGTCGATGGGGTTCGCCGCACTGGCCACCACCAGCGCTGGGTTGGCCCGGTCAATGGGTAGGGCCGACGCGGCAGGAGCGGTGTCGGCCGACGAGGCCGTCGACCATGCTCGCCAGCTGACCGACGCCACGTCGTTGCCGGTGACCGGTGACTTCGAGGACGGCTTCGAGGTGGAACCCGAGGGTGTCGCCGCCACCATCACCGCCAGTCGAGCGGCGGGCGTCGCCGGTTGTTGCATCGAGGACGCCACCTACGACCTCGATGCGCCGATCCACGACATCGGCCTGGCCACCGACCGCATCGCCGGCGCGGCCGACGCCGCCCATGCCGATGACCATCCCTTCGTACTCACCGCCCGCTGCGAGAACCTGCTGTACGGCGTTGCCGATCTCGACGACACCATCACTCGCCTCCAGGCCTACGAAGCGGCTGGAGCCGACGCCGTCTACGCCCCCGGTCTGGGCACCATCGACCAGGTGAAACGGGTGGTCGAATCGGTCGGCGTGCCGGTGAACGTCCTGATCGGGCTGGGCCAGGACTGGACACTCGACGATCTGGCCGAGGTGGGCGTGCGTCGGGTGAGTGTGGGATCGGGGTTCTCCCGGGCCGCCTTCGCCGCCGTGTACGACGCCGCCCGCCAGATCCTGGACACGGGTCGGCTGAACCCGGCCGGTGCAGGCCTCCCCGACCTGGATGCCCTGTTCACCCAGACCTGACCCCTGGCTGTTCCCCGGCGACTGAATCCGGCACCAATCCCGATCTGGCGTGAGTCTGTTCGAACTATTCGAACAAACTCACGCAATTTGAGTCAGACCTAGCTCAGGAGTGACTCGAAGGTGTCGAGGTGGGGGTGGCTGGTGCCTTCAGCCGATCGCGAGCCGAACAGGGCCGTCGACATTCCCACTCGACGAGCGGCCTCGAGGTGCTCGACCCGATCGTCGATCATCAAACAGTTGGTCAACGGGACCCCGGTGGCGGCCTGTAGTGCCTCGTACGCCGCCGGATCGGGTTTGCGGACACCGATATCGGAGCTGATCAACCAGGTCTCGCAGTACACGTCGAGGCTGTCGCGCCGCCGCAACAGATCGAACCAACGGCTCAACCCGTTGGCCAGACAGGCCACGGTGAGCCCCTGCAGTTTGGCCCGCTCGAGGAACGTGAGGGCGCCGTCGGTGAGCGGCAGTCGGGCGACGAACTCGTGATCGAGGTGTTCGGGGTCGCCCTCCACCCGAAGCGACGACCAGAACTCGGCGGCCGACAGCCGGCCCAGGCTGGCCTGGCGGTAGCGCTCGGCCACCTCGATGGCGTCGTCGGTCCCACCGTTCTCGGTCACGAAGGGACCCAGCACGGTGGTGATGTCATCGTCGGCGTCGAAGAGCACACCGAAGGCATCGAGCACCAGCAACTCGAGCTGACGTTTGGGCGGTGCGTCGTCATCGTCGACGGCTGCCGCGGCCGGTCGGTGCCGGTTCCGGATGGCCGTCGAGTCGGGCAGGGGCAGATCGGCGCCGGTGACGGCCCGCCAGCCGC
>JBPCTQ010000079.1:0-8165 GCA_051011595.1 Acidimicrobiales bacterium
ACGTGATACTCACCCGTTCGCCACTCACTCATGTGGACCCGAAGGTCCGAGCGCGTTCGACTTGCATGTGTTAGGCCCGCCGCCAGCGTTCGTCCTGAGCCAGGATCAAACTCTCCGTCAAAATCTCGGGTTGCGATGACACGTCACCACAACCGTTGAAATCAGTTGGCGACCGATGCCGAAGCACCGATCACGAGTTTGCCTGAGTACGCCGCCACTCTTGCGAGCAGCAGCGTTGCTCTGTATTTCGTTGGATGCCCGACCACCGAAGTGGCCGAGCGGAATTGTCGGTACGCACACCTCACGACTCGCATCGTGGGACGTGCGTCCGCACTGACTATCCGTCCTCTATTCCGTTTTCAAGGAGCACACTGGCCTCACAGGCCAAGACACGCGGTGATCGCACCGTTGGTGCCGGCCCTCGTCGGCTCAGATCGGCCGAGTAGGGCGACTAGTGAAGTTACTCCGTTGTCACCCGGTTGACAACCTTCGGACCGCCGATATTTCGGGGATCTGCACGGACCACCGTCCGCGCGCGGCGATCGCGCGCTACGTGACCACCAGGAGGTGGCGGTTCTTCTTCCCCCGTTGAAGCAGCACGAAGCGATCACCCACCAGATCGCCGGCATCGAGTGCCGCCCGCGAACCAATGGGCTCGCCGTTGGCTCGGTAGGCGTTGTCGGAGAGGTTTCGCCGGGCATCGCTGTTCGACGACGCCAGCCCGCAGCGCACCAACACGTCGACCAGATCACCCAGGGCTCGTTCGCGATCGAGTTCGGTCTCGGGCACGATGCCCCTGATCGCCTCCAGACCCTCGGGGCTGACGGCGACCTGCCCGAACAGCGTCGAGGCGGCCAGATTGGCGGCCTCGGTGGCCTCGGAGCCGTGCACCAGCGTGGTGACGGCGTCGGCCAGCGACTGCTGGGCCACTCGCTGCTGGGGTGCCTCCCGATGCTGTTCGACGACCGCCGCGATCTCCGCCACCGGTAGCAGGGTGAGCTGCAGCAGGAAACGCTCGACATCACGATCGTCGGCCCGCAGGAAGTACTGGTGGAACTCGTACGGCAAGGTGAGCTCCGGATCGAGCCACACCGCCCCGTCGGCCGATTTGCCGAACTTGGTGCCGTCGGCCTTGGTGATGAGAGGCCAGGTGAGCCCATGGGCACTCACCTGGGACCGGCGACGGATGAGATCGACACCGGCGGTGATGTTGCCCCACTGATCCGATCCCCCGATCTGCAACCGGCACCCGTGGTGCTCGCTCAGCCACCAGAAGTCGAAGGCCTGGAGCAACATGTAGCTGAACTCGGTGTAGGAGATGCCGTGTTCTCCGTCCATCCTCGACCGGATCGAGTCCTTGGCCACCATCTGGTTCACGGTGACGTGTTTGCCGACGTCCCGGAGAAAGTCGAGCAGCCGCACCTCGCGGGTCCAGTCGGCGTTGTCGACCATCTCGACCCGATGGTCACCGGCGCCGTCGAGCAGCCGTTCGACCTGGGTGCTGATACCCGCCATGTTGGCCGCCAGCGTGTCGGCATCGAGCAGGTTGCGTTCGTCTGATCGCCCGCCCGGGTCGCCCACCATGCCGGTGGCACCCCCGACGAGCGCAATGGGCCGGTGACCGGCGTCCTGGAACCGACGCAGGGCCAGCACCCCGACCAGGTTGCCCACGTGAAGACTGGCCGCGCTGGGGTCGATGCCGTGGTAGAGCGTGACGGGGGCGGCGGCCAACAGTGCCCGCAGATCGGCTTCGTCGGTGTGGTCCTGGAGCAGTTCACGACTGCGTAGATCGTCGAGAATCCCCTCACCATCGGCCATCGGCGGCGCTCCTTTCCGTGCCAGCATCCGAGTCTGCCTGCTTTCCGGCGCCTTGACGCCGCTTTTACCCCGTGAACGGCGAGAATGTCACCCATGTCCGCTCGTTTCCTCGCGCCCGTTGTCGCGCTCGCGCTCCTGGCCAGCGCCTGTAGTTGGGAAACTCAGGACCTGGTGCCCCCCGAAGAACCCCGAGTGGCCCAGACCTCGATCGTGCTCGACCGCAACGGCGATGTGCTCACCGAGCTCAAGGCCGAACAGAACCGCATTCCCGTCGACATCGAGGAGATCGCCCCGGTCCTCCAGGAGGCGGTCATCTCCATCGAGGACGAACGTTTCTACCTGCACAAAGGTGTCGATCTGCAGGGCATCATCCGGGCCGGTGTCACCAACGTGGCCAGTGGTGCCGTCAGTGAGGGAGCGTCGACGATCACCCAACAGTACGTCGGCAACGTGTTCCTCGATCGCAGTGAGCAGACCGCCACCCGCAAACTCGAAGAGATCATGCTGGCTCGCCAGTTCGAGCAGAAGTACTCCAAGGAGTACATCCTCGAGCGATACCTCAACTGGGTGTACTTCGGGAACGGTGCCTACGGCGTGGAGGCCGCCGCCCGCCGCTACTTCGACACCACCGCGGCCGACGTCACCTTGGCCCAGGCCGCCATGCTGGCCGGCCAGATCCAGCGACCGAGTGCGGTCAACCCCTTCGACGATCGCACGGCCGCCATCGCCCGCCGCGAGAGTGTGCTCGATCGAATGTTGGTCAACGAGTACATCGACGACGACCAGTACGAAGCTGCCCTGGCCGACCCGCTGCTCGACCTGGCCCGCGACGTCGAGGACGAAGACGAACGCTACGACGCGGCCCACTTCGTCGAACAGGTTCGCCAGTGGTTCCTGAGTGGTCCCGCCGAGTGCCCCGGCCTCCCCCAGGGACCCCAGGCCTACGAGGAACGAGTGGAGCTGCTCTTCACCGGCGGCATCACCATCACCACCACCCTCGATCCCGAGCTCCAGCGCCAGGCCGAAGCTGCCGTCAACGACGTGTTGCCCGCCTTCTGGACCAACAGCGCGGGTGAGGCCAGCCTCAATCCCGACGCCGCAGTGGTGACCATGAACCCCAACAACGGCGAAGTGTTGGCCATGGTCGGCGGACGCGACTTCTTCGACAGCTCCAACGAGAACGCCCGCGTCAACCTCGCCGTCAACCCCAAAGGAAGCGACGCCGGGATCTCGGGACGCCAGGCGGGATCGTCGATGAAACCCATCGGGTTGGCCGCCGCGCTGGCCGACGGTGCACCCATCTCCACCCGCTACGCCGCCCCCAGCAGCATCACCATCTCGATTCCCGGTGGCGAACCCTGGCGGGTCAGCGGCGGCCGACGGGGTTCCCAGACAACCCTGGCCGACGCCACCCGCTACTCCACCAACACCGTGTACGCCCAGCTCATTGCCGGCGAAGACGCCCTCATCACGCCCGAGCGGTTCCGGGAGATGGCCGCCGACCTCGGCGTCAAGAACGACCTGCCCAACTTCCCCTCGATCATCTTGGGCACCGGCGAGGTGAACATGCTGGAGATGGCCACCGCCTACGGCACCTTCGCCAACGACGGCATCCAGCACGACCCGGTCATCGTCGATCGCATCCTGGCCAGCGACGGCACGGTGCTGTGTGTGCCCCGCGACAACATGGACATCTCCGTGGCCCTACCCCAGGGTGTTGCCCGCACCGTCACCGCGGCCATGCAAGGGGTGCTCGAGCCCGGCGGAACCGCCCAGAACTATCCCCTCGACCGGCCCGCAGCGGGCAAGACCGGCACCACTCAGAACGCCGCCGATGCCACGTTCATCGGATACACCCCCGACTTCGTGACATCGGTGTGGGTGGGGTACCCCAACGGCTCGGTGCCCATGCAGCCCCCCACCGTGCCCATCCAGGTGTTCGGCGGCACGTACCCCGCTGCCATCTGGCAACAGGTGATGACGGCCGCTCATGAAGGCCTCGAGATCGCCGAGTTCCCCGAACCACCACCGACCACCACCAGCACGACCACCACAGTGCCGATTGCCGCCCGTCCCCTGGTGTCAGTGCCCAACATCGTCGGGATGTCGGTCAGCGAGGCCACCGACGCCCTGCGGGCCGCGGGGCTGAGCATCAGCGTGTCCGAGGTGATCACCACCGAACATCCCCTGGGTGTCGTCTTCCAGCAATCACCGTCATCGGGTCAGTCGGCTCGCCAGGGACAGGCCGTCACCGCTTCGGTGGCCGTCGAACCCTCCAACGAGGTCATCGAGGTGCCCCGCGTCAATGGTCTCAGCGCAACCGACGCCGAAGGTATTCTGTTGTCAGCCGGGTTCAACGTGATCAAGGTGCTCGAACCCGAGTCCGCCGATGTGGGAGCCGACCGAGCCGGCATCGTGTGGAAGCAGCGACCGCAACCGGGCAACGAGGCACCGGTTGGTGCCGAGGTCACCATCTGGGTCAACCCACCGCCGGCCGAGCAACCCCCACCGACCGAACCGCCGCCACCGACCGAACCGCCGCCCCCGCCCACCACAGCAGGCAACGAAGGCGACGAGGACGACGACGATTAGAGGTCGAGTGGTACCGCGCAGCCCGGATTGTTCTCGTCGTCGGGCACCATGTCGTTGACCCGGGCGTAGCCGTCGATCGACACGCTGATCGGGCCGCCATCCTTGTCGGTCACCAAGAAGCGCACATCGCCCTCCTCACGTAGCCGCGTGCTGTGGGTCTGGCGATCGCCGAGATAGACGTCGTAGTCGTCGAGCCACCGCCCGAGGTTGTCGGCGTCCTTGGTCGACAATGTGCCCGCGTCGAGGACGAGCTGCTCGTCGGCCGATAGGTCGCTGGACCGGGCGTCGGGCAAGTCGTCGACCACGTCGCGCCCGGCGACCTCTACCCGCAGCTGAGTGATCATGTCCGCCAGGATGATGTCGGCGTCGTCGAGCACGTCGGCTCGTTCGGCCGGCGAGTCGACATCCTGTGCCGGGGTGAGCGCCAAGATGTCGAGCTGGTGCCCCTCGCAGATCACCAGCGCCGCAGCCGAAAAGCCGGCCTGATCGAGCTCGTCGGGATTGCGAGTGTCGCTGCCGGTGAACGCGAACACGATGAGGAACGCGAAGAGGGCAACGGTGGTCGTCACCCCGATCAGCGCCAGCAGCCGAAGGCCCCATCCGCCGGTGCGGGGTTCGTCCGGCTGGGCCGGGCGCGACGGTCGGTCGCGGTGTGCTGAGCCGTTGTGTCCCGCTCCGTTGGGTGACGTCACCGAAGCAGTGTGCCGTCAGCCGGCAGTCTGCGCCCATCCGGGCCCGTCGGGCTCCAGCCGGTGCCGGCCGGCCTCGATCATCCGATAGGTGCCCTCGTCGAGCCCGTAGTCATCGAGGTCGCCGAACTCGACCCACCGCAGGTCTTCGGACTCGTGATTCCCGGCCGGCTGCGCACCCACGGGGGCCATGACCAGATAACGCACGTCGTAGTGCAAGTGGGTGTCGCCGTCGTGGCTGACCTCGTGGATGTCGATGTCGACAGCCGGCGTCTGCACCCGGAGGCCAGCGATGCCCGTCTCCTCGGTGGCCTCCCGCAACGCCACGTGGGCCAGGTTGGCCTCGCCGTCGGCATGGCCACCGGGCTGGAGCCAACGTTGCAGCTTGGTGTGGAACAGCAACAACACCCTCCGGCGATCGGGATGCATCACCAGTGCGGAGCCGGTGAAGTGTCCGGGGCGGCAGCTTCGCTCGAGCGCATCGGAGTGTTCGATCAGCAGCTCGAGCATGGTGGCCCGAGTCCCGGCCAGCGCGGGGTGCCGCAGCCTGGTCACCTCGAGCCAGGCCCGGCTCGGGTCGTGGGACGTCTCGAGCGACTGTTCGTCGAACCACGGGCGCCCGGTCATGGTTTGGACACGTACGGCGTGTCGGCGACGTACCAGCGCCAGGGCAGGTCGGCCCCCTTGGACAGGCCGATACGAGTGGTCTGCACCGGATTCGCCGGTGGTGTCGTTCCCCCGTCACCGACGATGACCGCACCGAGGGGGTCGGTGACATCAACGCCGTTGTGGTCGCCGTCGATGCCCAGCGCCTGACAGAGTTTGGCCGGACCGTTGGTGAGATCGGGCGGGCGCCGGGCCTTGGGGCGGGCGGCGCGCATCGCGTCGATGCCGGTGAGCGGCTCGATGCCCCGCAACAGCAGTGCCGAACAGGTTCCCCGCGGCCCACACACCACATTGGCGCACCAGTGCATGCCGTAGGTGAAGTACACGTACAGGTGGCCGGCCGCCCCGAACATGACCTCGGTGCGGGGGGTGATACCGCGAAACCCGTGGCTTCCGGGGTCGTCGGTGCCCTCGTAGGCCTCGACCTCCACGATCCGGCCCGACCGGTCGCCCACCTCGATGACCTTGTTCAACAGGTCCGGCGCGATGTCGGTGGCGCGACCTTCGAAAAAGCAGCGAGGGAGCGGTTCGACGTCAGTCACCGACGCGTTGCGCATCGTGGTCGAGCAGCTGGGCGAAGGCTCCGCGCTGGGCCGGCCACGGTTCGGGTCCACCACCACCGGGAGTGGTTCGGCGAGCGACGGCGGCACCCGGCGCCAGGAAAGCGGCCGCCTCGGCTCCCAGACGATCGTCGGCCGCCACCATGGCCACGAATCCCTCACCGGTCTCGTCAGCGGCGAGGGCGTCTCGAACGAGCCCACCGACCACGCTGTGGGCCTCGCGGAAGGGCATTCCCTGTTCGACCAGATACTCGGCCAGGTCGATGGCGGCCGCGAAGGGAGAGTCGGCCGAAGCGGCCATCGCCTGGGGCCGGAACGTCAGTGTGGCCATCATGCCGTCGAGGGCCAGCAGGGTGAGCTGCACGGTGTCACAACTGTCGAACAGGGCCTCCTTGTCCTCCTGGAGGTCCTTGTTGTAGGCCAGCGGCAGTCCTTTGAGGGTTGCCAACAGACCGGTGAGGTTGCCGATGAGTCGCCCGGCCTTGCCCCGCGCCTGTTCGGCGATGTCGGGGTTCTTCTTCTGGGGCAACATCGAGGATCCGGTCGAGAACCCGTCATCGAGCGCCACGAAACCGAACTCGGCGGTCGACCACAGGATCAGCTCTTCGCCGATTCGCGACAGGTGCACGCCCAGCAGCGACAGGGCGAAGAGTGCCTCGACCACAAAATCACGATCGGACACGGCGTCGAGGCTGTTGTCGAAGGTGACGGGGAAACCGAGCTCGGCGGCCGACTTTGCCGGGTCGAGCGGCAACGACGACCCCGCCAGGGCACCGGCGCCCAGGGGCGACACATCACCCCGTCGGCGGGTGTCGAGTAAACGGTCGACGTCGCGGGCCAGTGCCCAACCGTGGGCCAGGAGATGATGGGACAACAACACTGGTTGGGCCTGCTGCAGGTGCGTGTAACCCGGCAGATAAGTGGATCCGGCAGCATCGGCCTGGGCCAGCAGGGTGCGCTGGAAACCGATCACCAACTGGGCAATGACCGTGAGCTCGTCGCGAAGCCACAACCGCAGGTCGGTGGCGACCTGGTCGTTGCGACTCCGGCCAGTGTGGAGTTTGGCTCCGGGCCCGCCGGCCAGTTCGGTGACCCGCCGCTCGACAGCGGTATGGATGTCCTCGTCGCTCGGCATGAACGTGAAGGTGCCACTGCTCATCTCGTGCTCGCCATGATCGAGCGCCCCGAGCACAGTGGTGACCTCGTCGGCCGCCAACAATCCGACCGACCCCAGCATGGTGACGTGGGCCCGTGACCCGGCGATGTCGTGACGGAACAGCCGCCGATCGAAGGGCAGGCTGTCGTTGAGCGCCTGCAACGCTTCGGCAGGCCCGCCCTCAAAGCGCCCGTGCCATAACTCCCGGGGCTCGTCGCCGCTTCGCAACTCCTCGCGCCCGGCCTCCCGAGACTCGTCGCCGCTTCGCCCGACTTCGTCGCTCACGACGATCCCCGTTTGGCGGCCAGGTTGCGCAGCCGCAGGGCGTTCAGTTTGATGAATCCTTCGGCGTCGGCCTGGTCATAAGCCCCTTGGTCCTCTTCGAAGGTGGCGATTCGTTCGTCGAACAGCGACTCGTCGCTTCGGCGCCCGACCACGTCGACATTGCCCTTGTAGAGCTTCACCCGGACGTCGCCGTTGACGTGAGCCTGGCTGTGATCGATGGCCACCTGGAGCATCTCGCGCTCGGGGCTCCACCAGTACCCGTTGTAGATCAGCTCGGCGTACCGAGGCATGAGCTCGTCCTTGAGATGGGCCACCTCACGATCGAGGGTGATCGATTCGATGGCCCGGTGGGCTCGCAACATGATCGTCCCCCCCGGTGTCTCGTAGGCGCCGCGGGAC
>JBPCTQ010000080.1:0-9783 GCA_051011595.1 Acidimicrobiales bacterium
GGGTGGGTGTGCAGGTTGGCCACCGTGGCCCGTTCCCCGTCGAGGATGGCGGTGCCGATCGCGACCTCGTCGCCGTTGCCCGCGTGGATGGTGGCGTAGCCGGCTCGCTCGCCCAGCGGGCCGAGCATGGTGGCCATGGTCTGTTGTGCTTCGGGAGACCGATCGACCATGGCCCACCATCCATTCGACGGCGTGGAGGTGATGGCTACGTCGAGTGCCGAGCCGGCGGTGGTGCTGCCGGCCAGATCATCGAGCACCATGGTGTCGGTGTCTCCGTTGCGGTCGACGTATCCCCGGCGAGCCAGATGGTCGTCCAGCGACGGCTCGCTGATCGGGGTCAGACGGAACATCGGGGGCAGGCCCCGCCGGTGATACCACCGCTCGACCTCACCGATTCGGTCGGTGAGCCCGGAGGGGTTGGCGTCGATGACCGTGACGGCATTGGCTCGGCCGGTGGTGCCTTCGGCCGCCCGCAGCCACCAACCGTCGATGCGGTGCTCATCGAGCGGCGGCCAGGTGGCCAGGAGGCTGCGCTCGAGCTCCCGCACCTGTGATCTCTGCATCGGCGCAACAGTACTGTCGACCGTGATGAGCGATCGTGCGCTGTATGACCAGATCTCGTGCGGGTATACGGCGGCCCGCCGGGCCGACCCGCGTATTGCCGCCCGAATCCACGCCGCTCTCGGTGATGCTCGCCGGGTGCTCAACGTCGGTGCCGGCACCGGAAACTACGAACCATCGGACCGGTCGGTGGTGGCGGTCGAACCCAGCTGGGCGATGATCGAACAACGCGCGGACGAGTCGGCACCGGTGGTGCGCGGCGTGGCCGAGGCGCTGCCATTCGGTTCGGGGTCCTTCGATGTCGCCATGGGTGTGCTCACCGTGCATCACTGGCCCGACAACATCGCCGGGCTCGGTGAGCTGCGGCGAGTGGCCCGTCGCCAGGTGATCATGCTGTTCGACCCCGACTTCAGCGAGGGGATGTGGCTGCTCGACTACTTCGCTGAGGGGCTGGGTGCACCGTCGGAACGCAACGCCATCGGCCCCGACGTATTGGCCCGACACCTGAATGTGATCGATGTGCAGGTCGTGCCGGTGCCCCACGACTGCACCGACGGCTTCGGGTACGCCTACTGGGCTCGGCCCGAGGCCTACCTCGATCCGGAAGTGCAGGCCGGCATTTCACTGATCGCCCAGATGGAGCCCGACCAACGGGCCGCGTGCAGCGATCGGTTGGCGCACGACCTGGCGTCGGGGACCTGGGACGAACGGTACGGCGGGCTCCGTCGTCAGCCCGAGACCGATGGCGGCTACCGGTTGGTGGTGGCCGAGAACTGATCGGTCGTCAGGGGTTGGGGGCGGCTTCGGGGTGGGCCGCGAGGTAGTCGACGGCCGGGATCGGAGTCGTCTGGTCGTACCCCTCCTGGAGCCAGACGGTGCCTTCGGCTGTGGCGTAGTACACCTGCCACTCGTGATAGCCGTGGTACGCCCGCGGGTCGTCGCGCAGCACCGTGGCGTACTGCTCCACGGCGTTCACGTACGAGTCCGAGTTGTTGTAGCCGTACAGGGCGGTGGCCATGTCGTCGGGGCCACCCCTGCGCACCAGATACCGGGCGGCAGCCGCCACCGCGTCGGCCGGGTCGTAGATGTCGCCCTCACCGATGCCCTCCCCGGCCCACGTGGTGGGCAGGAACTGCATGGGACCCTGGGCACCGGCACTGGAGTCGCCGATGATTCGACCCATACGGGTCTCCATCAGGTTGATGGCGGCCAGGTACTCCCATTCGATCCCGGTCTGTGTCTCCGCCTCGCGGTAGTACCCCAGCAGGTTCTCGGCCGACTCGGGGGCGATGATCCGCCAGGCCGGCAGATCGGTCGCCGGTTCGGTGGGCAACAGCGCCTTGCTCGTTCGGCGGGCCGACAGGTTGGCCTCGACCGCCACGTGGAGGTGGTCGGGCACGCTTTCGAGCACCTCGGCATCCCATTCGGGTCGAGCAGCCAGGGCGGCGTAGGCCACTTGTTGCAGATGACCGAACGCCGCCCGGTCGTCGGCCTCGGTGTCGGGGTCGCGAACGGCCGCTTCGGCGGTGGCGATCTGGTCGGCCAACGGGGCCGGTTCGGTGGCGGCCGTCGGTCGCTGGTCGACCGCGACGTCGATCTCCACATCGACCAGGGCCACCGTGGTGGAGGGAGGAGCCGTTTCGGTGGTGGTGGTCACGGCGACGGTTGTCTCGACCACGGCGCTGGAGGCCGACGATCCACAGCCGGCGGCCACCAACAGGGCGCCGGTGCAGACGGCGCCTCGGATCATGCCGGCACGACCCGGTACACCGGCCCATCGCTGTGCAGCACGTAGAGCTCGCCGTCGCCATCCTGGCCGAACGACACCAGTCCGAACTGCGGCACCGACGCACCCAGTGGCCGGATCTCGCCGGTGTCGCCCGAGAAGGGCGGAATGGCCCACAACTCGGCTTCCCGCCAGTCGCCGAACACGTAGCTGCCGACCAGGTCGGGAATGGCCGAGCCGCGGTAGACGAAGCCGCCGGTGATCGAGATGCCGGTTTCGTGGTCGTACTCGGCCACCGGGGCCACGTAGTTGTCGGGGACCCCGCCGACGAAGTCGTGGTTGCCCTCCTGGAGGTTCCAGCCCAGGTTGGTGCCACCGATCTCGCCGGCCGGCAGCCGGTTCACCTCTTCCCAGAGGTCCTGGCCCACGTCGGCGATCCACAACTCGCCGGTGCTGCGGTCGAACGAGAGTCGCCACGGGTTGCGGACACCGATGATGTACAGCTCGGTGCCGTCGATGTTGCCTTCGGGGATGCCGTAGCGCCCGTAGGTCTGGTCTTCGTCGATGGAGGGGTCGATGCGCACGATCGAACCGAGCGGCGTGCTGGTGTCCTGCCCGGCTCCCAGCGGGTCGTCGGCGGCACCACCGTCGCCCAGGCCCAGATACAGCAGTCCGTCGGGACCGAAGATGAGGTCGCCGCCGTTGTGGTTGGGGAACGGCTGGTCGAGGGCGAAGATCTCGCGTCGGGTGGTGTCGTCGACCGCCCCGTCGGCATCAACGCCGAACTCGGTGACCCGGGTGGCACCGTCGCTGTCGGACCAGTGCAGGTAGAGCAATGATCCGTCGGGGCTGAAGGTGAGGCCCAACAGGCCCCGTTCGACCTCGGTGTTGACATCGCCGCTGATGTCGAGGACCGGTTGGGGGTCGCCGTCGTCGCTCGGGTCGACCTGAACGACGCGCCCGGCTCGTTCGGCGATGTACAGCTGGTCGTCGCCGTCGCGTGTGGCCATCACCATCGGCTCGCTGACCGTGGTGACCATCTCGAGATCGATGGCAACTGCGTCGAAATCGGGATCGGCCAGCGAGGTGGCTGGGGATTCGGTGGTGGTGGTCGCAAGGGTGGAGGGCGGGCTCGAGCTGGACTCGGGCGGCGCCGAAGCGGCCGGCGCCGATGTCGTGCTGCCGGTGGTCGCCACCGACGAGGTGGTCGCCGAGTCGCTGTCGTCGGAACTGGAACAGGCCGCAGCCACCAGCGCCAGGCCAACCATGAGGGTGGCAGCGGTTCGGAATCTGTTGCTCATGAATCGAGTCTCCGGATGAGTCCTTCTTGCATCACGCTGGCGATCAGATCGCCCCCCTGGGTGTACACCAGTCCGCGCGCCAATCCTCGTCCCCCACCACTCGACGGGGTGTCCTGGTCGTACAGCATCCACTCGTCGGCCCGGAACGGTCCGTGGAACCACATGGCGTGGTCGAGGCTGGCCATCATGATGTCGCCGTCGATGGCCCCGGTGCCGTGTGGCAACAACGTGGTGTCGAGCAGTGTCATGTCGGAGGCGTAGGTGAGCAGGCAGGTGTGCAGCACGGGGTCGTCGGGCAGGGTGCCGTTGGCTCGCAACCACACCTGCTGAAACGGTGGTTTCGGTTCGTCGCGTTCGACCGGTGTGGAGGTGATGTACCGGGTGTCGATCGGGCGGGGGTTTTTGGCCCAGTCGTCGGGCACCTTGGGATTGGCCCGCACCCGTTCGGCGAAATCGGGCAACGAGTGGGGATCGGGAACCTCGGGCATCGTGAATTGGTGGTCGAATCCCGGTTCGTGCTGGTGAAACGATGCGGCCAGGTTGAAGATGGGGCGCCCGTGCTGGATGGCCACCACCCGACGGGTGGTGAACGAGCGGCCGTCGCGGATGCGGTCGACTTCGTAGAGGATGGGCGCCTTGGGATCACCGGGTCGCAGGAAGTAGGCGTGCAACGAGTGGACGGTGCCGTTGTCGACGGTACGAGCGGCGGCCACCAGTGCCTGGCCGGCGACCTGGCCACCGAACACCCGCTGACGGTCCTCGTCGGGGCTCACCCCGCGGAAGATGTTGACTTCGATGACCTCCAGGTCGAGGAGGTCGACGACGGCATCGAGGGCGTTCTGCATGGCCCCATCCTGGCCTGTGGTTCGCCGACTGCGGGGCGATGGGGTGTGGTGGCTCTCGTGCGCCGATCCGGATACCGCCACCCTTGGTCTCGATCCGCGCCCCGGACACCACTGTGGGTGGCGATATGACCACAAGAGCCACGATTGGCGGCCGATCCCGGTAGATTCAGGCGCCGTGCCCGTCGCTCTTCCCCAACGCCGTTCACGCGCCGTGGCGCCGACCAAGGTCGTGCGTTATGCCGCGGTGACGGTGATCAACATCTTCTTGGGATTGGCCACGTTGGTGTTCCTCCACGGATTCCTCGGCTGGCACGGGGTGCCGGCTGCGGTCACGGCCGTGGTTGCTTCCGCGGTGCCCTGCTTCTTGTTGAACCGGCGGTACGTCTGGGTGCGCGCCGGACGGGTGCGGGTGCGCGCCGAGGTGCTGCCGTTCACCCTGTTCACCCTGCTCGGTCTGTTGGCCTCTTCGGTGCTGGTGTTGGCGGCCAGCCGACGCTACGACAGCGAGGTCATGATCTACGTCGCTCACCAGTCGGCGTTCGGGATCTTGTGGGTGCTGCGTTTCCTGTTGTTCGACCGGTTGTTGTGGCGAGCCCGTCCCGCCACCGTGCGTTCACTGCCCAGCCGGAGCTTTCGCACCGCTCGGTCGGTCGAGGATCTGGCGGCCTGAGCCCCACCCGGCGGTAACCTCCCGCCGGTGAACGACATGACGATGCCCGCCGATCAGCAGGCCCGGGCCGAGGCCGCCCGAGGATTCATGCCGGTCGATGAGGGCCTGGCCCTGTATCGGGCGGCGTCGTCGATGATGGTCGAGGGGCCGCTGCTCGAGATCGGCAGCTATTGCGGCAAGTCGTCCATCTACCTCGGGACCGCGGCCCAGCAGGCCGACCGTGTGTTGTTCGCCCTCGACCACCACCGCGGATCCGAGGAGAATCAGCCGGGCTGGGAATGGCACGAACCCGATCTGGTCGATCCGGCGGTGGGCAAGATGGACACCTTGCCGTTGTTCCGCCGGGCCATCCACGACGCCGGCTTGGAGGGCACCGTCGTGGCCCTGGTGGGCGACTCACCCACGGTGTCGCGGGCGTGGACCACCGAGCTGGGACTGCTGTTCATCGACGGCGGACACGGTCACGAACCGGCCCATCGTGACTACGAGAGCTGGGTCCCGTTGGTGCTGGAGGGGGGCACGTTGTGTATCCACGACGTCTTTCCCGATCCCGCGGACGGTGGCCGTCCTCCCTTCGAGATCTACACCCGGGCCATCGAGTCCGGGGCCTTCGCCGAGGTCGACTCGGTCGGGTCGCTGCGGGTATTACGCCGCACCGGACCGGGCATCTGACCAGTCGAGTGCCGCTACCGCGTCGATCTCGATGAATCGGCCCGGCATTGAACCGGGCATGCCCGCCGAGCGACATGGCGGCCGGCGCCGGACCGGCGCAGTCCGCCATGTGGTGACGGGTGACACCCCGAGTCCTCTGGGACGCCGAATCGGGCGAGACTGACCACCATGTTCTTCCCGTACCAACTCGATCGCCGGTGGGCGCCGATGTTCAAGCTGCTCGGTGTCGACGACGACGACGGCGTCACCCTCACCGACGACGGCCAGCTCATCGCCACGTACGGCCGCAAGCGGGTGGGCACCCCGCAAGCCAACGTGCACCACACCGAGGTGAGTGGCCCCCACCGGTGGTGGACCGCGGTGGGGATGCGGCTGAGTTTCGCCGACGATGGCCTCACCTTCGGCACCAACCACGAGCGGGGGTTGTGTATCGAGTTCATCGACAAGATCCCCAGGGTGATCGGCCCTCGTGACCACTCGGCATTGTGGGTGAGTGTGGCCGACCCCGAGGGTCTGGCCGAAGCCCTCGGTCGCTGATCCTACGAGCAACGCCGAGCCTTGGTCGCCGGGGTCGGCTGATCCGGGCCGGCGCCCCCAGCGTGGTCAACTGTTGGGGTGGACCTGCAGGTGCTGGCCAGCGAGGGTGCGTGGGCGTGGAACCTGATCGAGCTCGTCGTGGTGTCCGTGCTCGTGCTGGCGGCCGTGTTGTTCGCGGTGGCTCTGGTGGTCGGTCTGGTGTTGACCGGCGGGGTGACCGGTCTGCGCAACTGGTGGGCCAGTCGGGGTGGGTCCTGAAGGTCGGACCCTGGTCGCCGGCATGGGCAGGGCGTACCCTCGGGTCATGAGAAGAGTGGTGGTGGCCGGATTTGTGGTGCTGCTGCTGATGCTCGGATTGGCCTCTCCTGCGAGGGCCGGCGGATCGACCTGGGAGTTCGACGGCGATCCCTACGCGCCGGGTGACACGGTGTTCGGCTGGGCCCAGGTGGCGTGGTCCCACAACGATCAGTTGGGCTCGCCGGCCAACGGGCCGTACCAGGCCTATCTACGCCGTCTCACCGACGACGAGATCGACTACAGCTACGGGCTGATTCCCGACGACGCGGTGTGGGTGGCCGAGATCGTCACCTCCGACGACCCGTACGAATCGGGTGGGGTCAAGTGGGGTCCCCACAGCGCCACCCTCGAGTTCGTGTTGCCCGACGTGGCGCCCGGTGAATACGAGATCCTGCACTGCAACGACCCGTGCACCACCACCTTGGGTGACATCACCTGGGGGGCCTTCACCGTGGTGGCGGGCGCCGCACCGTCGCCGGTTCCCTCGACGGTGCCTTCGTCGACCACCAGCGCTGCACCGGTGACCGCCGCTCCTGCCACCACCGAGGCGCCGCCGAGCGCGGCGACAGCCGAGTCACTGGTGGCTGTCGGAGTGACCGCAGGGCCCGCCGCCCAGGCCGCGCCTGCTCCCGATCCTCGGTCGACGTCGAATCGGGCATGGGTCGGGGCCGCCGTGGCCGCCGGACTGCTGGGTGTGGGGCTGGCCGCCTTCTACGTGCGCCGCCGCCAGTCGAGCTAGTCGAGGCTGGGGTCGCGCACGTCGTCGGCCACCTCGATGATGGGTGGCAACGTGGAGTGGTCGACGAACAGGCCCGATGCGGCGCTGCTGCGAGTGAGGGCATCGGCGCCCAGGATGATGGCCGAGTCGGTGTAGGTGGAGCGTTCACCGGCCGGGAAGTGCGACAGTTGCGGGTAGACGATGCCGGTGAAGTAGTGCCCGTCGTCGTCGCGCAGGTTCTGCACCCAGCTGAACAGGTCGGCGGCGAAGTCGTGTTCGCCCACCAGCAGGTAGGCCATCATGCATTCGCAGGTCTCGGCCGCAGTGATCCACGGGCGGTCGCTGACACAGCGCACGCCCTTGCCGTCCATGACGAAGGTGTCGCGGCGCTCGGCCAGGTGGTCGCGGGCGGCGTCGCCGGTGATGGCTCCGCTCAGCACTGGGTAGTACCAGTCCATGGCCCAGCGGTGTTTGGGGGCGAAGGCATCGTCGGGCCGGGTGCGGATGACCTCGGCCAGGCGGCCGAGGGAGAGCTCCCAGTCGGGACGTTCGTGACCCAGGTGCTCGGCCACCGCAATGGCACATCGCAGGCTGTGACAGATGCTCGACGAGCCAGTGAGCAGGGCGAACGACCACGGCGTGCCATCGGTGTGGCGGGCCCACAGGATCTCGCCACGGGGTTGCTGGAGGTCGAGCACGAACTCGATGGCTCGCTCGACCACCGGCCACATGGTTTCGACGAACCCTTCGTCGCCGGTGAGCAGGTAGTGATGCCACACGCCGGTGGCCAGGTAGGCGATGACGTTGGCGTCGAGCTTCTCCTGCTCGACCTCGTGTTCGAGGTAGTACTGGTGCCACGACCCGTCGGGCCGCTGGATGTCGACCAACCACTGATAGGCCGCCTCGGCCTCGGCTCGTAACCCCACCAGGTCCATGGCCATGGCCGCCTCGACGTGGTTCCACGGGTCGGCGTGACCGCCGGGGAACCACGGCACCATGCCACTGGGCAGCTGCCACTGGGCGATTCCTTCGCCGGTGCGGCGCAGATCATCGGCGGTGAGGATGCCGGGTACGTCAGGCAGCGACATGCGATGTCTCCGTGGGTGCGGGGGCGATGACAGAAATGGGTTTGGTGGCGTAGACCACCAGGCTCTTGCCGATCAGCGGGTTGAGCAGCTTGTCGGCCACCCGGGTGGCCACCGGATTCTTGGTGATTTCCCAGGTGAGCAGTTTGTTGTAGGCCGACACCAAGCGGTTGTCTTCCACCGGCTGATTGGGGCCAACGGCGCATCGTAGCCACCAATACGGCGAATGGAGGGCGTGAGCATGGCTGGCGCCGACGGGTGACAGCCCGGCCTCACGGAACTTCCGGCGTACCTGGCGTTCGGTGTAGATGCGCACATGGCCGCCAACCACCGCCGGAGCGTGATACTCGTCGCTGAGCGCCCAGCAGATCTTCTCGGGCAACCACGACGGCACGGTGACGGCGATGGTGCCGCCCGGGCGCAGAACCCGAGCCAACTCGGTGTACGCCGCGGTGTCGTCGGGGACGTGTTCCATGACCTCCGAAGCGATGATGCGATCGAAGGTGGCGTCGTCGAAGGGCAACATGGTGGCGTCGCCGTTGGCCGACTTGCAGACGGTGCCGTCGGGCACCTCACCGTCGTTCTCCATGACGGCCATGATCTTGGCGATCTCGACCAACTCGTCGTGAGCCATGTCGCAGGCGATGACATCGGCCCCCCGGCGCACGGCCTCGTAGGCATGGCGCCCGAAGCCGCATCCCAGATCGAGCATGAGCTCGCCGGCGCGCAAACCCAGCCGGTCGTAGTCGACAGTGAGCATCAGCGGTTCCCGTGCTCCTTGAGCAGCAGCTCGTACTGTTCGACCGTGGCGATGGCGGTATGGCGCCAGCTCCAGTTGTCGATGACTCGTTGCCGTCCGGCCGCACCCACCCGATTGCGGAGCTCGGGCTGGTCGAGTGCCTCCCCGATCTGGCGGGCCAGGGCGTCGGCATCGCCGGGTGGCACCTGGAAGCACGTCTCGTTGTGGGTACCCGTGACCTCGGGCAGGGCCCCACCGGTGGTGGCCACCAGGGGAACACCCGAGCACATGGCCTCGATGGCGGGGAGCGAGAACCCCTCGTACAGCGAGGGCACCACCGCCAGTTCGGCTTCGGAGTAGAGCTCGACGATTCGTTCGTCGGGCACACCACTGACCCACTCGACGCAGTCTTCGAGTCCGAGGGCCCGCAGCTTGTCGAGGCTGGCTCCTTCCTTGGGGCGGCCGATGATGGTGAGTTCGATGTGGCGCTCGGTACGGAGCTTGGCCACCGCGTCGAGCAGGTACGTGAGCCCCTTCATGGCGACATCGGCGCTGGCCGTGGTGACCAGGCGGCCGGGTGCGCGCGTCACCCCGTCGATGGGTCGGAACAGCTCGGGATCGACACCCACCGG
>JBPCTQ010000081.1:0-8494 GCA_051011595.1 Acidimicrobiales bacterium
AACCAGCCGGTGCTCATCCCCAACTTCCCCATCAGCGACATCGATTCCATTGGTCTCGGCGCCGGCCCGAGTGAACCACATGACTCGTTCCAGGACGAGATCGAACTGAGTGCCGAGCGCGGCGGCGTGCCGGTCGGATTCAACATGACGGCGCTCGGCGGCAGCCGACCGGTGATCACCGGTCCCAGCTCGGTAGCCGGCTACTACCGGGTGGGCGAGAACCACAACCTCGGCCCGGCCGATCCCAACGGAACCGTCGAGCTCTCCACCACTGAACCGGTGACGTCGTTCTCCTTCGCCTACTCGAGCGGTCCGGCCGAGGCGCTGGTCGAACCCAGCGCCACCTACCCCGCCCCCGCCCCACTCGATCCGGCGGGCAACGCCCACTCCAACAACCATGCCGTGCGGGTCAACACCTTCTCGGCCTGCACCGGCACCCTCACCATCGGCGACCTGGTGTTCGCCGACGTCGACGGCGACGGCGTGCGGGACCCGGGTGAGCCGGGCCTCCCCGGCGTCACCGTGAACCTCACCGACCAGGCCGGCAACGTGGTCGACACCGTCACCACCGATGCCAACGGTGCGTACACGTTCACCGAAGTCGTTCCCTACGCCTTCTGGGGAGTCACCGTGGCGCCGCCGGCGGGCTACACCAACACTGTTGATCGAGACCCCACCCCCGATGGCACGACGGTGGTCGACAACAGCGGTGGAGGCAACGTCGCCGACGCCGACTTCGGCCTGGAACCACCCCGGGGCACCATTTCGGGAACCGTGATCGCCGACCGGGGCGACGACGGCACCCTTGATGCCGGCGACGGTGACACCGGTCTGGGCGGGGTCACCGTGACCCTCACCGGCACCGACCTGGCCGGCAACCCGGTCTCGGCCTCCACGGTGACCGCCAACGACGGCACCTACTCGTTCCCGAACATCGCCGCGGGCGACTACACCGTGGACGAGACCCAGCCGGCGGTCTACCTCGATGGCATGGACACTCCGGGCACCAACGCCACCGGCAACGGTGACGACAGCCATTCGATCACCCTGGGCTTGGAGGCCAGCTCGGTGGGCAACAACTTCGCCGAGATCCCCCCGTCGGACCTGGCCGGAACCGTGTACGAAGACGACGACAATGGCGGCACGCAGAACGGCGCCGAGTCGGGTATCCCCGGAGCCACGGTCACCCTGACCGGAACCGACGATGGCGGCAACACCGTCAACCTCACCACCACCACCGATGGTGACGGCGACTACATCTTCGATCGCCTGCGGCCCGGTACCTACGTCATCACCGAGACCCAGCCCTTCCCGTACCTCGACGGCACCGACGCGGTCGGGTCACTCGGCGGCAATGACACCGTCAACGACGAGTTCAGTGCCATCACCTTGGGCCTGGGCGTGAGCGGCGCCGACTATGACTTCGGCGAGATCCCCGCATCGTCGATCGCGGGGTCGGTGGTCGATGACCACGGCACCGGAATCCCCAACGCCACCATCACCCTCACCGGCACCGATGACCTGGGCAGCTCGGTCAACCTCAGCACCACCACTGACGGCAACGGCGACTACGTCTTTGCCATCCTGCGTCCGGGCACCTACACGGTGACCGAGACGCAGCCAGTCGGGTATGACGATGGCGGCGAGTCAGCCGGCTCGGTGGGCGGCGACGACACCGTCGACGACGTGGTGTCCAACATCGTGTTGACACCGGGCACCACCGCGACGGGCTACGACTTCGATGAGGTCAGTAGCTCGATCGCCGGCACGGTCGTCGACGACGACGGAGTCGGCATCGTCAACACCACGGTGACCCTCACCGGTATCGACGCCGCCGGCACCCTGATCAACGTGAGCACGACCACCGACACCAACGGTGACTACATCTTCGAAGGCCTCCTGGCCGGGCTCTACACGGTGACCGAGACGCAGCCCGTCGGGTATGGCGATGGCGGCGAGTCGGCCGGTACCGCCGGCGGCGACGACACCGTCAACGACGTGATCAGCGCCGTCAACCTGCCGGTGGGCACCAACGCCACCGGGTACGACTTCGACGAGACGCGGGGTTCGGTCGCCGGTTCGGTCTTCGAGGACACCAACAACGACGGCGTCCAGAACGGCGCCGAGGTCGGAATCGAGAACGTCGTGGTGACCCTCACCGGAACCGACGATCTCGGGAACGGGGTCTCGCTCAGCACCACGACCGACGTCGACGGCAACTACAGCTTCGACGATCTGCTGTCGGGTACCTACACCGTGACTGAGACCCAGCCCGCCGGCTTCGCCGATGGCATCGACACGGCCGGCACCGCCGGAGGCGACGCCGCCTCCGTCGATGACGAGATCAGTGGTGTCGCACTCGGGGGCGGCCAGAACGCCACCGGCTACGACTTCGCCGAACTGGTGCCCAGCTCGATCGACGGCACCGTGTTCGAAGACGACGACAACGATGGCATCCAGGACGCCGGTGAAGCCGGTATCGAGAACGCCACCGTCACCCTCACCGGCATCGACGACCTGGGCGGGTTCGTGAACCTCTCCACGACCACCGATGCGGGCGGTGACTACTCGTTCCCCAACCTCCGACCGGGTATGTACACCGTCACCGAGACCACACCCTTCCCGTACCTCGACGGAATCGACAGCGTGGGTAGCGAGGGTGGTGACGGCTCGGTGAACGACACTGTCTCCGCCATCGACCTGGCCACCGACACGATCGCCACCGGCTACGACTTCGGTGAGCTGAGCCCGAGCTCGATCTCGGGGTCGGTGGTCGACGATGGTGGGAACGGGATTCCCAACACGACCATGACCCTGACGGGGACCGACGACCTGGGCAACCCGGTATCGGCCACCACGACCACCGGTGTCGATGGTGACTACAGCTTCGCTGTCCTGCGGCCGGGCACCTACACGGTGACCGAGACGCAGCCGATCGGATACGGCGACGGCGGCGAGACCGCCGGGTCGTTGGGCGGCGACGACTCGGTCGACGACGTCATCTCGGCCATCGTGTTGCCGGCCGCGACCGACGCCACCGACTACGACTTCGACGAGACCCGAGGCCGCATTCGCGGCACCGTCTTCGAAGACATCGACAACGACGGCGTGCAGGACCCGGGTGAACCCGGCATCCAGGGCGTGACCGTCACCCTCACGGGCATCGACGATCTGGGCAACCTGGTCTCGCTGACCCGAACCACCAACGCCAATGGCCGGTATCGCTTCCGCAACCTGATCGGCGGCGTCTACACGGTGACCGAGAGCCAACCGGCGGCCTATCTCGACGGCATCGATTCGGCGGGGGCAGTGGGCGGTGACGACACGTCGGTGAACGACGAGATCAGCGCCATCTCGCTCCCTGGTGGCCGCAACGCCGGTGGGTATGACTTCGGTGAATTGACGGCCAGTTCGATCTCGGGCTCTGTCGTCGACGACGGCGGCAACGGCATCGAGAACGTCATCGTGACCCTCACGGGCACGGACGATCTGGGGAACCCGGTGACCGCCTTCACGGTCACCGATGTCGATGGTGACTACAGCTTCGCTGGTCTGCGGCCGGGTACCTACACGGTGACCGAGACGCAGCCGATCGGATACGGCGACGGCGGCGAGACCGCCGGGTCGTTGGGTGGCGACGACTCGGTCGACGACGTCATCTCGGCCATCGTGTTGGCTTCGGCCACCGATGCCACCGGTTACGACTTCGACGAGACCCGAGGTTCGATAGCCGGCACCGTGTTCGAGGACACCAACAACGACGGTTCCCAGTTCATCACCGAGTTGGGCATCGACAACGTCACCGTGACCCTCACCGGTGTCGACGACCTGGGCAACCTGGTGAGCCTGACGACGACCACCGATGTCGACGGCCGTTACAGCTTCGACGATCTGATCTCGGGCACCTACACGGTGACCGAGACCCAACCGGGCAGTCATCTCGACGGCATCGACACCGCCGGAACCGCCGGGGGTGATGACACGTCGGTGAACGACGAGATCAGCGCCATTGCCCTCAGCGGTGGCGAGAACGCCACGGGCTACGACTTCGGCGAGCTGCAGGCCAGCTCGGTGTCGGGGTCGGTGGTCGACGATGGTGGGAACGGGATTCCCAACACCACGATCACCCTCTCGGGCACCGATGACCTCGGCAATCCGGTGCTGCTCACGACAACCACCGATGTCGGTGGTGGCTACAGCTTCGCCGGTCTGCGGCCGGGTACCTACACGGTGACCGAGACGCAGCCGATCGGATACGGCGATGGCGGCGAGACCGCCGGTTCCATCGGCGGCGACGACTCGGTGAACGACGTCATCTCGGCCATCGTGTTGGCTTCGGCCACCGATGCAACCGGGTACGACTTCGACGAGACCCGGGGTTCGATCAGCGGCACCGTGTTCGAGGACGCCAACAACGACGGGTCCCAGTTCATCACCGAGTTGGGCATCGACAACGTCACGGTCACCCTCACCGGATTCGACGATCTGGGCAACGTGGTGAGCCTGACGACGACCACCGATGTCGACGGCCGCTACAGCTTCGACGATCTGATCTCGGGTGCGTACACCGTGACCGAGACCCAGCCGACCGGCTACTTCGATGGCATCGACACCGCCGGAACCGCTGGTGGCGACGACACGTCGATCAACGACGAGATCAGCGCCATTGCCCTCAGCGGTGGCGACGACGCCACGGGTTACGACTTCGGCGAGCTGGTACCCAGCTCGATCGCCGGCTCGGTGTTCGACGACGTCGACAACAATGGTGCACAGGACACGGGCGAGCTCGGGATCGAGAACGTGACCGTCACCCTGACGGGCACCGATGATCTGGGCAACCCGGTGAACCTGACCGCCACGACCGATGTCGACGGCGACTACCGCTTCGACGACCTTCGTCCCGGTGACTACACGGTGACCGAGACCCAGCCCGTCGACTTCAACGACGGCATCGACACGGCCGGCACGTCCGGCGGTGACGACACCACCGTGAACGACGAGATCAGTGGCATCGTGCTGGCTCCGGCCACCGACGCCACCGACTACGACTTCGCCGAACTGGCGCCCAGTTCGATCTCGGGCTCTGTCGTCGACGACTTCGCCAACCCCATCGAGAACGTGACCGTCACCCTGACGGGCACTGATGATCTGGGCAACCCGGTGAACCTGACCGCCACGACCGATGTCGACGGCGAGTACCGCTTCGATGACCTCCTTCCCGGTGACTACAGCGTGACCGAGACCCAGCCCGTCGGTTACGCCGACGGTGGGGAGGTTGCTGGTTCGGTGGGTGGTGACGACTCGGTCGACGACGTCGTCTCCGCCATCGTGTTGGATGCCGGGGTCGACGCCACCGGCTACGACTTCGACGAGACCACCGGGTCGATTGCCGGAACGGTGTTCCACGACGCCGACCAGGACGGCACACAGGGTTCGGGCGACACCGGAATCGAGGGTGTGAACGTGACCCTCACCGGTACCGACGACCTGGGGAACCTGGTGAGCCTGACCACCACAACCGGTGCCGACGGCGGCTACCTGTTCGAGAATCTCATCTCGGGCACGTACACCGTGATCGAGACCCAGCCGGCGCATTACGCCGACGGAGCCGACCTCGTCGGCACCGCCGGTGGTGACAACTCGGTGAACGACGAGGTGTCGGGCATCGTGCTGGCGGCCGGTTCCGATGAGACCGACTACGACTTCGGTGAGCTCGGTTACGTGATCAGCGGTACCACCTGGGTCGACACCGACCGCGATGGTGTGATCGACCCCGAGGAGACCAACGAGCTGGCGGGGGTCACGGTGACGCTGCTCGACGCCGACGGCAACGTGGTGGCCACCACCGAAACCGATGCCAACGGTGCCTACGAGTTCCCGCCGGTGGCGGCCGGTGAGTACACCGTGGTGCAGGGTCAGCCGTCCCAGTACGCCTCGAGCACTCCCAACGAGTTGACCGTGACCGTCGTCGATGACGACGTGCCCGGCAACAACTTCGGCGAGCACGGGTCGACCGTGGCCGGCCGGGTGTGGGACGACCTCGATGGTGATGGTGTCGACGATGCCAACGAGCCGGGTGTCGCCGAAGTGACGGTGAACCTGCTCGATGCCGACGGCAACGTGGTGGCGACCACCACCACCGGCCCCGACGGCTCGTACCGGTTCGACGACGTGCTGCCCGGCGACTACGAGGTCGAATTCGAGCGGCCTGACGGCAAGGTTCTCAGCCCCCAGGACGCCGGCGACGACGGTGTCGACAGTGATCCTGACATCGTCACCGGCCGAGTACCGGTGTCGGTCTCGGTGGGCGAGGACGTGACCGATATCGACGCCGGCATGCCCGACGCCGAGAACGACCTGGCCATCGAGCTGACCGTCGATGACCCCAACCCCTCGATCGGAGACGAGTTGGTGTACACCATCGCCGTCACCAACACCGGCAACGGCCCGGTCGACGGTGTGGTGGTCAACCAGGTGTTGCCGCCCAACACCACCTTCGTGAGTGCGACGGGTGAGGGTTGGGAGTGCACCCACAGCGGCCAGGAGGTCGAGTGTGTGTACACCGGTGTGGTGCTGCCGGGTGAGGAACTGCCGCCGATCTCGGTGGTGGCGACGGCCGATTCGGCCGGCACCTTCGTCACGACAGCCACGGTCGAGGCCCTCGACGGGACCGTCGAGGTGACCGAAACCAACAACGCCGACCAGGTGACGGTCACCGTCGCCACGGCATCGTCTTCGGGCCCGAGTGGACCGCTGGCCTTCACCGGTGCGTCCACCGCTCAGCTGGTGCAGCTGGCGCTGGTATTGCTCACCCTCGGTGCGCTGCTGGTGGGAGCGACCCGCTTCACCCGACGACGCGAGCAGTAGTCGGTACGAGAACCCCAACGAGTGGCGCCGGTCTCGCACCGGCGCCACTCGCCGTTTTCAGGGCGAGTTCGGTGATGTGCCACCGACGACCATCGCCTGGAGGCGCAGGATCTCCTTCAGGTTGGCCGTGTCGGCCTGCATGTGGAAGTGCCAGAGTTTCACCATGGCGATGGCCAACATGGCGGCGACGAACACCGAGCCGTAGAGCACCAGCCATTTGGTGTCGGTGGTGCTGTCGGCGCCGACCAGCAGCACGATCATGGCCACCGCCACAACCGCCATCACGGTGACCCCGAGCCACAGGATCGACCGCACGGTCTTCATGCGGACATCGAGGATCGCCACTCGGTCGTCGAGGGATTCCTCTTCGGGTCCTGGTCCGAGCCCGGGTGAGCCGACCAGCGACTCGCGAACGAAGGCTCCGAAGTCGCTCATCCGGATGGTGCTCTGGGTGCTCGTTGCTTCACGGCAGGTCCTCGGCGCCGTCGACCAGCTCGTAGTGCTGGAGATAGGTCGACGCGAAGGCCTGGATGGTGGCCGCGGCGGGCACACCGAGCAGCGCGCCGATGGGTCCCAGGATGTAGCCGCCGGCGATCACCGCTCCGAACGCCAGGGCCACGTGGATCTCCATCGTTCGGGCCTGGATACGGGGCCCGAACACGTAGTTCTCGATCTGCTGGTAGACGATCACGAAGACCAGCACCCAGAGTCCGTTGATCGGTTCGTCGGCTACCGCCACGGCAATGGGGACGGCGCCGGCGATGTATGTGCCGACCACGGGGATGAACTGACTGACCACTCCGACGAACAGGGCCAGGGCCAGGGGGGCGGGGATGTCGATGATGAGGAACGCGATCCAATGGGCCAGGGCCGACAACAGGGCCAGGATGCCGCGACTGAGGATGTAGCCGCCGGTCTTGGCGATGGCCAGGTTCCACGCTCGCAGCACCTCGCGCTGCTGGTTGGGTGGCAACAGGGTGCAGATCTTGCGACGCAGCTCGGGCCCCTCGGCCACCAGATACCAGGTGAACAGGGCGATGGTGAAGGCCTGGAGCAGGCCTGACAACAACGTGGCGCCGAAGTCGAGCAGGTTGCCGGCCAGGTTGGTGAGTTGGTTCCGTAGCTCACCTTCGTCGAGGAACTGGCTCTCGAGGTCGGACAGGTCGAAGCTCTGATCAACGTTGTCCTGGAGCCATTTCTCGAGGCTGTCGATGGTGTTGGGGGCATCGTCGACGAACTGGTTGATCTGCTCGGCCAAGGCGGTGCCGACGGCGAAGCCGAATCCGGTACCGAGGCCGATGAGCGCCAGGAACACGATCCAGGTGCCGATCCCGCGCCGGATGCCGACCCGTTCGAGGCGGTTGACCACCGGTTCGATGGCGAAACTCAAGAAGAACGAGATGGCGAGGATGATGAACAGCGGCCGGAGGCTCGACAGCACCCCCCGCACGTAGAACCAGGCGATGGTGACGCCGAAAAACACCAAAATGGCCCGGAACACCCACGAGGGCATACCGAACCGCATTTCGGTGGAGTCGTCGGTGACGGGGTCGACCATCGAACCCGACGCTAGTTCTGGGCCCACCGCAGCTCGGTGATGGCCAAACCCCTCGTTCTGGTAGTGCCG
>JBPCTQ010000082.1:0-5776 GCA_051011595.1 Acidimicrobiales bacterium
ACCACCCGATCGACACCATCGTGGTTCCCGGCGGTGACGGCAGCCGCGACCCGCTGGTGGTGGAGCCGGTTTCGGCATGGTTGGCCGGCGCCGCCCACCGAACCCGACGGGTGGCCACCGTGTGCAGTGGTGTGTTCTTCGCAGCCGAGGCCGGCCTGTGCGACGGGCGCCGGGTCACCACCCACTGGCAGCGAGCCGAGGCGCTGGCTCGTGCCTACCCCCGCGTCGAGGTCGACGCCGATCCCATCTACATCCACGACGGCAACCTGTGGACCTCGGCCGGGGTCACCGCCGGCATCGACTTGTGCCTGGCCCTGGTGGCCGACGACTGTGGGCCCGAGGTGGCCCAGTGGGTGGCGCGCGTACTGGTGGTGCCGTTGCACCGGGCGGGCGGGCAGACCCAGTTCGCCGCACCGGTCTGGGCCGAACCGGCGGCGTCCGATCCCATCCGCGAGGCCTGCGGGCTGGTGCACGGCGACCCGGCGGCCGACCACTCGGTGGCCCGTTTGGCCGATCGGGTGGGCCTTTCCGAACGCCACTTCACCCGCCGCTTCCGCGTCGAGGTGGGCCAGACCCCCGGACGGTACGTCGAAGCCATCCGCATCGACGCCGCCCGCCAGCTGCTCGAGGTCGAGCCGGTGGGGCTCAGCGAGATCGCTCGGCGCTGCGGATTCGGCACCACCGAGACCCTGCGCCGCTCGTTCCACCGTCGCCTGGGCGTGTCACCCGATCACTATCGCCGCCAATCTGTTCTCAACTAGTGGAGAGTTCCCATCATGCAGATCGCCATTGCCCTGTTCCCCCAGGTCACCGTCCTCGATGCCATTGGCCCCTACGAGGTCCTGCAACGGCTGCCCGATGCCACCGTCGTCTTCGTCGGTGAGCAGAAGGGAGAGGTGCGCAGCGACAACGGTTTCCTGGGGCTCACCATCGATGCCACCTACGACGAGGTGCCCTCGCCCGACGTGGTGGTGGTGCCCGGTGGCCAGGGCACCCGGCCGCTGATCGCCGACGACGACAACCCCATCATCAGCTGGATCCAGAAGGTGCACCCCACCACCCGGTTCACCACGTCCGTCTGCACCGGATCACTGGTGCTCGCCGCCGCCGAGCTGCTCGACGGCCTCACCGCGGCAACCCATTGGGGGGCCTACGACATCCTCGAGGACTACGGCGCCACCCCTACCGGCGAACGGGTCGTCGAACACC
This sequence comes from Acidimicrobiales bacterium, assembly GCA_051011595.1. GTDB lineage: Bacteria > Actinomycetota > Acidimicrobiia > Acidimicrobiales > SHLQ01 > JAOUEE01. Next base: position 1,210 of record JBPCTQ010000082.1, read on the forward strand.
TCGACGAACACATCCTGACTGCCGCCGGTGTGTCGTCGGGCATCGACATGGCCCTGCGGCTCTCCGAACTGCTGGTCGACAAGACCGCGGCCGAGGCCATGCAGCTCATGATCGAATACGACCCCCAGCCCCCGTTCGACGCGGGCTCGGTCGACAAGGCCGGCGACGAGGTCATGACCCGGGCCATCGAATACTTCGCCGACAAGAAGTAGCCCCGCCTGCCCGGTCGGCGGGTGGTCGCACCGGTACCGTTCGAGCATGGTGCGGTGGTCCTGCGGTCTGGTTCTGGTTCTGGCCGCAGCCTGCTCATCGGAGTCCACCTCGCCGCCCGATACGCGGTCGGTGCCGGTCGAGGCGAGTGTGCCGGCCACGGGTGGACCACCGCGGTCGACACCGGTTGGCCGGATCGCCGGAGACCTCGAGACGGCGGGCCGAGTGGTGTTGGTCGACAAGGCGGCCCGGATCGTCGATCTCGAAACGGGCGAGGTGGCCGAGTTCGACGTGCCCGCCGAACCTCTGGAGTTCGAGCCGACGGTGCCCGTGGGCGACACGCTCCTCTACGCCAGTGGTCCCGACAGCGACGGTATGCCCGTCGCCGGGCAGGGTGTGGTCGTGGCCGTCGACACCAGCGAACCGTCCTTCGAGGTCACCGCTCAGGGTGATCTGGTTGCCCCCTCCTCGATCGAAGATCGGTTCTGGGTCGGGCAGGTCAGTGAGCCATCCGATGGTGCCGGTCCGCCGTCGTTTCGATGGATCGAACGAAGCCTCGATGGCACCACCCATCGAGCAGTGGAGACGACCGGGGCACCGCTCGGCGCCGAGGTGTACCGCGAGGGCGCGTCCTCGACCTGGCTGCTCACCGCCGACGCGGAACGGTACGTCGAGTACCCGGGCCTTGTGCCGGTTGCCCGTGTGGGCCACACGTTGCTGGCCGCCCGATGCCCGCCTGGCGGTGAGTTCTTCGCCTTTCCCAACGACGAGTGTTCGAAGGAATGGATCGACATCACCAGCGGTGAACCCGCACCTTCGCCGTTCCCCGACGGCGCGGTGGACGCCGCTCCCGACAACAGAATGGATCGAGTGGTCACCTCCGGCGACGATCGGTACATGGCGGTTGTCGACTACCTCGACGACTCCCACCGAACCGTTCTCGTCGATGTCGAGACCGGGGCCGAGATCACCACCGACTGCAGCGATCGAGCCTTTGCCTGGTCACCCGAGGAAGCGGTGTATGCCTGCGTGGGTTCGGTCGGGTTGGTGGTCCACCACACCGAGAGTGGTCAACGGGCCGAATACGGGTTGGGTGGTGGCGGATTCTTCCCTCGTCTGTTGTTCTTCGTCGACTGATCGACCGGGTTCGGCGCGTGTTGTCGTTGGCCCCCTCCACCGTTAGCGTTGAGCGGTCGCCCTCGACGTCGATACCCCTGAGAACTCTGAGAAAACTGTGTCCACCTACACCCCCAAGACCGCCGAGATCGAACGTGCCTGGCACGTTGTCGATGCCGAAGGCATGGTGCTCGGCCGCCTCTCCACCGAGGTCGCTCGAGTCCTGCGCGGGAAACACAAGCCCACCTTCGCCCCCCACGTCGACACCGGTGACCACGTGGTGATCATCAACGCCGACAAGGTCGTGCTCACCAGCGACAAGGCCGAGAAGAAGATCATGTACCGCCACTCCGGATACCCCGGTGGCATCAAGGCGCGGACCTACGCCGATCTTCTCGACGACAAGCCGGCCGAAGCCATTCGCTCCACCATCCGCGGCATGCTCCCCAAGACCCGCCTCGGCCGGGCTCAGCTCAAGAAGCTGAAGGTCTACGCCGGACCCAGCCATCCCCACGACGCGCAGCAGCCGACGCCGCTCGTCTTCGACCACGCCCGGTCCCGGGTCACCGACTGAGGAACCTATGTCGCAACCGCTCACCTCTGCCACCGGCCGCCGCAAGCGGGCCATCGCCCGTGTTCGCGTGCGTCTCGGTGATGGCGCCATCACGGTCAACGACAAGACCGCGGCCGACTACTTCCCGTCCGACACCCATCTCATGCACCTGGTCGAGCCGCTCAAGATCACCGAGACCGACCAGGCCTACGACATCGATGTGTCGGTGCACGGTGGTGGCCCCACCGGCCAGGCCGGCGCCGTTCGTCTGGGAATCGCCCGAGCGTTGTGCGACCTCGATCCCGAGCTGCGAGAGCCGCTGAAGCGAGCCGGATTCCTCACTCGCGACGACCGCAAGAAGGAATCCAAGAAGTACGGCCTGAAGAAGGCCCGCAAGGCTCCGCAGTACTCCAAGCGCTGAGTCGGCTCCGACTCAGCTAACGCCCAGCATCGCCGATGGGGGAGTCGATGCGAGGACCTCGTTTCGGAACCGATGGCGTGCGCGGCCGCGCCCACGTCGACATCACGCCGGCCTACGTCCGAGCGCTGGGCCGAGCCGCGGCCGCCGAGCTGGGTGACAGCTTCTACATCGGTCGTGATACCCGCGTGTCGGGCCCTGAATTCCAGGCCGCACTGGCCGCCGGTCTCGACGACGTCGGCGCCCGCAGCGTGTTGTTGGGGGTGGCGCCGACGCCGGCCGTCGCCAAGTTGTGTGCGCTCGACGATCGGCCCGGTGCGGTGATCTCCGCCTCCCACAACCCCTGGTCCGACAACGGCATCAAGCTCTTCGCGGCCGGCGGCCGCAAACTCGACGACCGGGTGCAGGCCGAGATCCAGGCCCATCTCGACCACGACGAGCAACCAACCAGCGGGGGTGGCAGGGCGGCCGAGGACAGCGACGCCGATGCCTACGTGCGGCGCTACATGGACGCCGTCGTCGGATCGGTGCGAGGCCGACGCTTCGACGGCCACGAAGTGGTCATCGACTGCGCCAACGGGGCCAGCGTGCGAACCGCTCCCACCGTGTTTCAAGAGCTCGGGGTGGCCCTCGATGTGATGCACGCCGTTCCCGACGGTGAGAACATCAACGACCGGTGCGGGTCCAACCACCCCGAGTCGCTCCAGGCCCGCGTGATCGAGTCCGGGGCCGAGCTGGGATTCGCCTTCGACGGGGACGCCGACCGGGTGGTGGCCGTCGACCACACCGGTCGACTCATCGACGGTGATCAGATCATCGCCATCTGCGCCATCGACCGGCAGGCCCGGTCGTTGCTGCCCGACGACACCGTGGTGGTCACCGTGATGACCAACCTCGGGTTCCGACTCGGGATGGCCGAACGATCGATCACCGTGGTCGACACCAGGGTCGGCGATCGATATGTGCTCGAAGCGCTCGACCGGGGCGGCTGGTCCCTCGGTGGCGAGCAGTCAGGACACGTGATCTTCGGTGATCTGGCCACGACTGGCGACGGGCTGTTGACTGCGGTGCAGCTGCTCGACGTGGTGCACCGCCGTGGGGTTCCGCTGGCCCAGCTGGCCGACGAGGCAATGCACCGACTCCCGCAGGTGCTCGAAAACGTGCGGGTCGACCGGGTCCCCGACGATCTGGCCTTCCTGGATGCCGCCGTGGCATCGGTCAACGCCGAGCTCGACGGTCGCGGGCGGGTGCTGGTCCGGCCATCGGGAACCGAGCCGCTCGTGCGGGTCATGGTCGAGGCCGAGGAAGCCGATCACGCCCAGGCATTGGCCGATCAGCTGGTCGAGGTGGTGCAGGCCAACGCCGGCCGGCGCTGATGGTCGTGGGCGGTGCCGGCGGTTCGTCTTGGTGCCGCCACCGGCCGGCCCGACGGCTCTCGTAGACTGACTCCGTTCGGGCTCGAGGAGGATCTGGTTCATGTGCGGCATCATCGCGGTTGTGCGCTCGGACTCGACCCGTGCGGTCCCGAATCCGGACGACATCAGTGAGCTCCTGAGCTCGGCGGCGCAGCTGCTGGCCGACGCTGAACCCGACCAGCAGGTGCTGGTGGCGGCGGCCAACTCGCTCGACGAGGTCAATGGGCTGCTCTCGGGTCTGGCCGGTGTGCAATGCCTGATCGCCACTCCAGCCCTGGTCTCGGAGATCACCCAGCAGGCGGCGGTTGTCGACGCCGAGCTGCGCCGACTCGAGTCCGAGCTCGACGAGGGTCGAATCGATGGCACCGAGCTCGAAGCACTCAACGCCGCGGTCATCCGCCTGAAGGACGCCAACTGGTCCATCCACCGCGATCGTCTCCGCACGGCCGCTGCGGTGGTCGACCTCTGTGGCACCGACGCCGGTGCCGCCCAGGTGGCCACCATGTTGTCGGTGCAGGAAGCACTGTCGGCCCTCGACCGCCTGGCGGTCCGCGGTCGCGACAGCGCCGGTCTCCACCTGTTGGTGCGCACCCACGGTCTGCGTCCCGACGACCGGGCGCTCGTCGCCGCGCTGGCCGAACGCGACGACCCGCTGTTCGGGCACCGCTCGGTGCACCAGGTCGATGGTTTGTTGAGCTTCGTCTACAAAGCCGCCGCCGAGATCGGTGAGCTGGGCGACAACACCGCCGTGCTGCGGTCGGCCATCGGCAGCGACCACCTGCTGGCCCGGGTCCTGTCGCACCCCGATGCCCGAACGGTGGTGCTGGGCCACACCCGATGGGCCAGCGTCGGCAT
>JBPCTQ010000083.1:0-6474 GCA_051011595.1 Acidimicrobiales bacterium
CCATGTACCCGTCCTGGAGCGGGTTGAAGAACGGGGCATCGTCGGTGACCGTCATGCCCCAACCCTAGGTTGCGCCGGCTTCGCCGTATATGACGCCGATCACACCTGGTCGGGACGGGGCACACCGGCCGTCAGGTACGTGCCGTGGGCCATGTTTCCACTGCTCAGGCCGAGCCAGTGCCGCAGCTGCGGGGAGAGTTCGGCCTGCGTCGTGTCGCTCAACGACTGGAACCAGTTGTTCTGGAGGCGGATGTAGGACCGGCTGTAGAAGGCGAACAACAGTGCTCGTTCGCGATCGCGGCTGCGGTTGGGGCCCGAGGTGTGCCACATGCGACCGTCCATCAAGATGACCGACCCGGCCGCGGCCTCGAAGGCCACCATGTCGAGCTCAGGATGATCGGGCACCGCGCTCCAATCGGTGAAGCGGTGGCTGTGGGGCAGGTAGCGGGTGGCGCCGTTGCCCTCGTCGATGTCGTCGAGACACCAGATGGCGTTCATTGTGTCGCACTCGGGCCAGGGCGCGGGCATCACCGTGGACTGGTCGCAGTGAGCCTTCATGGAACCGCTGCCCGGTAGCGCGATGTTGGCGGTGAAGTTCGAGATCATGGGGTCGTGGGCCAGTATCTCGTCGACATGGTCCATGACCCGGGGGTGGGCCACCAGCTCCTGAAACACCACGTCGTGTTCGGGTAGGTCGTAGACCCGGACGTTTTGCCCACCAGGATCGAGGATCTCCATCCTGGTCGGGATGCCCCGGGCCTCGGATCGGTCGGCGGCCAGCTCCAATGCCGAACGGGCCCGGGTGACGGTGTCGGAATCGATGACCCCCGCCAGGACCGCGTAACCGTGCTGGTTGAAGTGGTCGAGCACATCGGTGTCGCTGTCGGCGGCCATACCCAGACCATAGGCGGATGCCGCAATGAGGCCGGTCGGCGCGAGACTTCGGTCATGTCCGTCGTGCCCGCCCGGTTGATCGCCGCGATCATCGTCGTGCTGGTAGCCGTGTCGTGTGCGTCCGAGTCCCGCGAGGGGCCAATCTCATCCAATCCGGGCCAGTCCACGACGACGACCGCATCGGTGGCCGACAGCGCTGCCGATGACCTGTATCCCGAGGTGGTGGCGGCGACGGCCACGTTGGCCGACGACGGGACATGGACGGTGTCGGCCACGGTGAGCTCGCCCTACGACACACCCGAGCGCTACGCCGATGCTTGGAGGGTGCTCACCGTCGATGGAACCGAGCTGGCTGTGCGCGAGCTCACCCACGACCACGCCGGTGAGCAGCCGTTCACCCGTTCTCTCGGCGGTGTCGTCATCCCCGCCGACGTCGAGCAGGTGATCATCGAGGGCCGAGATCAACTCAACGGCTGGGGCGGCCCGACCGCCCCAATCGACCTGGTTCGGCCCTGACCCGGCCCCGGTGGGCGTTGTTGCGAACCGCACCAGCTATCATGGGCTTTACGTCCGGTGGTTCGCACCTTCGGTGTGCCATCGGCCCGGTCTCGTACGGCGCTCCTCAGCGAGTGAGTCGACCGCTTCCGACACCGGAAAACGGGGGTCCCAATCGACACCCGTCTTGGCAACTGGCGACTGAGCTCTAGGAGAGACTCGTTCCCAACGATCGCGTTCCGACCGTCACGTCGGCTGATTTCGACCAGGCCGTGGAGGCCAACCTCGATGGTCGCGCCTCCGAGGCCGACCTGACCCTGCTGCGCTCCGACGAGGAGCTGTGGGAGGCCAGTCTGTGGCGACTCCTCAACCGAACCGAGGATGCACTCGAGTCGGTCGAGGCTCGGCATCGCGGCCCGGGTCGCAACAACATCATCGACGACCTCGATCGTGAGGCCGACAAGATCGATGCCGCCCTGACGGCCCTCATCGGGCCACCTCCGCAGCCCGAACCCGAGCCCGAACCCGAACCCAGCACCAAGCCGCCTCGTCCCTCGGCCGACGACGATGGCATCGAACCGGGGCTGGTGCAGCTACAGCTGTCCTGGGCCGAAGGCCGGCTGGTGGCATGGGCGGCCGGGTACAAGGCCGAACCCGAATCGGTGCCCCAGCTGCTCGAACGGCTCGAAGCCCTCGGGGGCGGCGCCATTGCCTGGGAGGAACGCGATCCGATCAAGCTGCCGGGTGGCGCGTCAGCCCCCACCGTGTCGGCCCAGCTGACCTCCACCTTGGGCTGGTTGGCCGCACTGGGCGAGACAGCCGGCGACGACGGTGTGGGAGTGACCACCGCCTGGCTGGGCCTGGCCGCAGCCGAGGCCATCGAGTTGGTCGGTCAGGGCAAGGTCGTGCCGCAGCTCATGAAGTTCAAAGGGGGCCGCAAGAACGGTTCCAACGACGGCATGGCCACCTTCCATGTGCGGTGGGTGCCAGCACTCATCGACCCGGAGATCGTGAACGGTTTGGTCGAGTCGTTGCCCGGCGCTGCCATGGTCTGCACCCCGCACCGCGATCGGCCGGCGTTCGTCAACGCCGTCATCGCCGATCTGGCCGACGCCATCGTGAGAACAGCTGCCGGCCAGCTCGACCTGCCGGCGCCTCCGCCCGAGGCTCGCAGCCGAACCGACGTCGGCGAGGCGGTGATCTGCCGTCTCGACGGAACCGCCTTCCGAGCATCGGGGTCGGTCGGGGCCGAGGTGGTGCGCCGCCTGTCGCAATGGGCCCAACCCGTCGTCAAGGGCGGAGGCGACCGTCTCATCGTGCAGCTCGACCCACCCGACGACATCGGCGCCTGGCGAGCCGCCGTGCTGGTGCGGGCGGGTGATGGTCGCCTCGAGCCGGTGGAGGTCACGCTGACGACGGCTTCCAAGACGCGGTCGAAGGCGGTCAGCAAGGAGCTCGATCGGCTGGAGCGTGTCTTCCCCGAGCTGCTGCGTCCGGGTGGGCGCCGCCGGGGCGAGGTGATCCTGTCCCAGGACGAAGCCTGGCAGCTGATGACCGCATCCGGTGAGTCACTCACCGCAGCCGGGTTCGATGTGCGGGTGCCGCCGCTGTCTCGCAAACGGGCCACCCCCTCACTGCGACTCACCGCCGACGATGCCCAGGACACCGTGGTCGGCGCCCAGCAACTGGCCAACGTCACCTGGTCGGCCGTCTTCGACGACGTCGAGCTGAGCGCAGCCGACATCAACCGATTGGCCGCCGAGGCGCGGCCGCTGGTGCAGTCGCGGGGCCAGTGGATCGAGCTCGACAAGGCCGACCTGGCCGAGGCGGCTGCCGCACTGGCCGATCGGGCCGACAAGACCCGTCTCAGTGGCGCCGACATGTTGCGTCACGCCCTCGGCCTCGAAGGCAGCCCCTTCGGGTCGGTGTCGCTCGCCGGCGCCGGTTGGGCGGCCGACCTGCTCCGCAGCCTCGACGGTCTCCCGGAACACCCCGAGACCAAACCGGCGGGATTCGTGGGTGAGCTGCGCAGCTACCAGGCCGACGCCCTGGCGTGGCTCAACTTCCTCGACGATGCCGGATTGGGCGGGTGTCTGGCCCTCGACATGGGCCTGGGCAAGACCCCCACTCAGTTGGCCAACCTCTACGAGGGACGGGGGAACGGTCCCGCCCTGGTGGTGGCGCCGCCGGCGGTGGTGGGCAACTGGTCGGCCGAGGCGGCCCGCTTCACCCCGGACATCGATGTGTTCGTGCACCACGGGCCCAACCGTGGCAAAGGGGTGCGACTGCGCCGGACCGTCGAGAAGAGCGATGTCGTCATCACCACGTACGGCACCGCGGTACGCGACATGGACCAGCTGTCGGAGATCTCCTGGGGCAAGGTGGTGCTCGACGAGGCCCAAGCCATCAAGAACCCGGCGGCCGAGACATCACAGCAGCTCCGTCGGCTCGAGGCCCGCAGCCGGGTCGCGCTGACCGGTACGCCGATCGAGAACGGGCTGGGTGATCTGTGGGCCATCCTCGACTGGGCCAATCCCGGCTTGTTGGGTCCCCGGGCCGGCTTCATCGCCCAGCTCACTCCTGACAGCAAGGTGAAGGGCGGGGGAGAAGAGGCGCTCAAGGCCCTGAACGGCATCCTCGTCTACCGCCGCACCAAGTCCGAACCGGCCATCGCGGCCGAGCTGCCCGATCGCATCGACGAGCTCGACCACTGCGCCATGACACCCGAGCAGATCGGCCTGTACCAGGCGGTCATCGATTCACTGGTGGTCAAGACCGACGAAGCGGCCGAGGGAAGCCCGGAGCGCAAGGGTGCGGTGTTGGCTGCCATCACCGCGCTGAAGCAGATCTGCAACCACCCGGTGAACTACGAGGACGACGGCGAGTCGCTCGAAGGACGGTCGGGCAAGCTGGAACGGCTCAACGAGATCATCGACAACGTGTTCGCGGCCGACGAACGGGTCCTGGTCTTCACGCACTTCGCCACCTGGGGGGAGCGATTGGCCCAGTACCTCACCGAGAGAACGGGCAAGAAGATCAACTGCTACCACGGCGGACTGGCCCGCGGCGCTCGCGATCGTATGGTGAGTGAGTTCCAGAAGTCGACCGAGGCAGGCGCCATGGTGTTGTCGCTCAAGGCCGGCGGCACGGGGCTCAACCTGACCGCCGCCAATCACGTGGTGCTCTACGACCGCTGGTGGAACCCGGCCGTCGAGGACCAGGCCCGCGACCGGGTGTGGCGCATCGGCCAGGAGCACACCGTGATCGCCCACCGTCTGGTGTGTCCGGGCACCGTCGACGAACGGGTGGAGGAAGTGGTGGCCGGCAAACGCCAGATCGCCGACCTGGTGTTGCCCAAGTCGAGCTCCATTGGTGACCTCGACGCCGATCAGCTGCAACAGGTTCTCGGCATCGACAGTGACGCGCTGCTCACCAGCGATGCCACCGACAGCGAGGGAGGGGAGCGGTGAGCGGGAACAACAACTCCTCGAAGAAGCCGAACAAGAAACCGCGGAGCCGCAACCGCAATCGCAACAAACGCTCCAAACAGTCACCGCGAGTGTTCTGGGGCGACCCCGATGCGTTGCCGGCGCCGAAGGACTACGACGCCACCACCCCCGACATCACCGCGGTGGCCCGTTCGCTCGGTCGCCCGCCCATCCCCGGGCAGGAGGGCGCCGCCATGCACTACTTCACGGTGGTGTACGAACGGGCCGCGGTGCTGGCTACGGCCTTGGCCGCGGTCGGTGGGCTCGACGACGGCGACAACGGCTCGGCCGCCGAGGACTGAGCCGCTAGGCCCGGAGTACGGCCTGGGTCTGGGTGGTCTTGGCCACCAGGCGATCGTTGTTGGTGACCTCGGTTTCGATCACCAGGGTCGACGAGCCGGCGTGGAGCAGACGGGCCGTCGCTCGAACGACACCGCCGGTCACGCCACCCAGGAAGTTGGTCTTGGACTCGATGGTGCTGGTGCCGCTGGCCCCGTCGGGGAGGTTGGCGAACGCCAGCGCGGCGCCGGCGGAATCGGCCAGGGCCATCACCGTGCCGCCATGGAGCAGGGTGGCACTGGTGCAGAGCTCGGGGGACCAGTCGACTTCGATCTCGACCTCGGCCGGGGTGAAGGTGCGGGCCCGGAACCCCAGGTGGGCGCACAGTGGCATGGACTGGTGCAACAAGTCGGTGTGATCGGTCATCGCGTGATCGTAGAAGCCTTCGACCGGGACGGCTCACAGGACATCCGACGAGGCCGCCTCAGCGCAGCGCGGCCGGAATCCACTCGCCATGGGCCTCGATGAGGTCGTCGACCAGCGCCTCGATCTCGTCCAGGGAGAGCTCGGCGGCAGTGTGGGGGTCGAGCATGGCTGCGTGGTAGACGTGCTCGCGCTCACCGCTGAGGATGGCCTCCACGGTGAGTTCCTGCACTCCGATGTTCGTGCGCATGAGGGCGGCCAGTTGCGGAGGCAGTGTCCCGACCGGTTCGGGTTCGATGCCGTTCTCATCGACGAGGCAGGGCACCTCGACACAACAGTCGGCGGGAAGATTGTCGATGAGCGAACCGTTGCGGACGTTGCCGTAGATGGTACGTGGCTGCCCGGTCTCGAGACTGTGGATGATGAGCGAGCCGTATTCGTTGCTGCGGGTCACATCGTTGAGGTTCTCGAAGTTGTGGATCACGTGGGGCATGTGCTTGTCGAGTACCCCCGCTTGCTTCATCGCCTCGGCGAACTCATGGCTGAGATCGACATCGGGATCTTCGAGTTTGCGACGCATGAAGTCCCAGCCGGTGATCTGGATCTCGCAGCGGCGGAGATACTCGTCGAGCGGCACGCGGAACTCCTCGAGCAGCTCGGGGTGGGTCGACTTGATGAACCACGGGACGTACTCCGCGAAGTGTTCGCTCGACTCGGTGACGAAGTAGCCGAACCGCCGGAAGACCTCGTATCGCACCCGATTCCAGGCGGGTATGCGGTCCTCGGTGATGACTCGCTCGATCTCGGGGAACAGATCCTCACCATCGCGGGTGAACTCGAGGTAGAAGGCCATGTGGTTGATGCCGGCGCAGCGATAGTCGATCTCGTCGATGGG
>JBPCTQ010000084.1:0-4015 GCA_051011595.1 Acidimicrobiales bacterium
GTCCCGGATCAACATGAAGCAGACCACCGGGTCGATCGTCGCCTGGCACCAGGACTTCGGCACCTACCACCGGGTCGATGGGGTCCCCGAGGCTCGCGGAATCCTGATTGCCGTATTTCTCGACGACGTGACCCAGTTCAACGCGCCGCTGTTGGCCGTGCCCGGCTCCCACCGCAAGGGGTTGGTGTCGACGGCCCGGGTCGACCCGTCGGTGCCCGATCACGAGGCGGTGGCCAAGTACCGCTACGACATCACCGACGAAACGATGGCCGGTCTGGTCGACCGCTACGGACTCGAAGCGATCACGGCGTCGGCAGGTTCGGTGTTGTTCATGGACATGACGGTCGTCCATGGATCGTCGGTCAACATCAGCCCGCAGCGCCGGCTACTGCTCTACGTGAACGTCTGCCCGGTCGACAACCGAGGCGACACCTTCGCCCGGCCCGAGTACTACGCCGCCAGGGACTTCTCGCCCGTCGAGGCCGACCATCCGGATTGCGTCCGCCGGTTCGTGGCCGGCTGAGCCAATGGAGCTACGTTTCGAGCCGCTCGAAGCCCACTTCGGGGCCAGGGTGGTCGACTTCGATCCGGCTGCCGGGGTCGATGCCGGTGTCGTTGCCGCGCTGGGACAGGGCCTCATCGACCACGGTGTGCTGGTGTTCCGCGGCATGGTCATCTCTCCGGCCCAGCTGGTCGACCTCGGCCGCGCCTTCGGCCAGTTGGAGATACTTCCCGAGCCCGAGAAGCGGCATCCCGACCACCCGGAGATCTTCAACCTGACCAATGTGCGCGCTGACGGTGCCGTGGTCGAACGCGACGAGCCCCAGGCTGTGTTCCTTCGGGGCACCGAGCGGTGGCACACCGACAGCTCGTTCCGGGCGGTGCCCAGCCTGTGCACGATGTTGTACGCGGTCGAGGTGCCCGATCGAGGGGGTGAGACGGAGTTCGCCGACATGTACCGGGCCCACGACGAGCTGCCCGACCGGCTCCGTTCGGCCGTGGCCGGTCTGCGCCTGATTCACAGCTATGCCTACAGCCGGGCCAACAACCCGGGCGAGCTCGAGCCGATGAGCGCTGAGGAGTTGGCCCAGTATCCGCCGGTGGCCCACCCGTTGGTGCGTCTCCACCCGGATGGACGGCGGTCGCTCTATCTGGGCGGCCACGTCGCCGGGGTCGAGGGGATGGACGAGGCGCAGGGACGCAACCTCATCGACGAGGTCCTGGCTCATGCCAGCCAGGATCGGTTCGTCTATACGCACCGCTGGGAGGCCGACGATCTCGTCGTGTGGGACAACCGTTCCACCCTGCACCGGTTGCGGCCATACGACATCGCCAACACACGACGGTTGATGCGGCGCATCACGGTGGCCGGAGCCGATGCCCCGGTTGGCAGCTCCTGAGGTGGTGCCACACCGTGCACCGTGCCGGCTTCCGGATCTCGCCGGGATGCCGTTGGCTGCCCGGGTGGCGGCCGGGCTGGTCTCCTCGTCGTGTCGTCAGCCCGGTGCCTCGTTGGCTCGGCATCGTCGGACGTGGCCCAAACGACTGGCAGCGGTCGAGCCGGTCATGCGTCGGGGAAGGCCGGCATGACGGCCTCGGCGAAGAGTTCCATCGACCGGATGATCTCGGCCTGCTGCATCGAGGCGAAGTCGAAGTGGCACACGACGTGGCTGACCCCTTTGGCCTCCAGTCCCTTCAGCAACCCGATCACGGTCTCGGGCGAGCCGAAGACCAGTCGCTTGGCCCACTCCTCGTCATCGGGCTCACGGTCGGTCCGCACGTCGGTCGCCCATCCCCGCGTCACATTGTCGGCCCCGTGATGGAGCGCTGCCGCCACCCGGCCGTTCCACCGGCTGGTGGCCACGTGGCGGGCTGCGGCCTCGTCGCTGTCGGCCACGTGGACGAAGCGGAGCGAGTGGAACTCCCGGCTGTCGCGGGGTTCACCCACCTCGTCGAGCGCGGTGCCGAACCGGTCGTAGGCCTCCCCGACCTGATCGAGCGTGAGTGAGGCACCGGACGACAACACGCCGTAGCCCTCTTTGGCCGCCTTGACGTAGGTGGTGGGGCTGGTGGCGGCGATGAAGAGCGGTGGGTGTGGTTGCTGCACCGGCTTCGGAAGGATCGTGAGCGGATCGGGCACCGTCCAATGGGTGCCGTGGTGGGTGAAGTCCTCCTCGAGCCAGGCCTTCGTCATCAGCTCGACCGCTTCGTCGAACCGGCCGCGGCTCTCATCCAGGCTGGCGCCAAGGGCGGCGAACTCGGCGGGCTGGTAGCCCCGCCCGAAGCCGACGTTGAGCCGGCCCTCACACAGGATGTCGGTCACGTTGATGTCCTCGACGAGGCGCACCGGATGCCAGATCGGTAGCACGGTGATCGCCTGCCCGAACCGGATCCGCTCGGTGATGGCCGCGGCCTTGACGATCGGCAGGAACGGATTGGGGCAGAACCCGTAGTTCGAGAAGTGGTGCTCGGCGAACCATGAGGTCTCGAACCCCGCCGAATCGGCCAGACGGATCTGGTCCATCGTTTCGCGGTACACATCGGCCCCCGGTTCCATCTCCGGGGTCGACATCAGGTGAAAGGTCTCGAACCGCACGTCATCGACGCTACTGCATAGCGATGTCGAGACCAGCGCCGCAGGGACCTCGTCAACGCGTCTCGATCAGGTTGGGTCCTCGACGGCGACGGTGTCCATCTTGGCCGGAGCGACCACCTCGAGCGCCTCGAAGTCGGGAGAGACCGCGATCTCGTTGTGGACCATGCCTGGAGGTATGGCCATCGCCCCGCCCTCGGCGAGGCGCTCCCGCCGGCCCCCGGCGAACTCCAGCTCGACCCAGCCCTTCAGCACGTAGACGAACTGCAGATCGCAGACGTGGTAGTGCCAGCCGGTCGTTTCCATGACGTCGGTGGCGCGCATGACCTGCGCCCGGTAGTCGCCGTTGGTGGCCTCGGCCAGGCCGGTGTCGCGGTACTCGAAGAACGCACGGCGTCCGGTCTTGGCGAAGCTGGCGTCGGCCAGTTGCTGGCACAACAGCGCCGCGCTGGCCGCCCCGGGGGCTGATGTTTCGGTCATTGGCCGCTCCTGTCGTCGGAGGCACCACGCTAGTTGGCCCGGCCCTGTGGCTCGAATGCCCCGGCTGCTGTGTCGAGCCGGGCCGAATCTCGCGTACATTGTGGTGGAAGTGAGGGTGGTGGAGCTGAGGCGATGCGAAGCCCCTCGACTGGTCGGACTGCCACCGCCAGAATTTCAACACGGCAAGTGTTGACTCTATCCAAAATTGGGGACATGCTAGGCCCGATGACCGGACCCGCCCACCTGCTTCGCGACCGCGGACTGCAGGTGACCGCCCAGCGGCTAGCCGTGCTCCGGGCAGTCTCTTCCAACCCGCACGCCACAGCCCACGACATCGCCGCAGCAGTTCGAGACGAGATCGGTGCCATCTCCCGGCAGTCCGTCTATGACTCGCTCTCCGTGCTCGGTGACCACGGCATCATCCGGTGCATACAGCCCGCCGGATCGTCGGCGCGTTACGAGGACCGGGTCGGCGACAATCACCATCACCTGGTCTGTCGCAGCTGTGATGTACTCGTGGATGTCGACTGTGCGGTCGGGAAGCGGCCCTGCCTCACCCCAGTCGAGGACTGGGACTTCCAAATCGACGAGGCGGAAGTCATCTACTGGGGCATCTGCCCCGACTGCCAAGAAGGCGAAACACCGTCGCCTGACTGAGTCCGTCGACACCTGCGGTCGCTGGATCAACAGAAACCACAAGACACAAGCCCCTCAACCAACCAACCAGGAGAGTCCGATGTCCGACAGCCCAACGCAGAACCCCGAGTGGGGTGCGCTCACCTCGTCCGCGGCGCAGTCGAACGAGAAGTGGTGGCCGAACCAGCTGAACGTTCGCATCCTGCATCAGAACAACCCGGCGTCGAACCCGCTCGGTGACTTCGACTACCGCAAGGCCATCGCCGGTGTCGACCTCGACGAGTTGAGCGCCGACGTCGACGCCAT
>JBPCTQ010000085.1:0-3254 GCA_051011595.1 Acidimicrobiales bacterium
GTGGGGGACACACGCAGTCCAGCGCATGCGGTGATCGACAGCATCGTCGTCCACGCCCAATCGGTCGTGGCGGACGACGATCGACTCGAGTCCTATCTCCGCTGCTACTTCAGCCACGTCGCCGCGAGCGACCTGGAGGCGAGGGCTCCCCGACAATTGTTCGGATTGGCGGCCGATCATCTGCAGCTGGGCGCGGGCTGGACGCCCGGAACCATCGCCATCCAGGTGAGCAATCCTCGCCTCGACACCGACGGATGGGAGAGCAACCGCACCATCGTCATGATGGTCACCGACGATCT
Organism: Acidimicrobiales bacterium; assembly: GCA_051011595.1. Taxonomy (GTDB): domain Bacteria; phylum Actinomycetota; class Acidimicrobiia; order Acidimicrobiales; family SHLQ01; genus JAOUEE01. Next base: position 300 of record JBPCTQ010000085.1, read on the forward strand.
GCCGTTCCTCGTCGACTCGGTCATCATGGAGCTCAACCGGATGGCGATCGGCATCCATCTGGTTGCCCACCCGGTGCTGTTCGACCGCCGCGACGAGGGTATCGGCTTCGATGATTCTCGGGCCGTCCCCGACAACGGCGCCGGCGCGGTGTCGTTCATGGCCATCGAGATCGATCGGCAGTCGGCGGGCAAACGGACGCAGGAGATCAAGGACAACCTGCTCCGGGTGCTGGGCGACGTCCGCTGTTCGGTCGAGGACTGGGCCGCCATGCGCGATCAAATGCGGCTGCTGGCCACTGAGGCCCCGACCGACACGCTCAGTACCCAGGAGCTCGACGACGGCCGCGACTTCCTTCGATGGCTCGCCGACGACCATTTCATATTCCTCGGCTATCGCGAGTACTCGCTCACCGATGACTCCGGCGAGTGGATGCTCGGAGCGATGCCACAGACCGGTCTCGGCATCCTGCGATCGACCTCCGAGGAGCCGGGCCGGGGCAAGGCGGTGGCCGAGATGGGACCGGCCGCACGCGATCGGGTCCTCGAAGCGCGATTACTGAACCTCACCAAAGCCAGCTCCAAGGCCACGGTCCACCGGGCGTCATACCTGGACTACGTCGGCGTGAAGAAGTTCGACGACGCCGGCCAGGTGGTGGGCGAGCGGCGATTCCTGGGTTTGTTCACCTCCGACGTGTACAGCCGCAGCGTGTTCGAAGTACCGGTGGTCCGACATGTGGTGGGCCAGGTGGTCGAGCGGGCCGGGTTCCCCGCAGGCGGGCATGACGAGAAGCGTCTGGTGTCGATCCTCGAGACATACCCCCGCGACGAGCTCATGCAGATCGACGCCGACGAGCTGTTCGATATCGCCATGGGCATCACCGAACTCCAGGAGCGCCGCCGGGTCCGGGTCTTCGCTCGTCGCGAGTTGTTCGGTCGTTTCGTCACCTGTCTCGTCTTCTTACCGCGCGATCGGTACAACACCACATCCCGTACGGGCATCGAGCAGGTGCTCCTCGACAGCTACGGCGGCTCCATCGCCGACTGGAGCACCCGTATCACCGAGTCGGTGCTCGCTCGTCTGGTGTTTCTGTTGCGAGTGGACGAACGCACCGAGTTCGCCGTGGACACGCTCGAGTTGGAGGATCGCATCACGTCACTCATCCAACAATGGGATGACGACTTCAGCCACGAGATCACCACCCGATTCGCCGAGGACGAGTCGATCACGATGTTGGAGAGATACGCCGACGCCTTCCCGCCCGAGTATCGGAGCACCTTCGATGCCCGGACCGCGGTGGCCGACATCGAGCACCTGGAGGGCCTCGCCGACGATGGCGGGATCGAACTCAACGCCTACCGCGAACCGGGCCGATCGCCCACCTCGTTCAAACTGAAGCTCTACCGGCGAGGCGACCGGGTGTCGTTGACAACGGTGATGCCGATCCTCACCAACCTCGGCGTGACCGTGCTGCACGAGCGACCCTATGAGGTGCGGCCCCACGGCCGGGACGCGGTGTGGCTCTATGACTTCTCGCTCGAACACCGGACCACACCGCTCGGCTTCGACGATGTGTCGGCGCTGATCGAGGGTGCACTGACTGCGGTGTGGCAGGGCGACCTGGCCGACGACGAGTTCAACCACCTCGTGTTGGCCGCCGGTATCGCTCCCGCCGAGATCCGCATACTGCGGGCCTACTCGCGCTACATCGCCCAGACGGGCAGCGTCCACAGCCAGACCTCGATCGCCCAGACGTTGGAGCAGCACGCCGACGTCGCCCGAATGCTGGTCGATCTGTTCATGGCCCGTTTCGACCCCGACCACGAGGATCGCGAGACGACGGCGGCCGCAGTCACCCACTCGCTCCTGGAGGCGGTGAACGGCATCGAGAGCCTCGATCAGGATCGGATCGTGCGCCGCTTCCACAATTTGGTGGCCTCCACCCTGCGGACGAACTTCTTTCAGACCGACGAGGACGGAAACCCGCTGCCGTACCTGGCGATCAAGCTCGACCCGACGACGATCGACGAACTGCCTGAACCCCGCCCACAGTTTGAGATCTTCGTCTACTCGGCTCGGTTCGAGGGCGTACACCTGCGGGCCGGCTCGGTGGCCCGCGGGGGTCTGCGCTGGTCGGACCGGGTGGAGGACTACCGCACCGAGGTGCTGGGTCTGGTGAAGGCCCAGATGGTGAAGAACGCGGTGATCGTGCCGGCGGGAGCCAAGGGTGGCTTCGTCGTCAAGCGCCCCCCCACCGATGGCGACCCCGCCGCACTGCGGGAAGAGGTCGTCGCCTGCTATCGGGCGTTCGTGTCCGGCCTACTGGAGCTCACCGACAATCTGGTCGACGACGAGATCCATCCACCACCACGGACCGTTCGTTACGACGGCGACGATCCCTATCTGGTGGTCGCGGCGGACAAGGGCACGGCCACATTCTCCGACATCTCGAACCAGATCGCCGTGGAACGCGGGTTCTGGCTCGGCGACGCCTTCGCGTCGGGCGGGTCCAATGGTTATGACCACAAGGCCATGGGTATCACCGCACGGGGTGCGTGGGAATCGGTCAAGCGCCACTTCCGGGAGTTCCGCCGTGACATCCAGTCCGAGGACTTCTCGGTCGTCGGGGTGGGCGACATGTCCGGCGACGTCTTCGGCAACGGCATGATGCAGTCCCACCACACTCGGCTGGTGGCCGCGTTCGATCACCGCCATATCTTCGTCGACCCCGACCCGGACCCGGCCCGGTCGTTCGACGAACGGGCCCGCCTTTTCGGTCTTCCTCGCTCGAGCTGGGCCGACTATGACGAGTCGCTCATCTCCAGCGGCGGTGGAGTGTTTCCCCGCACGGCCAAGATCATCACCCTGTCCGACGAGGTCCGCACCGCCCTCGATACCGACGTCGACTCGGCCACGCCCGATGAGTTGATCTCGATCATCCTGCGGGCCCCGGTCGA
>JBPCTQ010000086.1:0-5685 GCA_051011595.1 Acidimicrobiales bacterium
GAGGTGATGCGCTGATCGGCGGGATCGAGGTGCTCGAGCGCGACCAGGGCAACCCGCAGGGTGGGTGCCACGGTGTCGTCGGCCGGTTCGGCTTCGATTGTGGTGGTCGACTCCACGACTGACGTCGTGCCGGCCGCGGGGGTGCCATCAGAGCACGCCGAGGCCCCGAGGGCGGCCACCAGCAGCACCAACATCAAACGGTGAGGCACGCCGTCCTATCGGCACCCCCGACACCGTCGTGAGCAGCCTAAAGAAGCAGCGCCAGTGCGACCGTGTTGAACGCGAACACCAGCGCCACGACGATGGTGATGCGATCGAGGTTCTGTTCGACCACGGTGGACCCGGCCGCCGACGCCCCGAGACCGCCACCGAACATGTCGGACAGGCCGCCGCCCTTCCCGCTGTGCAACAGAACCAGGAAGATCAGCGCCAGCGAGACGATGATGTGAACGACCGTGACCAGAACCAACATGGGTCTGCCAGGTTAACAAGGTGGCGCTCATTCCCGACGACACCGGCGTGATCGTCTGCGGCGGGCTTGGGCGGCGACACCGCTGAATGCCAGGCTCGGAACACCACTGATCTCAGCCGAGAGAAATCCATGTCAACGATCTACGCCGATGCCGACCAGTTCAAGACCCTGTTCAGTCGACTCTTCGCCCAGATCAACGAGGAAACGCCGGACCGCCTCGATCCGTTGGTGAAGAAGAAGATGGTCGTCGTCTTCCGGGTCCACGACCCCGACGTCGAGATGTGGATCGACGGCCGGAGCAAACCGGTGCAGACCTCGTTCAGCGAGGTCGACGGCAAGCTGTCGCTGGCGGCCGAACTCATCGGCAACACCCTGCACGAACTGCTGTTGGGAACCGTGCCGCTGGGCAAGGGGCTCTCCAGCGGCCGTCTCAAGGTGAAGGGGTCGTTCCTCAAAGCCCGCAAGCTGGAGGATCTCCTCCATGCGTGCCAGGAGTTCTACCCGGCGCTGGCCGAGGAGATGCTCGACGCCGACTGATACTCGGCGCGCTCAGATGGCCAGTCGGAACTGGATGATCTGCGCAAAATCGGCAGCATCGAGGGACGCCCCACCCACCAGGGCCCCGTCGATGTCGGGCTGACCCATCAGGTCGGGGGCGTTCCCCGGTTTGACCGAGCCGCCGTACTGGATTCGTACCGCTGCGGCCGCGTCGGCGCCGAAGGTGTCGGCCACCACCGAACGAATGTGGCCACACATCTCCTGGGCATCGTCGGGGGTGGCCGTCTTGCCTGTCCCGATGGCCCAGATCGGTTCGTAGGCGATGACCAGGCCGGCCACCTGCTCGGACTTCAGCCCGGCCAGACCTTCCTTCACCTGACCGGTGACCTTGTCGGCCGCACCGTCGGCCTCGCGCTCGTCGAGGGTCTCCCCACAACACATGATCGGTGTCATCTCGTGCTTCAGAACCGCCTTGACCTTGCGGTTGACCTCTTCGTCGGTCTCGGCGAAGAGCTCCCGACGTTCGGAATGACCCACGATGACCAGCTCACAGTTGAGCTTGGCCAGCATCGACGGAGCGATCTCGCCGGTGAAGGCGCCACTGTCCTCCCAGTGACAGTTCTGCGCGCCCAACAGCAAGGCGATCTTGTCCGACTCGACCACCGTCTGCACGGATCGCAGATCGGTGAACGGCGGATGGACCGACACGTCGACGGCGTCCTCGTCCTCGTCGGTCAACTCGTACGACAGCTTCTGGACCAACTGGATGGCCTCGAAGTGGTTGTGGTGCATCTTCCAGTTGCCACTGATCAGCGGCTTGCGGTCATCAGCCATGGGAACGACCTCCTCGGTCAGTTGGCATTGGGAGCATTACGGAGTGCTTCGAGCCCGGGCAGATCTCCCTGCTCGAGCAACTCGAGTGAGGCGCCACCACCGGTGGACACGTGGTCGACCTCGTCGTCGACACCGAACTGTTTGGCTGCGGCCGCGCTGTCGCCACCACCCACCACGCTGTACGCCGACGACTGGGCGACGGCCATGGCCACCGCACGGGTACCGGCCTCGAAGCGTGGGTCCTCGAACACACCCATGGGGCCGTTCCACAGGATGGTGCGGGCCTCCAGGAGCACGTCGGTGAACTCGGCCGCGGTACCGGGACCGATATCGACGCCCATCCAGCCGTCGGGCACCGACCGGCCCACCTGCCGCACCTCTCCCCCGGCGGACGGGTCGAACAGCTTGCCGCCCGGCCCGAGCGCAGTGATGTCGCTGGGCAGGTGGATGGTCTTGGGGCCGTCGAGCAGCCGACGGCAGGTGTCGATCATGTCGTCCTCACACAACGACGAACCCACCGAGTGGCCGAGCGCGGCCAGGAACGTGAAGCACATTCCGCCGCCGACGATGAGCGAGTCGACCGAGTCGAGCAGAGCCTCGATGACTGCCAGCTTGTCGCTGACCTTGGAACCACCCATGACGGCAACGAATGGCCGTTTGGGTTGATTGCGAACGCCGAGAAGCACGTCGACCTCGTTGGCCAGCAGACGGCCGGCCGCCGACGGCAGGTGCCCAGGTGGTCCCACAACCGAGCCATGGGCCCGGTGTGAGGCGCCGAACGCATCGTTCACGTAGGCGTCTTGGCCTTCGATCAGGCGGTCGACGAAGGCCGGGTCGTTCGCCGTCTCGCCGGGATCGAAGCGCAGGTTCTCGAGCAGCTCCACCCCGGGCGCCAGCTGATCGAGACGGGCCCGAACCGGATCCATGACCAGATCGGGTTGGGGTTCACCCTTGGGGCGCCCCAGATGGGAACACGCGGTCACCTGAGCGCCGGCCGACTGCAGCCACTTCAGCGTGGGCAGCGCGGCACGAATGCGCAGGTCGTCGGTGATCTCCCCATCGGCCAGCGGGACGTTGAAGTCGCAGCGCACGAGGACCCGTTTGCCCTCGAGGTCGCCCAGATCTTCGAGGCGAGGAACGCTCACTTCTTCTTGGCGCCCCGTTTGGCTGTGGCCTTCTTGGCCGGGGCCTTCTTGGCGCCTCGTTTGGCCGCGGTCTTCTTGGTAGCGCCTCGTTTGGTCGCCGTCTTCTTGGTAGCGGTCTTCTTGGCGGCCGTCTTCTTGGTAGCGGTCTTCTTCGTGGCGGTCTTCTTCTTGGCCGAACGCTTGGCCTTGGCCTTCTTCTTCCCGACGATCACCGCCAGGTCGACCAGGCGGTTCGAGTAGCCCATCTCGTTGTCGTACCAGCCACAGATCTTCACCAGGGTCCCCTGGCTCATCGTCAGCCCCGAGTCGAACGTGCACGAGGCCGCTCGACCCACGATGTCGGACGACACCAGCGGTTCCTCGCTGTAGTCGAGCACCTTGGCCAGCGGGCCTCGGCCGGCGGCGGCCTTGAAGGCGGCGTTGATCTGCTCAACGGTGGCGTTGCGGCGCAAGACGCCGACGAAATCGGTCATCGAACCGTCGGGAATGGGCACCCGCATGGCAATGCCGTCGAGACGACCCTGCATCTTGCGCATCACCAGGCCGGTGGCGCGTGCCGCTCCGGTGGAGGTGGGCACGATGTTGATGGCCGCGGCCCGGGCCCGGCGCAGATCGCTGTGGGGGCCGTCGACCAGGGCCTGGTCGCCGGTGTAGCCGTGCACCGTGGTCATCAGCCCGTTCTGCACACCGAAGGCGTCGTCGAGCACCTTGATCATGGGAACGAAGCAGTTGGTGGTGCAGCTGGCGTTGGAGATGATGTGTTGGGTGTTGGGGTTGTACTTGTCGTCGTTGACCCCCACCACGAAGGTGGCGTCGGCATCACCCGAGGGCGCCGAGATGATGACCTTGGGAGCGCCCGCCTTGCGGTGCTTGCTGGCCGCGGCCTTGCTGGTGAAGATGCCGGTGGACTCGATGACCACGTCGACTCCGAGGTCGCCCCAGGGCAGGTTCTCGGGATCGCGCTCGGACAACACGGCCAACGTGTCGCCGTCGACGTTGATGCCACTGCGGGTGGCGCGGATGCGCTGGGGCAGCTGCCCGTGCACCGAATCGTTCTTGAGCAAGTGGGCCATGGTCTCGATCGAACCGAGGTCGTTGACGGCCACGAAGTCGATGTCGGCGCCTTGAGCCTTGGCGGCCCGGAAGAAGTTGCGGCCGATACGACCGAAGCCGTTGATGCCGACGCGAACAGTCATGGGTAATGGTCTCCTGTGAGGGAATCAGTGATGAAAATGCCTGGTGGCACGATCGAGCGACGGTTACTTGTCGATGTCGCGGTGCACGATCGTAGGGTCATAGCCTGCCCGAGTCAGCGACCCGGCGACATGTTCGGCGATGGCCACCGATCGATGGTGCCCGCCGGTGCACCCGAAGGCAATGGTGAAGTACGACTTCCCCTCCCGCACGTAGGCCGGCATGAGCAGCCCCAGCAGGCGGTCGATGCGTTCGAGGAAGGTGCCCGTGATGTCCTGACCGAGCACGTAGTCGCGCACCGGTTCGTCCTTGCCGGTGAGCGGCCGCAGCTCTTCGACCCAATGGGGATTGGGCAGGAACCGACAATCGATGACCATGTCGACGTCGAGCGGCAGGCCGTGTTTGAACCCGAACGACGTCACTGCGGTGCGCATGCCGGCGTCGTGCACGTCGTCGCCGAACAGCTCGACCATTCGTTGCCGCAGCTGGTGCACGTTGAGTTCGGTGGTGTTGAGCACCACGTCGGCCCCCGCCTTCACCGGTTCGAGGGCATCGCGCTCGCCCACGATGGCGTCGTTGACGCTGCCTTCGGCCGAGAAGGGATGGCGCCGCCGAGTGGTCTCGTAGCGGCGAATCAGCTGATCGGTGGCCGCCTCGAGGAAGACCACCCGCACCTTCTCGACGGTACGCCGCAATTCGGCGATGGCGGGCAGAATCAGATCGTGGTAGCCACCCCCGACCACCAGGGCCACCCGTTCGATGGGCGAGCCCTCGACCTTGGCCAGGTCGGCCACCTTGGGAATCAGCTCGGGCGGCAGGTTGTCGATGACGAACCAGCCGAGATCTTCGAGGCTGTTGGCCGCCTGGGTTCGTCCGGCACCGGAGAGACCGGTGATGACCACGAATTCGTTCACGTTGGTGTCCAGGATACGTGGCCGAAAGCGGGCTGTCTGCCTTTGATTGCCATCACGGCGACGCTCCGACCTTGCGGCTGACCAGCAACAGCAGCCGGGGAATGGTGGCCGCCTCGAGGTACTCGGCCGCCTTGGCCAGGAACCCTGGTGGTGGCGCCGGTTCGACCATCTGCTCGAGCACCAGTCCGTGGCGGACGAGGGTGTTGACGTAGCGGCTGAGCGGCCGGTGCACGAACCGGATGAACACGTCCTTGCGGACCTCCTCCACCACCTGTGACTCCGTGAGGTACGGCCCGATCCGCCAGTACTGCTCGGGCGGATCGAGAATCTGATCGTCGATCCACCCGCTGCCTGGCGTTTGCAGCAATGGGTGGTTGAGGAAAAACACGAAGCGGCCGCCTGGTTCGAGCACGCGACTGACCTCGGCGATGGCCTGGTCGAGTTCGTCGATGTGTTCGAAGACGAGACAGGCCAGCACTCCGTCGGCACCGCCGGACCGAACCGGCATCGCCGATGCGGCGGCCTGCGCATAGCTGGGGCCCCGGCCCCGCCGTTGCGCCTCGGACACCTGCGCCCAGGTGGGGTCGAACCCGATGACACCACACCCGAGAGCGGCGGCCAGCCGGGC
>JBPCTQ010000087.1:0-18873 GCA_051011595.1 Acidimicrobiales bacterium
CGTCGTCGTCGAGCTGCATCCCGGTGAGATCTTCGTAGTCGACCGGTTTGTCGGTGCTCATGGGTGCTCCTGGTTGGTAGGGCGGGCGCTCGGGTGATGTCCGGGAACGATAGATCACGATCCGACGGGCCGGATACGGTGACACCCATGGGAGCCAACCGCGACCCCGGCGTGGTGGTCAGGCTGCTGGCCCCGGCGTTGCGGTATCTCGACCGCCTGGGGCACGACGTTCCCGAGGTTTTGACGGAGGTCGGTCTGGCGCCTGACCTGCTGACCCAACCCGATGGACTGGTGGCCGCCGATCGTTTCGCCGACTTGCTCGAGTCGGCAGTGGAGCTCACCGGAGATGCCGACTTCGGGCTGCACGCCGGCGAACACTTCCGACCCGGCGACTACGGCCTGCTCGAGGTGATGATCGGCCAGGCCAAAGGCGACGAGATGCGTCAGCTGGTCAACCGATTCCACCCCTTGCTGGGCGGGTCCGATCGAGAGCCGCTGGCCATGCGAGATGGCGTGATCGTGTTCACCGCCACCGACCCCGACAAGCCACAGACCCGCACGATGACCGAATACTCGCTGGTGTGCGGGCTCGCCCTGGCTCGGCTGCTGTTGCGGCGACACGGTATTGCCAGCTGGGCCAGCTTCACGCACCCCCAGCCGGCCGACGTCTCCGAGCATCAACGGGTGTTGTCCTGTGAGCTGCGATTCGATCAAGCCGAGAACGCCGTCGCCTTCCCGCCGTGGACCCCTCCCGACGTGTCCGACGCCATCGATCATTCGCTGGCGTCGTGGATGGTGGCCGAGGCGACCACCCGAATGCAGCAGCTGGGCGCCGACGCCACCACGGCCGACCGGGTGCGAACGGTGCTCCTGGCCGCTTCGGGTGAGGGATTCTCGGCCCCTTCGGTGGCCTACCAACTGGCCGTGAGCGAACGAACCCTCCGCCGTCAGCTCGAAGCGGAGGACACCACGTTCGTGCTGGTTCGTGACGAGGTCCGCCAGGCTGAGGCCGAACGCCTGCTGGCCTCCTCGGAAGATCAGTCGGTGGTGGCCATCGCGGTTCATCTCGGCTTCGGCGATGCCAGCGGGTTTCACCGCGCCTTCAAACGCTGGACGGGCTCGACACCGGCGGCGTATCGACAACAACACCGCGAGGTTGGCCGCTGAGGCCATAGAGGTGTCCGGTCGGGCCTGACGCCGGTCGGCTCACCCGTGGTTCGCTCGGGGTATGGAAACCAGCATCACCCCGGAAACCCGGCCGACACTCCCGGATCTGCACCTGTCCGGCGAAAATGTGCGGCTCCGGCCACTGGCACCCGACGACAACACCGCTCTGGCGGCCACCGGGCTTCCGGTCGCTGACCCGTCATCGGGTGATCGCCGCTCGTCGGCGGCCTACATCGAGGCGGCGCTGGAGGAGCGGCGCCTCGGCTGCCGGATACCGCTGGCCATCGAGTGGCACGGCCTGGTGTGGGGCGGCTCCGAGCTGGCCCCTCGGCGAGAATGGCTGTTCGTCGGCACCAGCAGCTTCTTCGTCCCGCCACGGGCACCCGATGCGGGTGACACCTGGGAAATCGGCGCCACCTGGGTGGCTCCCTCGGTGTGCCATTCGCGTTGTCTCACCGAGTGTCGTCTGCTCATGCTCGCCTATGCCTTCGAGCAGTCGGTGACGAAGGTGGTCGTGGGTTCGGCCGAAGCCGGCCCGCTGGCCGTGGTCGAGGCCGACGAATGGCCGGCCATCCGCCGTCAGCTCCGCAGCCAGCTTTCGTCGCCGGTTCGTCGCAACGACTCGGCGTGGTGATCAGCCGACGTCGCGCAGCTCGGTGTAGGGCGCCAGGTCGCCTTCGTCACCCAGGGTCGAGTCGAACACGCCGAGGCGAAGCGAATCGTCGGCGTCGCGTTTGTCGGCGGCCAGGCTGTTGAAGGGCTGGCCGGCCAGCGCAAAGGTACCCAGTCCGTCGAGGCCGGCCACGAACGAGTCGTTGGTGAGATCGACTCCGGCGCTGGTGGCGATGAACTCGAACAATCGGACGTGGCGGCACCCCTCCACGACGGGCACGGCCCAGTCGGCCTCACCATCGGGGACGGCGATGGGCTCGAGGACCTCGATGTCGGGATTGGCGGCCTCGAAGATGTCGACACACTCCTGGGTCTCGGGCAGTTCCCAACTCTCGGTGGAGGTGGCCCCGGTGACCCCGATGATGCCGTCGAAGGCCGAGGGCACCGTCTCGTCATACCCGCCGAGCGAGCTCACCGAGTTGATGGAGTCGAGGCCCAGTATCTGGCCTTCGAATCCGTTCTCGAGCAGGAGGCGGGCGCCGAGGTTGAGCGCGGACTGGACGAGGATGATGGACTCGACACCTTCGGTCTCGAACCGTTCGAGGATCACGGGGAACAAGGCCTCGGCCGCCGACAGGTCGCCGGGCGGAATGTCCTGCACACCCTCGATCGGGGTCACGCCCACATCGTCGAGCGCCGGCCGGACCACTTCGTTGTAGAGGTTCTCCTCAGACGAGTCGTAAATGACACCAACCGGGCCGTCGAGCAGACCTTCCTGGGACATCAGATCGATGCCCCCCGTGTACTTGCGGTCGGCCGACATCAGGTCGCTGATCCAGGGTGCGGTGGCCACGGCGGTGAGCTCGGGGGTCTGGGTCCCGCCCACCATGATGGTGTCGTGGTCGGCCAGGAAGCAGCCGTTCACCGACGCGGCTGGTCCACGAATGCCACCGAGGGTGGCGAACACCCCGACGTCTTCGGTGAGCTTGATGCAGGCCTCGGCTGCGCTGGTCTCCTGGGTGGGAACGTAAGGCGCCCACGTCATGTTCAGCATGCGGCCGTTGATGCCGCCCCGTTCGTTCACTTCGTCGACGAAGGTCTGCCACACCAGTTCCTGGTCGCCGCGATTGATGTCGACCAGACCCAACTCGCGCAGTTCGTCGAGGTCGGAGACGACCACGCCGATCTCGATCGTGTCTTCGGTGACCCCTCGGAACGACGCAGTCAAGGGCGGCAGTGTGGTGTCGGAAACAGTGGTGCTCGAGTCGCCGGCGGTGGTGGTCGGCGCCGGAGTGGTGTCGGCCACCGTGGTGGACCCTTCGTCGGTGGCGGCCTCGCCGTCGCCGCTCGACGCGCAGGCTGCGCCCACGATCACGAACAACAAGACGATGGCAACGGTGCGGACACTGACCATGAACGGCCTCCTCGGGCTCGGACCCAACCCTAGGGCTCCGGCTATTCGCCAGTGTCGCGCAGGTGGCGGTTGTTACGTGGTTCGCTGCGGTTCTTGGTGTCGGTGAGCTGACGAACGAGATCGTCGCGAACCTCGGTGAGGGCACGATCGAGGTCGGTCTCGTGCGACGTGGCGACCAGGTTGTCGAAGCCGGCGATTCTGGCGTCGAGTGTGGTGCGCTGGCTGCTGGTGTCGCGTTCTTTGACCGTGAGATGAAGCTCCACCGCCTCGGCGCGAAACGAGCGCAACCGCTGGTCGAGCGACGCCCAGTGCGACACCACCCGATCGAACTCGTCGGGTTTGAAGCCGCCCTGGAGGCGAAGGGCGTCAGCAACGGTTGCGGGATCGGTCGGACTGTTCATGATGTCCAGGACCATAGTCACCGGCTGGTCGAATCGGTCACCCGCTCACCATTTGTCGGCGAGGTCACCTATCCGGTCGTAGCGCTCGCCCAGCATGACGCCCAGTTCGCGGTCCTCGCCCGGGCCGACGTGGATGGCGGGCCGGCCGTGGGCGAAGCGGTAGTTGCACACCAACAAGATGTCGCCGACCGCCCAGTCGATTTTGATGCCGAAGCGGTCGTACAGCTCGACGAACTGGCGAAGCTCGTCGCGAGACATCTCGGTGTCGTCACCGAAGGTGAGGTGCAGGGGGCGTTGGTCGTAGGGGAGGTGCTGCACGAGCGGCCAGGCGTCGAACCACATGCCGTGGTCGGCGACGCTGCAGTACAACAGGTTGCGGTCGAGCTGCGCGAAGTACTCGAACGCCGAGACGTAATAGCGGGTCTGGAGGAGTCGATCGGGGCCCCACTCGGTGACCAGGCCCCGGGCGGCCGCTCGTTCGACCGCTTGGTCGGGGTCTTCGGTGTCGAACGACTTCTGCCAGTGGTTGTAGACCCCGATCTCCAGCCGATCGACGAACGCGTCGCGGTCGCTGAGGTTGCGGTGGTAACACACACCCCGTTCGGCCAGCTTTCGACCGAAGTCGGTGGCCAGCAGGGCATCGGTGGCGGCCACGTTGTCGGACACGTAGGTGGCCCCCCGATCGGGGAGCGCCTTGTGGCCGAGGAACCCGAGCTTGGATGTGCTCTGGCCCACGTAGGCCATCTCGTGGTGGTAGTGCAGCCAGGCGGCCAGCGGGGCACCCACCTCGTACACGTTGACCGCCAGCGAGTCCCGCGGGTTGGAGCCGCCGGCGTACTTCATCTCGCGGTTGAGTACGAGGCTGGCCACCTCGCGCATGTCGGCGAGCTCGGTGAGCCCGGTGTTGGTGACATGGACCAGTCCCACCCGGTCGAACATCGCCTTCATCTCCACAGCCAGGTCGAGGTCGGGCACGAGTGGTTCGCCCGGGGCTCGCTTGGGGCCGGCATCGATGGTGAAACGGGCCGGATCGATGGCGGGCCGGCCCGTCCACCAGGTGGGTTCGATCAGGTCGGGCAGTTGGGCGGCGAAGTCTCCTTCGGCCCGACGCCGGGCGATGGTGCTGACCTGAGCCATCGGTGAAACGTCTCCCCGGTCGTGCGACGGTGCCGGGGCACTCATCGACGCAAACACTGATTCCTCAAGCCTAGAGGGGTAATACCTGATCTACCTCATCGGGATTCGTGAATCGTCGACGCAGCTCCTTGGCGCCGGTGCGATAGCCACGGCCGAACCCCCGCTCGGTCATCGACTCCAGCAGGTTGATCTTGTGCATGGCGTCGGCCTGCAGGCCGACCGCGAAGTCGGGGTGTTCGGCCAGTGCCATCAGCAGAGCAGTGTTGTAGCCGAGGACGATGGGCTCGTCGACGTTCTCGTTGGGGGCCCGATACGGACCGCCCATGGCGGCGCTGTGGATCTGTTCGAGGGCCAGGCCCAGACATCGGGTGGCCGGCCCCCATTCCCGATCGTCGATCCACTTGGCGCCTTGGTCGGCCAACAAGTCAGTGCCCACCCGGCGTTCACTGTGGCGCAACAGGTACTGCACACAGGCGTCCGAATAGTCCCACCAGCCGGCGCTGGTGGGGGCGAAGTCGCCTCGGTCGGGTTTCGCCACCGTGGGCCACACCACGGGCGCGGCCTTTCGTCTGAACAATCCCACCGTCGAAGTTCCTTTCCGAACTCCCTGACCCGCCCCGAGAAGACGTTTGTACGAACTGATGACGAGACTGTCAAGTGTGACAGCAACCAATGGCAACAACTGATGCCGGAAGGCATCGACATGGTGTCGCCGACAGGGCCCACTCCGCTGTCGGGGACCTTGGTCCCTGGGGTGCAGGGATGGGTCGGAGGAGGCTGACCAGGATCAACGGTAGGGAGCGGGTATGAGCACGATCACCGATTCGATCGTCGCCGCAGATATGGCGGCCCGAGCCGAAGGAGCGGTGAAGCTGTTCGGTGAGGACCGAACCGAGGTGGTGGCGCTCGATCACGTCGATGTCGGCTTCGAAGCGGGCCGGTTCAGCGCCATCATGGGGCCGTCAGGTTCGGGCAAGTCCACCCTGTTGCACTGCATGGCCGGCCTCGAGCCGCTCACCGACGGCAGTGTGTATGTCGGCGGCACCGATCTGGCCGACCTGTCGGACTCTCAACTCACGATCCTGCGCCGCGACGAGATCGGTTTCGTGTTCCAGGCCTTCAACCTGGTGCCCACCCTCACCGCCGAGAAGAACATCACCCTGCAACGACGACTCGGGCGCCACACCGTCGACCGGGAGTGGTTCGACACCGTGGTCAACGCCCTGGGCTTGCGTGACCGACTCGATCACCATCCGTCGGAGATGTCGGGAGGCGAGCAGCAGCGAGTGGCGGTGGCCCGATCGTTGATCAACCGGCCCCAGATCATCTTCGCCGATGAACCCACCGGCAACCTCGATTCGGTGAGCGGCAGCGAGGTGCTGGGGTTCCTACGGCGCGCCGTCGACGACCTCGATCAGACCGTGGTGATGGTCACCCACGACGTCAACGCCGCCTCCTACGCCGACCGGGTGGTGTTCCTGGCCGACGGCCGAGTGGTCGACGAGATGGTCGATCCCACTTCGGTGCGCCTGCTCGACCGCCTCCGCCAGTTCGAGGGGTGAGAAGCCGATGACGATGCTCCGCGTCGCCCTGGACGGCCGGCGGGCTCGCAAGTTCCGGCTGTTCTCGACATCGTTGTCGGTGCTCATCGGGGTGGCATTCCTGGCCGGCTCGATGGTGCTCATCGACACCATCGACAAGACCTTCGACGACCTCTTCGTCGAACTGGGCGAAGACATCGACGCGGTGGTGCGAAGTGACAACGTGATCGAGTCGGACTTCGGAGATCTGCGGGCCCGGATCGACGACACCCTGCTGGCCGAGGTGCTGGCCGTCGACGGAGTCGCCGCCGCCGACGGAGACGTCGGGGGGTACGCCCAGCTGGTCGCACCCGACGGCGACCCGGTCGGCAACATTCAGAGCGGTCCGCCCACCCTCGGCGTGAGCTGGACCGACGTCGCCGAGTTGAATCCGCTCAACGTTGTCGACGGCCGGGCCCCGCAGGGTCCCGATGAGATCGCCATCGACAAGAAGAGCGCCGATGACGGCCCCTTCTCGGTCGGCGACCGGGCAACCGTGCTGCTCCAGGGACCACCTCGCGAGTTCACGGTGGTGGGGGTGGTGCGTTTCGGTGACACCGATGCCCCCCTGGGAGCCAGCTTGACCGTGTTCGATCTGGACACTGCCCAGGAGGTGTTGGCCGAACCGGGCAAGTACGACTCGATCGGAGTCGTCGCCGAATCAGGAATCGGCCAGGACGAGATCGTCCAGCGAATCGGGGCGGTGATGCCCGCCGGCCACGAGGTGGTGACGGGCGCGGCGGTGATCGAGGAGAGCCAGGACGAGGTGGCCGACTCGCTGTCGTTCTTCAACACGTTCATGTTGGTCTTCGCCGCCATCGCTCTCTTCGTTGCCGCATTCATCATCTACAACACGTTCTCCATCCTCGTCGCCCAGCGGACCAGGGAGCTGGCGCTGTTGCGAGCCCTCGGTGCCAGCCGGCTCCAAGTGGTCGGATCGGTGATGATGGAGGCGGTGTTGGTGGGTCTGGTGGCCTCGCTGCTGGGTCTGGTGGCGGGCATCGGCGTGGCGTCGCTGTTGAAGCAGCTCCTCGAGTTGGCCGGGATCGCCATTCCGGCCGGCGGCGTCGTGTTCAGACCAGATACGGCTTGGACCGCCATCATCGTGGGGGTGGGCGTAACGGTGGTGTCGGCCATCATCCCCGCCCGGCGAGCGTCGGCCACTGCACCCATGGCCGCCATAAGAGAGGTGGCCGCCGGCGGCAGCGACGGTCTCGGTCCACGGTTGGCAGTGGGATTCGCGGCCCTGGTCGTGGGGCTCGGCGGACTCTTCTGGGGGCTGTTCGGCGACGCACCCAATACCGCCCTTGCGGTCGGCGGCGGTGCCGCCCTGGCGTTCGTGGGTGTGGCCGCCCTCAGTCCGGCCGTGGCCCGACCCTTCAGCCGCGTCGTCGGGACACCCATTGCCCGCTTGCGAGGAGTCCCGGGTGAGCTGGCCCAGGAGAACGCCATGCGGAACCCCAAACGCACGGCTACCACCGCGGCCGCGTTGATGATCGGTGTCGGCCTCGTCGCGGCCATCACCATCTTCGCCGAGTCGGCCAAGGCGTCCATCAACCAGATCATCGACGACTCCTTCGTGGGTGACCTGGTCGTCGATTCGGGCGGCTTCGGTTTCGGCGGCCTCAGCCCGGAGCTGGCCGCCGGGCTCAACGAACTGCCCGAGGTCGAAGCCGCCTCCGGGGTGCGACTCGGCCTGGCCGAGGTCGACGGCGAGAACGCCACCCTCTTCGGGGTCGACCCGGCCACCATGAACGACATCGTCGACGTCGGAGTGATTCAAGGAGCAGTGGAGCAGCTCGACGAGAACGACCTCGCGGTGCACGAGGATTACGCGGCCGATCGGGGCTGGGAGGTCGGCGATTCGGTCGAGATCCGGTTCCCGGAGACCGGTACACAACCCTTTGAGGTGAGCCTCATCTTCACCAAGGACGAACTCACCGGTGACTTCTTCATCGGGTATCCGGCCTACGAAGCCAACTTCCCCGACGTGTTCGACTTCCAGGTCTACGTCTTGCGTGACGACGAGTTCCCGCCCGAGCAGGTCCGGGTCGCGGTCGAGTCAGTGGCCGCGGCGTACCCCACGGCCGAGGTGCAGGACCTCCAAGAGTTCAAGGACGCCACCGCCGACCAGATCAACCAGCTGCTGGGACTGATCTACGCGCTGCTGGGGCTGGCCATCATCATCGCCCTCATTGGCATCGCCAACACCTTGGCCCTCACCATCATCGAACGGAACCACGAGCTCGGACTACTGCGAGCGGTGGGAATGACCCGGCCCCAGCTGCGTAGTTCGGTGCGATGGGAGGCAGTGCTGATCGCGCTGCTGGGCACCACGCTGGGGGCCGTCATCGGATTCTTCTTCGGGTGGGTCATCGTGGAGGCGCTGGCCGACGAGGGCTTCAACCAGTTCCGTGTCCCCGTCGGTCAACTGGCGATCATCTTCGCCCTGGCGGTGCTGGCCGGAGTGGTGGCATCGGCCCGACCGAGCTACCGGGCGGCCAAGATGGATGTCCTCGAAGCGGTGGCCGGCTCGTAGCGGTCTCCCGGCCACATCCGGCGGAGGTACCGGTGAGCGATCAACCCCACACGTCAGGGTGGTGGAAGGCGTCGGACGGCAAGTGGTACCCGCCCGAGACGCACCCCGACTATCGCCCCCCGCCGCCTCCTCCTTCGTCGCCGGCGCCGACGGCACCACCGATGCAGCCGTCGCAACAATGGGTGGCGGCGAGCGGTCCGGTCGCGCCGCCCAAGTCCAGTCGAAACGGCTGTCTGGTGGGGGCCCTCGTGGGAGTGGCAGTACTGGGCTTCGCCATCGCCGTCCTGGCTGTCGCCCTCGTGGCCGCCAACGATGCCGACGACGAGTCACCGACCGTCGGGGCAACCGCACTGATGCAGGACCAGTCGTCGGAGGCGTCCGGTGAGAGCGACGAGGTCGACGACGTGGGTCCCTGCATCATGGTCGACGAGGACACCATCACGCTCGAGGTGGCGAACAACAGCAGCAAACAATCCACCTACATCATCGACGTGAACTTCCTCGACGCCGCCGGTCAGCGGGTCGGTGACGAGTCGTTCTTCGTCAACCACCTGCGTTCCGGTGTTCGTGCCGTCGAGGATCGTTACGTGTTCGACTCCGCCGGTGGTACCGACTGCGAGATCGCCGAGGTCGACCGATTCGCAGCCGAGTCACCCGACGATGTCACCGAGGTGTCCTGTGAGATCACCGGGGTCGACGCCTTCGGCGACATCGAGGTGAGCCTGCGGGCCGAGAACGGCTCGTCGCGGGTCTCGGACTACTTCATCAATGCCGGTCTCATGCGCGGCGAGGTCCGCATCGGGTCCATCATCGGCAGCATCGAGAACGTGAGGCCGGGGGAGTCGGCCCCCGGAGACGGATTCAGCACCGTCGACGGACCGGCCGACGGCGTGCGGTGCGAGACGATCCACGTGCAACGCACGGCCAGCGATTGAGCGTCAGCGGCGGCGGATCACCAGTTTGCGGACCTCGTCCACCCACAGCACCGTGCTGGCCAGCACGGTGCAGATCAGCCAGCTCTGGAGGGTGAGGGGTTCGGTGCCGAACGCGTCGTTGAGGACGCCGATGTGCACCACCACCAACTGGAGCCCCACGGCGACGGCACACGCCAGCCAGAGCAGGCGGTTGGTGAAGAGCTGCGGCAGGGCACTGGTCTCGTCCGACTTCGAGTTGAAGGCGTTGAACACCTGGGCCAGCACCAGCGTGGTGAAGGCCGTCGTGCGCGCGTAGTCGACCGAGCGGTCGCCTTCGAACAGACCGCCGGGCAGATGCCAGTCGAGCGCTACCAGCGTGACGGCGGCCATCACCGCGCCGATGAGTGCGATGCCGCTGATCATCCGCGAGTCGACCAGGCGGTCGGTGATCTGCCGAGGCGGACGCTCCATCAGATCGGGTGCAGGAGGGTCGACCCCCAGCGCCAGGGCAGGGAAGGCATCGGTGAGCAGGTTGATCCACAGGATCTGGGTGGCCAGCAGCGGGACTACCAGTGTCGATTCGTCGCTGGCACCATCGAGCCCGATCAGACCGGCGGCCACCACCCCGAAGAACATGGTGAACACCTCGCCCACGTTCGACGACAGCAGATACCGCAGCACCTTGCGGATGTTGGAGAACACCCCTCGGCCTTCGTTGACCGCGACGACGATGGTGGCGTAGTTGTCGTCGGCCAGGATCATGTCGGCCGCACCCTTCGACACGTCGGTGCCCGTGATGCCCATGGCGACCCCGATCTCGGCGGCCCGCAGCGCCGGCGCGTCGTTCACGCCATCACCCGTCATCGAGACGATGTGGCCATCGGCGCGCATCGCCTGCACCAGGCGCAGCTTGTGTTCGGGGGTGACGCGGGCGTAGACGTCGGACCGTCGCACCGCCTCGGCCACGGCCGGCTGGTCGTCCTGGTCGAGTGCGTCGAGCTCGGCACCGGTGAGGACACGGAGGCGACCGTCGCGCATGGCCTCGGGGCGGTCCGACAATTCCAATTCCTCGGCGATCCGAACCGCGGTTCGTGGATGGTCGCCCGTGATCATCACGGTGCGAATCCCTGCTCGACGAGCAACGGCTATCGCATCGGTGGCTTCGGCCCGCGGAGGATCGATGATGCCGACCACCCCGGCCCAGGTGAGGCCATGTTCCAGGGACTCGTCGAGGGTTTCGCCCGCGTCGGCGAGGCTGGGATGCTCGAGCCGCCGGTAAGCCACGGCCAGTGCCCGGAAGGCCTGATCGGCGAGCGAGTCGACCACGGCCAGGATCTCGGCGCGGCGCTCTTCGGACAGAACCTGTGTGCTCTCTCCGACCCGTTCGTCGCGGCAACGAGCCAGCAACACGTCGGGGGCTCCTTTGGTGAAGACCGTGGCCGCCGCCCGTTCTGCGTCGTGATGCACCGTGGTCATCATCTTGCGTTCGGCGTCGAAGGGCACCGCCCCCAGTGCCGAGAAACGAGCGGCCACATCGTCGGGATGCAGACCCACCTTGGGGCGGGCGGCCAGGAACGCGCCTTCGGTGGGGTCGCCGATCACCGTCCAGCCCGCGTCCGGGTCGTGGTGGAGGGTGGCATCGCTGGCGAGACTGCCGCCGGCCAGCACCGCCCGGGCCTCGTCGAGGCCCACCCGGTCGGTGACCCGCTCTCCATTGGTCAACGTTTCACCTATGGGGGCGTACCCGGTGCCGGTGAGCTCGGCATCGAGATGGGCCGTCACGATCCGCCGGATGGTCATCTCGTTGCGGGTGAGGGTCCCGGTCTTGTCCGAACAGATGACCGACGCCGACCCCAGCGTCTCCACCGAAGCCAGCTTCTTCACGATGGCGCCGCTGGCCGCCAACCGCTGCACCCCGAGGGCCAGGACGACCGTCAAGATGGCCGGCAGTCCCTCGGGAACGGCCGCCACCGCCAGGGAGACACCCACCAGCGCAACCTCGACGAGATCGGACGAGTCTTCGATGTCGGTGGTGGCCAGGATGGCGCCCATGACCACAACTGCGATCACCACCACGGCGATACCGAGGAAGCGGCCGACCCGGGCGACCTCCTCTTGCAGCGGTGTCGGTTCTTCGGGTTGGGCCTGGAGCAGGTCGGCGATGTGGCCCAGCTCGGTGCTCATGCCGGTGCTGACCACAACGCCGGTGGCGGCCCCTCGGGTGACCTCCGTTCCGAGGTAGGCCATACACAGCCGGTCTCCCAGCGGGGCATCGACGTCGACCGCCTCGACCCGCTTCGTCACGGCCTCGCTCTCGCCGGTGAGCGCCGCTTCGGCCACCTGAAGCCCCGACACGGCGACCAGCCGCAGATCGGCCGGCACGGCATCACCTTCGCCCAACACCACGATGTCGCCCGGCACGACCTCCCGGGCCAGGATCCGTTCCTCCTCGCCGGGGCCGTCGCCCACCGGGGCTCTGCGCACCGTGGCTTCGAGCAGCGTCATCTCCTGGAGGGCGTCGACGGCATCCTGGGCCCTCGACTCCTGAACCAGTCCAATGACCGCGTTCAGGAGGAGGATGGCCGCGATGACGATGGCGTCGAACGGCAACTCGTCGGCCCCCTCGGCCAGCCACACCAGCAGTGAGATGGCCACTGCCACCAGCAACAAGATGACCAGGGGATCGGTGAACTGGGCCAGGGCCCGGCGCCACAACGGCACCGGAGGTTCTTTGTCGAGCTCGTTGGAGCCGTACTGCTCGAGGCGGGCGGCGGCCTCGTCCTCGGTCAACCCCCGGTGTGATTCCACCCGAAATCGTTCGGCCACCGCCGAACCGGTGGCGACGTGAGCCGGGATCTCGTCGGTGACCGGAGAGTTGGCCGCCACGTCAGTCCTGGGGCCAGACCTCGGCCACGGCGAGCAGCTCGTCTCTGAAGTCGGGGTGGCCGATCCCGGCCAGGGCCAGCGCTCGTTCCCTGATGGTGAGGCCCTGGAGCTCGGCTGCGCCGTACTCGGTGATGATCACGTCGACTTGATGGCGGGGTGTGGTGACGACCGAACCGGTCTCGAGTTTGGGCGAGATACGCGACACCGGATCGCCGTCGACCGCGGTGATCGACGGCAGACAGATGAGGGAACGATCCGACAGCTCGAGCCCCGCACCGGCGATGAAGTCCTCGTGGCCGCCGATGCCGGAGAACTGTTTGCCCTTCACGGTGTCGGCTGTCACCTGGCCGGCCAGGTCGACGCTGATGGCTCCGTTGATGGTGATCATCTCCCGGTTGCGACTGATGGCCTCGGGAGAGTTGACGTGGTCGACCGGAAGAAAGCGCACGTCCTCGTTGCCGTCGAGCCACTCGTACAGTTCGGGAGTGCCGGCCGCGAAGGTGGTGACGGCGTACCCGTCGTGGAGGCCCTTGTGGTCGTTGCGCACCTTGTCGGCCTTCCACAGGCGCATCAGGCCGGTGGTGAACATCTCCGAATGAATGCCGTAGCCGCCGCCGTCGCCGTCGGCCAACAGCGTGGCGACCGCGTTGGGGATCCCGCCGATGCCGGTCTGGAGTGTGGCGCCGTTGGGGATGAACGTGGCGGCGTGGGCGGCGATGGCCCGTTCGACATCGGTGGGTTCGGCGTCGGCCAGCACGAAGGGGTTGGCGTCTCCCTCCACGATCACGTCGACTTCGTCGACGTGAAGGGCGTGACGGTGGTCGGGCAGCACGCCCATGGTCCGAGGGAAGGCCGGGCTGGTCTCGACCAGGCAGAGTCGGTTGGGGTCGGCTGCGGCCCGGTGCAGCTCGGCGACGCTGGCGCCGGCATGCAGTGAGAGGCTCATCCACCCGTCGGCGTCGGGCGGGGTGGCGGCGGTGGCCATCACCCGTGGACAGAGGTTCTCGAGCACGGGCGTGAATCGGCGGAAGTCGGCCGGGACGAACTCGATGTCGGCGCCCCCGGCCAGCAGGAAACGCTCGGCCGGGCCGAAGAACCCGCTGCGGTAGTGCACACCGGGGCGCATGAAGACCTCGTAGAGGTCGGGGAGCAGGGCACCGAATACCTCGAGCCGCTCGAACGACTCACGGGCGCCCAGGGCATGAAGGAACTGTCCCGGGACACCGGGGCCGAGCGGCACCGCCAGCCCGTCGACGGGCTGGATCAGCTCGACGGCCTGTTCGGCAGTGGTCAAGTGCGGTGACATTTGCCCAGTCTGACCAGCCGTACTGCCCAAACCAGGGACTTCGGTCCCGCGGGCTGCGGTGGAGCAGGTCGGATCGAGGTCATTGGTGGCGCATGAGCTCGTCGATCAGCTCCGCAACCCGAGGTGGCTTCGGCCGGCGAGCGTCGATCACCAACGAGTCGAGCACCGCGAGCTCGAAGGGTGGCTGGTACAGGTTGCTGACCGGAAAGTCGGTGGCATGGCCCGCGGTCAACCACACTCCGTTGGTGTCGAGGATCCCCGCCGGCCGCACACCAAGCGTCTCGGAGGCCACGATGTCGCCGTCGGCCCCGTGCACGATCTCGATGCCGTCGTCGGTGTGGTCCATCGTGAGCGAAAGAACCTCGGCTCCCTCCGGCCGGGGGGCGCTGACCACATGGGTGCCGTGGTTGGGCACATGCAAGATGTAGGCGACCCCGTCCGGGAGCAGCACCCACGACCAGCCGGCGATCCAGTCGCCCTGCTCGCAGATCGTGCCGGTCTGACCCGCCAGAGGTTCGCGCAATCGGGCCGCGGCCGTGAAACCGCCGGCCAGCATGGGCCCGGCCATGTCGATGATGCGCTCCCCGCCGGCCAGCTCATACCGTTGGCGCAGCCCGCTGTAGGGCGTGTGCATGTGCGGGAAGCGAGCGGCCACCGCGTCGTCGAGTGGTAGGACGCCGTTCCGTCCGGCTTCGGCCCACCACATGTCGACCAGTTGGCGCAGTTTGTCGGGGTGGGTGTCGGCCAGGTCGACGGCCTCGACGAAGTCGTCCGCCGAGTGGAACAGACTCCAGTGGTCGGCGTGGAAGTCGGCGCTGCCGGTCATGCGCTCGCGTTCGTAGGGGTTCAGCTGATTGACGTGGTCGGTGACCACCTTCCAACCCTCGTGGTAGAGCGCCCGACTTCCCCAGCACTCGTAGTACTGGGTGGTGCGCACCTCGGGGGCGTCGCCGGAGGCCATGGTGGGAACGAGTGACACGCCGTCCAACGACATCTGGTCGATGCCGGCCACCCGATCGGGTGCATCGATCTCGAGCAGGTCGAGCACCGTGGGCAACAGATCGATGGCGTGGCAGTACTGGTGACGCACCTCACCGGGTGTGTCGACGGCCGCCGGCCAGTGCACGATCAGCGGATCGCGCACGCCGCCCTCGTAGGTGTACCGCTTCCAGCGCCGCAATGGGGTGTTGCCGGCGAAGGCCCATCCCCAGGGATAGTGGTTGTAGCCCCGGTGGCCGCCGGCCCGATCGATCTCGTCGGCCAGGTCGGTGATGTCCTCGAACTCGTTGTTGAGCTGGGCCAGGTGGTTGACCGATCCGTGCGGGCCGCCCTCGCCGGATGCACCGTTGTCGGACAACAAGACGATGACGGTGTTGTCGAGCTCGCCCGTACGTTCGAGCTCCTCGATGATGCGGCCGATCTGGGCGTCGGTGTGGCTGAGGAAGCCGGCGAACACCTCTTGGAGGCGGGTGTAGAGCCGGCGTTCGTCGTCATCGATGTCGGCCCACGGTGTGACCCAGTCAGGGCGATCGGAGAGCTCGACGTCGTGGGGCACGATGCCCAGCTCCTTCTGCTGGGCCAGCGTGCGGGCCCGCAGATCATCCCAGCCGCCGTCGAAGCGACCGGCGTAGTGATCGATCCACTGGTCCGGAACCTGGTGGGGCGAGTGGGGTGCCCCGGTGGCCCAATACATCATGAACGGTCGATCCGGTTGATGGAGGCGAAGCGACCGGATGTTGGCGATGGCCTCGTCGGCGATGTCCTCGGTGAAGTGGTAGCCCTCCTCGGGGGTCGAGGGCCGCTCGACATAGGACTGGTCGCGGATGAGCTGTGGGGTCCACTGGTTGGCTTCGCCGCCGATGAATCCGTAGTACCGATCGAAACCCTGTCCGGTGGGCCAGGTGTGGAAGGGCCCGGCCGGTGTGCGGTGATCGCGCGGGCTGAGGTGCCACTTGCCGACGCACCAGGTGGCCCAGCCCTGCTCGCTCAGGATCTTGGGCAGGGTGGCCGCCTCTGGGGGTATCACTCCGGTGTAGGCCGGGAACGGCAGCGGGATGTCGGGCAGCATGCCCATACCGACCCGGTGATGGTTGCGACCGGTCAACACGCAGGCCCGGGTGGGTGAGCAGACGGCCGTGGTGTGGAAGTTGGTGTAGCGCAGTCCGCCTTCGGCCAACCGATCGATGGCGGGAGTGTCGATGGGCGAGCCGTAGCAGCCCAGCTGACCGAAGCCGAGGTCGTCGAGCACGAAGACGATCACGTTGGGAGCGCCGCGTTGGTAGGGATCGGGTTGCGGGGCCGACGTGGACTCGTCCAGGGTGAGACCGATGTGTTGGTTGCTCATGGATTCCGGTCCTGTCGAAGAAGCACCGACTCAGCGCAGGAGGTAGTCGTCGGCGTCAGGCGTGTGGGTTCGTCGCCAGTAGTCGATCAAGGCGAACGGCCAGTTCTGGGCGATGCGGCCGCTCGGGCTCTTGTACCAACTGTTCACCGTCGAGAGGCCCCACGCCATCTCCGCGTTGGCCGCGTCGACCTCGTCGACGAAGGCAGCGTGCACGTCGTCCCTGACCTCCACGACCGACTGGTCACGGTCGAGCACGATCCGCAGCAGTTCCACCAGATACCGCACCGAACACTCCGAGAAGTAGATGATGCTGCCGTTGATGACGATGTTGGTGTTGGGGCCGTACAGGCAGAACAGGTTGGGGAACCCGGGCACTGTCATCCCCAGGTAGGCCCGGGCGTCGTCACCCCACTCCTCATGAAGATCGCGGGCGTCCCGGCCGGTGACCTTCATCGGGGTGAGGAACCGCGACGCGTTGAATCCGGTGCCGTAGATGATCGTGTCGACATCGTGGTCGACGTCGGCGGTTCGGACGCCGGTCGCGGTGATCTCGTCGATGGTGTCGGTCACCAGGTCGACGTTGTCGCGTTTGAGCGTGCGACCCCAGATCCCGTTGTCGAGCACGAACCGCTTGGCGCCCACCGGGTAGTGGGGGAGGACTTTGTCGAGCAGGTCGGGTCGGTCGGCGAACTCCATCTGGAGATAGGCGGTGAGTAGCTCGCGCATCAGATCGTTGTCGGCGCTCACCGCCTGTTCGACGGGGCCGTCCCAAGCGGGGTCGTGGTGGAGGGCATCGAGGGCGCCGTGATGGATCATCCAGAAGCGGCGGAGCCGGTACCAGTTCGTGTACCCCGGTATGGCGGCGAACAGGTCGACCAGTCCCTCGGCCACGGCCTGGTGGTACTGCTCACGCGGAATGAGCCAGGCCGGGGTGCGCTGGAAGATGGTGAGGTGCTCGGCGTGTTCGGCCACGTGGGGAATGAACTGCATGGCGCTGGCCCCGGTGCCGATCACCGCCACCCGCCGGCCCGAGAGGTCGAGGTCGGCGGGCCAACTCGACGAGTGGAAGGCCTGGCCCGCGAAACGGTCCCGCCCCACAATGTCGGGGAGTTTGGGTTGGTTGAGCTGGCCCACGGCGCTGACCACGGCGGTAGCCGTCATCGTTTCCGGTCGACCATCGTTGAGCACCGACAGGTGCCAATGGCCGGCATCGTCGTCCCACGTCATGGATTCGACCTGAACGCCGAAACGGATGTGGTCGGTGACCCCCCACCGCCGGGCGCAGTCGCGGAAGTAGTCGAGCAGTACGTCCTGGGTGGAGTGGTGGAACGGCCAGTCGTGGCGCTGGGCGTTGGAGTAGGCGTACACGTGGTTGGGCACGTCGACCCGGCATCCGGGGTAGGTGTTCTCGAACCACGTGCCGCCGATGTCGAGGTTCTTCTCCAGCACCACGAAAGGAATGCCGGCCTGCTGGAGCCGGTGCGCAGCCAGGATGCCCGACATGCCGGCCCCCACGATGAGCACCGTGATGTCGTCGGTGGTGAGATCGTCGCGCGACCAGCTGGGGGCCCGCAGGTCGCCTTCGAGGGCCAGTTCTTCGGTGAACAGGGCGATGTGGTCGTCGTCGAGCGTGGTGCCGGCCACCCATTCGATGAGACGCCGACGGTCGCCGTCGGTCAGCGGTGGTACCGGCTCGCCGCCCTGGTCGAGGAAGCCGCGCAAGGCGGTGAAGGCCGCGGCGCGGGCCGTCTCGACCTGGGCCGGACTCCACCCACCGTCGGGCATGGCGGTGAGGGTCGGATCGAGATGCAGGTCGTCGCTGATGAGCGTGAGGTCGCCGGTGACCCAGGCCAGCGCCGGCAACAAAGTGGTGGCGTCGGCCGCGGCGATGACCTCCCGGAGCTCGTCGTCGCTGCTCGCTGCGGAGATCATCGAGCCGGAGCGTACCCGTGTCGCCGCGACCCAGCCGACTCGGTGGGGTCGGTCGAGCTACGGTCGGCCGGTGGACGCTCCCCCCGACTTCTTCGCCGTGGTGAATGGACAGCGGGCCTGCCGGGAATTCACCGACACGCCGGTCGGCGATGAGGATCTGGCCCTCGTGCTCGAGGCCGCCACCCGAGCGCCCAGCGCCGAGAACCGGCAACCGTGGCACTTCGTGGTTGTCCGTGATCGACAACGCCGCCATGCGATCGGCGAGGTCATCGGCGAGGTGTGGCGCAAAGGAGGGCAGGCCTGGTCACGAGAGCGGCTGGCCCCCGATCTGTTTGCCGACGTCGATCAGGGGCTGCGGGGCGGGCTCATTGATGCGCCCGTGCTGATCGTCGTCTGTGGCGACACCGACGTGACCGACGCCGGGGTGTTGGCGTCGTCGATCTATCCGGCGACCCAGAACCTCATGTTGGCGGCCCACGCCCTGGGTCTGGGATCGGTGCTCACCACCATCGCCACCATCGATCCGGCACCCGTTCGCGAGCTCATCGCCGCCCCGGCCGCCATCGTGCCCATGGCCATCGTGCCCATCGGTCACCCGGCGCGGGCGCTCGGGCGCTCGCGCCGCCAGCCGATCGCCAACC
>JBPCTQ010000088.1:0-8364 GCA_051011595.1 Acidimicrobiales bacterium
CCACCACGACACCGACCGTCACCAGCGGGCCACCGGTGACCGCGGCGCCGGGACCGCCCACGATCATCACCACCTGGGGCGGCGCCAGTGTTGTCGTCGGCGGCGACGAGATCGGGCCCGATGTCGACCAGTCGATCACCGACGCCGTGGATGACCTGGCTGGTGGGCTGGTCGTGGAGACCGACGACGCCATCTGGCACTGGCCGGCGGCCGAGGACGATCCGGTGAAGCTGGTCGACGAACTTCCGGGCGGCAACCTGAACCTCATCGACGTCACCGTCGACAACACCAACGCGGCGACGACGGTGATCTACACCGATCTGCCCGCGGCCGAGACACCCATCCAGGCGCTGTACCGTCTCCAGCTCGATGCGGCCGAGGCCGTCGAACCGGTGGTGATCACCCAAGTCGGCGGGGTCGAGTTCGCGGTCACCAACGGGGGGGCCGGCGGAGTGAGTGCCCAGGGCCAGACCCTGGTGTCGCTGGCCGGTTCCGACGGCCCCTGTTCCGACATCGTGATCGTCGACTTCGCCGGTGATCACTCCGGGCCCGGCGACCGCGTCTGTGTGGCCGAGGGTGGTGGCACGGCCGGCATCGAGGAGCTGATCCGGGCCACCGACATGACCCATGATGGCCGCGCCGTGGTGCTCGACGGCACCTCGTTGACCCATCCCGATGGTCGCACCCTCGATCTGTCCGGTGCCGGACCCACCGCAACCCTCGACCTCTGGGAACCCTGGGCCCTGGTGCTCACGTCGGCCGAAGGCGATGGTGAGATCTTCCTCGTGGAGCTCATCGAGGGGACCGTCGAGCAGATTCGCCGGCTCCCGGATCCGCGGGGCGGGGTGACCTCGGCCCGGCTGGCCCGATCGACGATCGAGCTCGACGTGGTCGACCAGGGCACCGAGGTCGATTTCGTGCAGCCGCTCCAGGTGGACCCGGGTGACTACGTGGTGGTCGACGTGGCCCTCGACGATCAGCTCAACGTCCGGTCCGGACCCGGTACCCAGTACCCGATCGAGGGTGGTGTGCCCAACGGGGGCATCGTCACTGCCACCGGCGAGGCGGTACGCCACTCCGACGGAGCCGAGTGGTACGAGCTGGCCCGGCCCGAGGGGGAGATCGTGTGGGCCAACGCACGGTTCCTGCAGCCCATCGGTGAGCCGGGCGGCAGCGACTCGTTCGCCGACCTGGCCTGCCTGGTCGATCCTGACCAGTCCAGCGATCTTCCGGACGTCTCGCCGGCGAACGGGTCCTCCGACGCCGACCACGTGGCCGGCGTCCGGTTCATTCCCGGCGATGGCTGTTTCCGCACCGTGATCGAATTCGGCACCGAGTTCGACTTCGAACAGTCCGGGCCGCCGGCCAACCAGCTCCCCGGTGGCATCGAAGTGAGAGACAGCGGTGATGGGTTGTCCATCCTCGTGGAGCTGCCGCCCGAGATCAGCGAAGTGGCGCTGGGATCGGCGGTCGATGCCGGTCCGGCCCTCGTGATCCGCGACGAGGACTTCCGCCCCTACATCGAGATCCTGGCTGGACGGCACACCGCGGGAGCCCGGTTCCTGTCCGACTCTGCCCGGGTCGTCGTCGACTACGTCCCAGCCGATCCTTTACCCGACGAGCCCTTCTTCCCCCTCTACGAAGAAGCCGGCATCATCATCCGCAGCATCGACGGTGTCACCATCGAGGGGGGCGACCTGTCGACCGCCCAATACCGGCCGCCCATCGCCGTCACCGGGTTCGCTCGCCCGTTCGAAGCCAACATCGGCCTCACCATGTTCGACAGCCAGGGCGAGCCGTTCGGCGAGGTGATGTGGTCCTCTGCGGCCGCCGGCGAGACCACCGGATCACAGTCGTTCACCATGACCACCGATTGGTCGTCGGCCTGGGGAGTGTTCTCGTTCCGCATCGAGTCGATCCCGGCGGGGGAGTACGTGGTGCGGCTGAGTGGTGACGGCGGGTCCGACGATCCCCGTTTCCTCGACATCCCCATCACCGTCGAACCCTGAAAAAGGTCCTCAGTTCCTGTCCAGGGGCCCGAGTGCCGTGAAGGGTTCGGGAGTCACCAGCTTGCGGGCCCGTGCGTCGTCGACGTACCAGTCTTCACCCACCGGCAGCTGCCCGGCCCGAAGGGCGACCGATCCCGAGGTCAGGGCAGCACCCTGCGCGGCCCACGCCGTCACCTCGACTCCGTCGACGACGATGCGGGAGTCTCCGTTCTGATCGGTCCACATCTCGACCTTCACCCAGGTGCCGGTCGACGGCGTCCCGGCCGGCGCTGCGTCCTGGCTCTGAGCTCCGCCCACTCGCTGACGCAGCTCCCAACCCGACGGTCCGATCAGAGCCGATTCGTACTCGTCGGTGGGAACCGTTCCCGCTCGGGTACCGGCGGCAACGTCGACGATCGTGTCGTCGGTGATCCACCACCACGTCTCGAACATCACACCTGGCTCATCGATCCCTGTTGCCACCGCCCAGGCGGCAGGATCTGCGCCGCCCACCTCCGGAGCTGCGAGAGCGAAGGAACCCGATCGGCTCTGCACGCCGCTCACCGTCCACGAACCCGGTGATGAAGTCTGTTCGGCACCGACCTGCACGAACGTGGTCGGCGCGTTGACGTTGGCGACATGGGTGGCGATGGCAGCCGGCGTTTCCGCCCGATGAAGAAGCTGCACGTGGTCGATCGCACCATCCAGGCCGCGGTTGGCGGCGGCGATGTTGCCGACCGTTGCCGGGGTTGTCAGGTCGGTGTCGAGGACGCCGATCGCGGCACTGGTGTCGACCAGGGAGCCGTCCACGTGGAGGTCGAACGTGGCGCCGTCCCATGTCGCGGCCAGGTGGTGCCAACCCCCGAGGCCCACCACGCCACCCCGCAACTCGTGGTCGGTGCCACCCAATGAGATTCGCGAGACGGCCTCGCCGGTACCGCTGTCGACCAGTAGCTCGTAGACGGTGTTGCCTTCCGCGGTGGTCTTGGCCACCAGGCGGGGATCGGTGCCGGACGAGCTGAGGTTCACCCAGCCCGACATGGTGAGAGCGGCGTCGGTGACATCGAGGGCGGGACCGACCAGACGATCGTCGAGTCCGTCGAATCGAAGGGCGGGCCCGGCTACCCCGCCGGCGGTGACGGACGGATCGAGGCCGCCGGCGGCCCTGGTGTCGGAGCGTCGGACAGAGCGATCGACGGCCACCTTGGCCACCTCGGCACTGACGGTGATCGAAGCCGAGAATTCCGAGGTGGAGCCGTAGCCGGGACCCAGGTCGACCGTGGTCGTGCTGGTGATGACGTCGCCGGTGGAGCCGGCGAAGATGGCCGTCCACGGTTCGGCTCCCGCCCCGGAGTGGACAACCGTGGTCGAGCCCATCAGAAGCTCACCCTCACCGTGCCCGGTCGGATCGGTGCCGGTCGGGTTGGCGAAGAACTCCAATCGGTACGTGCCGGCCGGCACATCGAGTGTGCCGGTGGCCGTTGTCAGACCGCCCGACTCCGTTGCGGTGCTCATGGCCGGGAAATTCAACAGGTCATGGGGTCCGCTGTCGCCGTCGCCCGAATCGTTCGGGGTCACGCCGTCGTAGTCGAGACCGATGCCGATGCCGCCGTTGGTGTGGATTGAGTTGCCCAGGATGCTGTTGGCGCCCGCGCCGGGCCCGACCTGGACCCCCATCCAGGTGTTGTGGGCGATGGTGTTGCCGGCGGTGGCCGTGAGGCCGCCGATCATGTTGCCGGTGACCGGGTCGAGGTGGATACCGTGGCCGCCGTTTCCGAGCGGCGTGGATCCATCAGCTGCCACGCCGACCATGTTCCCCTCGACGACGGTGCCCGTCGTTCCCAGACTCAGCCAGTCGGCGATGATCATGCCGTCACCGGTATTACCCGAGATCACGTTGCCGTCGCCCGGAGTGGTGCCGCCCACCTGGGTGAAGGATGCCCCCGATTCGATCTGGAGGCCCCGATCGTCGTTGGGAATGGCGGCATCACCGGCGGCAGTGGTCCCCAGGTGATTGGACTGGATGACGGTGTTGTCCGTGCCGGTATCGGTCAGGTAGATCCCGTCCTCGCCGTTGCCCGAGATGACATTGCCGGCGCCGTTGCTTCCGATCGTGGTGGCGTTGGCCGCGTCGATGATGAGAACGCCGTAGGTGCCGTTGCCCCGGTCGAGTGTCCCGCCGACGTCGAGACCGATCAGGTTGCCGTCGATCACATTGGCCGTGGTGGCCGCATTGGTGTTGCCGTCGATGATGATGCCGTGGGTCGTGTTGGCCGAGATCACGTTGCCCTCGCCCGGTCCCGCGCCGCCGATCTGGGTGTTGTTGGCGCCGTTGTACAGCGTCACCCCGTGCCTCCCGTTGGGCACCGGCGTGGAACCGTCCACGCCGAGTCCGATGAGGTTGGCCCTGATCATGTTGGTGGGGCTGAGGTCGTCGATCTCGAGACCATCGTTGCCGTTGCCCGACAACACGTTGGTTGTGCCCGGTTGTCCGATCTGGTTGTTGCTGCTGCCGTTGCCCAGCGCGATGCCGTCCGCGGCGTTGGGAATGGCGCTGTTACCCGTGATGTCGGTCCCGATGTAATTGCCGATGATGACGTTGTCGTGGCTGTTCCAGATGATGACCCCGTCATCGCCGTTGCCCGAGATCAGATTGCGGTCTCCGGCCGCTGAACCGCCGATCGTGGTGGGCCCGGATCCATCCTGAAGGTCGATGCCGCGACTCAGGTTGCCTCGATCGATCGTTCCGGTCGGGTCGAGGCCGATGTGATTTCCGGCGATGACGGCGTCGGCCGAGGCGACGCCGACCTCGATGCCATCCCCGCCGAAGCGAGTCACGGCGAACCCGCGGATCTCGATGTTGCCTGCCGCCAACCGGAAACCGTCGGCGAGCGCCCCGGCGCCGGTGCCGTTCACCTCGATGACCGGTGTCGTGGACCAACCGGTCTGGGTGGTGGCATCGAGTGTGGTGGGGCCCGTCAGTGATGGCAGTTCGCTGCCCGGGATCACGGTCCAGACGCCGGCGGCGTGGCCGGGCTCGCTCGCCGGTATGGCGAAGACGATCGAGTCGGCACCACTCAGCGCGTTCGCCTCCTCGATCACAGCTCGCAGGGTGCAGGCCGTGTCACCTTGGGAGTTGATGCCTCCGGTGTCACAGGACCCGTCGCCGGGAATGGCGTCGGCGGCGTCACCAGTGGTGTTGACGGTCAGCGCCGACAGTGTGACGTTGGCACCGAACTCGGATGTGTTGTCGGTCGCGTCGATGGCGATGGCCGAGACCTCGTCGCCCAGGACGAGACCGGTGATGCCGGTCAGGGTCCAGTCGCCGATCCCGTCGGCCGTCACCGTGCCGAGGAATTCGACCCCCTCCCCGTAGTTGGTGCCACCGGAATCGTCGCCCGACCCCGCGACCGCCCGGTAGACCTCGACCTGGCAGTTGGCGCAGACCATTCCGCTCACCGTGGTGGTGGCCGCGTCGGTGATGACAGGCGCATCCAGCCCGACGTTGCCGGTCGTGGCCAGCGTGCCGGCGGTGAGGGTGACGCCGTCACCCAATTCGTGGGGCGCCTCGGTGTTGCTGGCTTCGGTGGTGTCGATGGCGAGGCCCTGGTTCGAACCGAAGTGGTTGCGGGTGATGCGGTTCCCCGATGCGGCGGGCCAGTCGTAGGCGCCCCCGGCCGGGTTCTCGCCGACGACGACGATTGCCGGACCTGACACGCCGGTGAGGAGGTTCCGATCGACGGTGGAGTTGGTGCCGAAGACCGCCACTCCCGCGGTCTGGGCGCCTCCGGTTCCCACGTTGGTGATGGTGTTGTTCCGGATCAGGTGCGACCCGCCCGTGCGCCACAGCGACAGGCCGTTTCCTGGAGCACCGTCGATCAGGTTGTTGGTGACCTCGATGTTGGTCGACCCCTCCTCTGCGCTCAGGGCGTCGACGAAGATGTTTCCTCCCTGACCCACATCTCGAACCTCGTTGCCGGTGATCGCGACCGCGTCCGAGGAGATGACCCCCACCGCCAGCTCGTCGAGGTATCCGAACAGGTTGTTCTGAATTCGGGACTGCGCCCCGGTGGCACCGTTGATCGCCACACCGGAACCGCCACTTCGATTGCCCGCACCCGGGTCGACGAGGCCGCCCGCGCCGGCGCCGATGATGTTTTCCTCGACGGTGAGACCACCAACCGAGAAGCCGTTGGGCACCTCGATGTCACCGTCGGTGAGCGCCGTGCCGGTGTCACCGAAGCGGTGGATCGCCACCCGCCTGATCGTTGTGTTGTCGGCGCGAACCTCGAGGCCGGCCGTCGTGACACCTGATCCCACCACGTCCAGTTCGGGTGCCTCCACCTGGGGTAAGACGATGGCATCGACACCAACGGTGGCGCCTCCGCCGGCGTTGGCTCCCAGGAAACCGGGGTTGGTGTCGGTGACCGTGACGCCGTCCGTGAAGCTGAACGCGGTGCCGTCGATGGTGGTGTTCGCTGCGGTGAGCGGGGGGAGCGGGTTGGTGACGGTCAGTCGCCAGAAGGGGTCCACTCCGAGACTGCTGGTGGGCACGAATCGCATGGTGGAGGCGCCGGCCGCGGCGTTGGCGTTCTGGATGAACTGCCGGAGCGAACCCTGCACGGTGCGGTTGTTGCTGCCGTCGTGGTCGGCCGCGTCGCCGCCCCTCGTGTTGGTCACCACGTTGAACGAGAACCCGAAGTCGATGCCCGTGATCGATCCTGCCGTCAGGTCGACGTGGGCCAGGTGTTCAGCGCTGGTCACGAAGCTCAGCGATGAACCATCGGATGTGGTGGTTCTGCGGCCGCCGTAGCAGGTTCCGGCCGTTCCTCGGGGAGGTGCCGTTCCTCCAGCTCCGTCGGTGCACACCGCCCCTTCGGGCCCATATGTCTGCTCGGCCCAGACGTCACCGGCCGCACCGGCCCCGTACCCGGTGGAGGGTTCGACGTCCCGTGAGTGAGCCGAGACCATGTAGGTGCCCCCCGGCACGGAGGCGAACACGTAGTTGCCCGTTCCGTCGGTGATGCCGGTGGCGATCGTCGTGTCCCCGGTGCCCGGTAGACCGTCGCGCACGCCGAGTTTCAGGTCGCCGGTCGTGGTGTCGTAGTAGCTCATGACCGGCACGCCGTCGTTGCCCAGCGCGATCGACGCGTAGCGGCCGACGTCGTTGCCGAAGTCGATCCGTGAGTTGGTGAGTGCCCCGCAGCTGGCGGAGTGGCAGCGCACCAGGCGGGCCTGCTGAGTGCCGACGTCGTAGCCGGCAATGAGGTCGTTGCCATCGGCGCCGACCACCATCGAGTAGTGCCCGCCCCATGTTCCGAACCCCGTGGTGCCGTTGAGATTTGCCGCCGAGCAGGTGAGGTCGAGGCACTCGGCGTGGCGGAGTCTGCTGTCGGTGGATCGGAACGCGGCGATACGAGGGAAACCGCTCGGTGCGATCACCACCGAGGAGAACGTCCCGACGTCGTCAACGGTGTCGACGGCCAGGGTGGTGGCGCTCGAACAGGCCACATCTGCGCAATGGGCCAGCCGCAGGTCGGCGTTGGTGACGTCGTAGTAGCTGATGACCGCCACGCCGTCGGATCCGATGGCGATCGATGTGTGTTGGCCGACGTCGCCGGCGGCATGGACCGTCTGGATGGTCACGGCCGAACAGCTCAGATCCCCGCAGTGGGCGGTCTTCAGGTCGCCGTTGGTGCTGTCGTAGTAGCTGACGATCGCCAAGCCGTCGACACCCACCGCGATGGCGGAGTAGGAACCGACGTCGGCGGCGTTGTCCACCGTGGTCGTGGAGGCCGAGGCACAAGCCACATCGGCACAGTGAGCGACCCGCAGGCTGGTGTTGGTGGCGTCGTAGTAGCTGATGATCGGTAGACCGTCGGATCCGATGGCAATCGACGTGTACTCGCCGACGGCGCCGGTGGTGTCGACCACCGTGCGAGTCGACGACGAGCACAGCGAGTCGTTGCAGCGCAGCACCTTCAGGTCGGAGTTCCCGACATCGTGATAGGCAACGACGGGGTTGCCGTCGGCTCCGATGGTGATCGCCGTGTGGCCACCGACATTTCCGGCCGTGTCGACTGCGGTGGGGGTGGGCCCCTCGCGTACCAGGGCAACGTCGACACCGGCCGCACCGGGGTTGGACGGGTCGCCGACCGTGCCGTCGGCCAGCGCATCACCCACGATGTCCTCGAACACGGTTCCCGAGACGGAGTATGTCCCGGCCGCAGTCGTGGTGGACGTGGTGGCGAATTCGGAGGTGGCGCCGTAGGTTCCGGCGCCGAGGTCTTCGGTGAGGGTGGCGGTGATGAGGTCGCCGGGGGTGCCGGGGAAGGCGGCGCCGAAGGCTTGGGGTCCGGTTCCGCTGTGGCTGAGG
>JBPCTQ010000089.1:0-5725 GCA_051011595.1 Acidimicrobiales bacterium
TCCACCTTCCACTCGGCGTGTGTGCGCATCCTGCGACGCGACGCCGCCGCCCTTGGGTATCCGTCCAACTTCAGCATCTACGACCAGGCCGACGCCGTGCGGCTGGTCACCTACGTCGAACGCGACCTGAACCTCGACGTCAAGAAGTTCCCTCCCCGTTCGGTCCATGCCTCCATCAGCGCGGCCAAGAACGACGGTGTCGACGCCGCCACCTACGTCGAGAACACCCAGACCATCTTCGAACGCAAGATCGGCGAGGTGTTCACCGAGTACCAGGCCCGGCTGCACAAGGCCGGCGCCATGGACTTCGACGACCTGCTCGGGGTGACCGTGCAGTTGTTCCAGCGCCATCCCGACGTGTTGGCCCACTACCAGCAGCGTTTCCGTCACGTGCTGGTCGACGAGTACCAGGACACCAACAAGGTCCAGAACGACATGGTCATGCTGTTGGCCTCGGATCATCGCAACGTGTGTGTGGTGGGCGACAGCGACCAGTCGGTGTACCGGTTCCGGGGTGCCGACATCCGCAACATCCTCGATTTCGAAGAGGCCTTCCCCGACACCACGGTCATCGTGTTGGAGCAGAACTACCGGTCGACCCAGACCATCCTCGATGCCGCCAACGCGGTGATCTCCCAGAACGTGGGGCGCAAACCCAAAGAACTGTGGACCGACCAGGGTCACGGCGAGAAGATCGTGCGTTATCACGCCGATGACGAAGGCGACGAAGCCCAGTGGATCGCCAACACCATGACCCGGCTGCACGACGATGCCGACTATCGGTGGGGCGATCAGGCCGTGTTCTACCGCACCAACGCCCAGAGTCGTGCGGTCGAGGAGTACCTGGTGCGGGTGGGTATTCCCTACCGGGTGGTGGGTGGCACCCGCTTCTATGACCGGCGCGAGGTCAAAGACGCGGTGGCCTACCTCAAGGCCGTCACCAACCCGGCCGACGAGGTCAGCCTCAAACGGGTCATCAACACCCCCAAACGGGGCATCGGCGATTCCACCGTTGCCAAACTCGACGTGTGGGCCAACGCCCACGGCCTCACCTTCCTCGATGCGGTTCGGCGCAGCGACGAGGCCGGGGTGTCGGGTCGGGCTGTACGCG
This sequence comes from Acidimicrobiales bacterium, assembly GCA_051011595.1. GTDB lineage: Bacteria > Actinomycetota > Acidimicrobiia > Acidimicrobiales > SHLQ01 > JAOUEE01. The sequence continues at coordinate 1,112 of JBPCTQ010000089.1, forward strand.
GCATCGAGTCCTTTCTCGTCTTGTACGACGAGCTCGCCGCGCTGGCCGCCGACGGGCCGGCCCCGTTGCTCGAAGCGGTGCTCGACCGCACCGGTTATGTGGCCGAGCTCCAGGATCAGCGTTCCATCGAAGCCGAGGGTCGGTTGGAGAACCTGGCCGAGCTGGTCGGGTCGGCTCGTGAGTACGAGACCCTCGACGAGTTCCTCGAACAGATCTCGCTGGTGTCCGACACCGACGACTACGACGAGGAGGATTCGTCGGTCACGTTGATGACCCTGCACTCGGCCAAGGGGTTGGAGTTCCCCGTGGTGTACCTGATGGGCCTCGAAGACGGCGTGTTTCCCCACATGCGTTCGTTGGGCGAACCCGACGAGCTCGAAGAAGAGCGGCGGCTGGCCTACGTGGGCATCACTCGGGCCCAGCAGCGGCTGTACGTCACCCATGCCTGGAGCCGCATGTTGCACGGGGCAACCCAGTACAACCCGGCCAGCCGGTTCCTCGAGGAGATCCCGGCCGGTCTGGTGGTCGACGCCGACGGGAGCCGCGAGAAACGGCGCCGGTCGTCGGGCAACTTCGGTAGCAGCGGCACGTCGTCGTATGGCAGCGACTCGGCGTGGAGCCAACATCGCGAGGACCGCGTCGATGCGGCCCTCAAACCCCGTGGCCCCGTCCCCAGTGGTGCCGACGCGCTCGGTCTGAAGGTGGGCGACGACGTGCGCCACCAGAAGTGGGGCGAGGGTGTCATCCTGGCCATCAGCGGCCAGGGCGACAAGGCCGAGGCCACCGTGCGGTTCCCCGGTGAAGGCGAGAAGGTTTTGTTGTTGAGCTGGGCGCCGCTCGAGAAGGTCTGACCCGGCTGCAGCCGCGGAATTCGGGGATATTCTGCCCGCCGTCGTGGACAGGCGTGCAAGAGGTTGTGGTTTGGGCGAGAATGAGGCGAGACTTCGGTGGGCGGAGACAACACACCTGCTGTGTTGGCCACAACGCACGACGTGAGAGTCATGACTTCCCCATTTGGCATTGCCGCCTTGCACGGCGTGGTTGCGCTGGACGCGCACCCGCTGGTGCACCGCTACGAAGGTCGTCTCGACGGACATGAGGGGCCGGTGTTGATCGAGGTCATCAGCGACACCGCTGCCTCCTCGCGGGCGCTTGTCGAGTCCCATCCCGGGTTGCTCGAGACACTGGCCGTCGGTGAGACCGAGTCGGGCGAATCCACTGTGGTCTGGCCCCGAGGCGAGACGCTGGCCGAGCGGCTGTCCGACCTCGGCGCCATCCCGTGGCACCGGGCCGCCGACCTGGTCGCCGGGCTGGCCGAGGCGGCCGATCACGCCCACGAGCGGGGTATGTATCACGGCGCCATCGATCCCTCGGCGGTGCAGTTCGGCGCCGATCACCAGGCCCGCCTGGGCGGGTTCGGTTTGGCCGGATTGCGAGTCGACGCCACCGACGACGGCGAGGTGGGCGCTGCGTTCGCCGCCGATCCCCGATTCACCGCCCCGGAGATGGCCACCACCGGTGGAGCCAGCCGGGCCGGCGACGTCTACTCCCTCGGTGCGCTGCTCGAGGCGGCCGTCACCGGCGAACCGATGGCCGATGCCGACCTGTTGGCCGAGGATGCACCCGCGCCGGTCGTGGCAGTGGTGGCCCGAGCGACGGCCGCTGAACCGTCCGACCGATTCGAGTCGGCGGCCGCCCTGGCCCTGGCCCTGCGGGCCGCTCGCGACCAGGCCCTCTACGCCGATGACGACGATTTGGCCGACGATGTGGAGGCAGAGGCCGACGCAGTCATCGATGACGTCGAGATGTCGACCAGCGAACTCATCGACTCGGCGCCGGTCGCCGCCGACGACGACGACGGCACCACCCACGGTGCGGTCACCTATCTCGATCTGAGCGACGACCTGGAGGTGGGCCGGACCGGACCCGACACCAACGGCGCCGCCCACGGCGACATCACCTACCTCGACCTGACCGCCGACGAACGAGTGGCGGAGCCCGTGATCGAGCCGACCGTGGTTGCGGTTGTCGAGCCGGCAGCCGAACCCGATGCAGACGACGAATCTTCCGTCGAACCCGAGGGTGCCGAGCCCGAGCTCGCCGATGTCGTGCTGGCCGATGCCGCGGATGTGGAGGCCGAACCGGAGACGACCTTCGTCTTGCCGCCGCTCGACGACGGCAACTGGTTCTCGGCCGACCAGAACACCGACTGGGCCGAATCGGTGGCGGCGGTCGTCGACGACGAGGTCTTGGTAGAGCGGCTCGACGACGAGGATGCCGATCTGTTGCCCGGCCTCGACGACGTCGATGGCCGCATGGTGATCACGCTGGCCGATGCCGAACGCGACGCCGAACAGGTGAAGACGTCAGGTCCCGACGAATGGGAGGCCCTCCCTGAGCTGGTGGCCGCCGATCAACGTCCCGTCGTTGCCGCCGCCGAACCGGGATCGGTGGTCACCATCGCCGATGCTGAGCAGGCCGTGGTCAAGACGGTGGCGCCCGACACCACGCCGGTGGCCGTGGTGGGCCAGCCAGTGCTCACCATCGAGACCGGTCGGGTCGAGCTCGACGATCCCGTCGATGGTGATGTGTTGGTGATGGGCGGACAGCTCGTCATCCGGGCCGAGATCCGGGGGTCGGTCACCGTCGATGGTGGACGGGCCGTGGTGTTCGCCCCGGTGAGTGGCGATGTCATCAACGCCGGCGGCATGGTCAGCATCGAAGCACCGGTCGGTGGTCGCATCCGGGGCCAGCGCGAGTTCACCACCGTGCGCCCCGGCTCCCAATCCAGCGTCTGACTGTCACACCCCGCGGCGGGGCCGTACCTCTTGCCCTATTTCGCTTCTGGTAGTGCAGCGTCAGGCTGGGAGTGTCGTGGCACTACCAGAACCAGGGGATCGTGTGGTGCGGACGGGATCTCGGGTGTTGTCACCTGGGTGACAGCACCACCACGGGGATCTGCCGGTCGGTGCGCGACTGGTAGGTCTCGTACTGGCCCTTGTTGACCTCGTCGGCCGCCTGCCACAGGCGTGTCCGGTCGGGTCCTTCAGCCACCGTCGCCTTCACCGGGATGGTGTCGGTGCCCACCTGGATCTCGACCTCGGGATCGGCCATCAGGTTGTGGTACCAGCCGGGGTGGCGGTCGTCGCCGCCCTTGCTGGCGATGACGGCGTAGTCGTCACCGTCGGGCACATACAACAGCGCGGCGGTGCGCTCCTTACCCGTCTTGGCGCCGGTAGTGCGTAGCAGCAGCATGGGCCGGCCGCCGAGGGAGGCGCCGATGCGACCGCCACTGCGGTCGTACACCACCTGGTGCAGGCTCAGGAGTTTGCCGAAGATGCGATCGCTCACAGGGATGGCCATGAAGCGACCCTAGCCACTGGGTCGGTCTGCCGAGCGGGTCAGGCCCCCACTGCGACGAACGTGTCGAGCACCCGGTCGGCCGCATCGAGGTCGCGTGGTTCGACGGCTTGGATCTCGACCCTCACCATGAACGTGCTGGCTGCCGGTACCGCCGCCACCACGATGTAGATGGCGTCGGTCCCACCGCAGTCGGTCCACAGCTGGGCCTCGCCGATGTACAGCGGGTCCTGGTAGGGCGTGCGTCCACCATTGGTGCACACCTGGCTGAAGTCGATCTCGTTGAGTGACGCTCCGATGTCGGACGCTCCTCGATCCTGGGCGGTCTCGACCTTCACCCCAGGGCTGTCCCAGGTGGTGTTGAACGACTCGAGGTCGGGGGCGGCCCAGATGCTGGGTCCGAAGTTGGGGTTCTCGGCTCCGTTGGTGTCGGTCCACTCGGCCGGCACGTCGACCCGGATGGTGCCGGTGTCGTCTTCGACGGTCACGTAGTCGGTGTAGGTGTCGAGGGCCGCATCGCCGGGGTCCTCGGCCACCTCTTCCTCGAACTCCTGGGCGAACGAGAACGACAACTCGAGGGGGTCGCCGTTGAGCTGGCCCTCGAGCACCTCACCGGTCTCGAAGCGCAATACCTCGACGGCCAGCACGTCTTCGCTGCCCTGGGTGCGGAGGATGTCGCAGTAGTCGCTCATGGTGCCGTCGACCGCGAGCACCAGGCCCTCGAGCTTGGTGACGATGTCGCCGGCCTCGATGCCGGCGTTGTCGGCCGGTGAGCCGGATTCGACACTGGCCACCCATATGCCGCTGATGCCGGCCTCGGGATCGGCCACGGCCTGGCCGTTGATGCCGACCGAGTCGACGTCCTCGCCGGTGCTGAGCGTGCTGATGACGGCCTCGGCCTGGGCCGCGTCGATGGCGAAGTTCTGGTCGCTCTCGTCGATACCCGCGTAGTTGACGCCGACCACCCGGCCGGTCTCGTCGACCAGCGGTCCGCCCGAGTTGCCGCCCCGGATGCGGGCGTCGTGTTCGAGCACGCCGTCGACCGAGGCCCAGTTGGTCTCGCCGTTGGCGTTGGTGGCGCTGATGATGCCGCCGGTGAGGGTGTAGTCGACGTCTTCGATGGTGGCGGCGTCGGTGGCCGGGTAGCCGGCCGAGAAGACGTCGACACCGGTGGCCACCTCGTCGGTGCGGAACTCGAGGGCCTGGTAGCCGTCGCCCTCGAGTTGGATGACCGCCAGGTCGGAGCACTCGGAC
>JBPCTQ010000090.1:0-10039 GCA_051011595.1 Acidimicrobiales bacterium
GTGTTGACCGGGGGCTGGGTCGTGGGGGGCGGAGGTTGCGTGGTCGGCGGCGGGGCCTGGGTGGTGGGGGGCGGCGCCTGTGTGGTTTGGGGCGGCTCCTCCTGCCCCACCGTCGGGGCAGCCGACGCCACGAGCAGACTCAAACTCAGGCAGGCGCCCGCGAGGGCGCGGTCCCAGGACCTCACCCACTCCGAATCGGCCTCGGCCCGCCGAATGTGACGGTTTTGCTACGGAATACCGGGCGGGGTCAGACGTCGAGATGGCGGGAAACGGCGACAGCCGAACCCACAACCGCCACGATGATGCCCAGACCCAGGTTGATGAGGATGATCCGGAACAACTCGTCGTTGGACACGGCGAACCCTTGCAGCAGTGCCAGGGCATCGGTGTCGGAGATCGGTTCGATCACGTAGGACCGGATGAAGAAGAGCGCCGGTATGGACAGCGCGGCACCGATGAGGCCGAAGATGAGGCCCTCGAACATGAACGGCAGGCGGATGAACCAGTTGGTGGCACCCACCAGCTTCATGACCTCGATCTCGCGACTGCGAGCGCCGATGGCCATGATGACCGTGTTGAGGATCAACAGCACGGCGGCCACCACCAAGATGACCGACAGGAACAAGGTGGTCTGGCTGATGCGTTCGGCCGTGCGCTGCACCTCCTTGATGACGTCGGTGGCCAGCACCACGTCGCGTACCCCCGCCCGACCTCGGAACTGGTCGGCCAGCTCGGAGATGACGTCGGCATCGGGATTGGACGGCACCACCCGATACGACGGCGGCAGGTTGGCCGGCTCGACCGCCTCGATGGTCTCGGGGCTGTCGGCGAAGAACTCCAGGAACTCCTCGTACGCCTGCTGCTGATCGACATAGATGTAGCGGTCGATCTGGTTCCGACCCTGCAGCTCGACGAGGGTCTCCTCGATGGCGTCGTCCTGGGCCGCGTCGACGTCGGGGTTGAGCCACACCACGAACTCGATGCCGCCCTCCCAGCGTTCGGTGGCGTTGTCGACCCCGTCGCCCACCATCAGCGCCGTACCGAACATCGACAGCGACACCAACACCGTGATGATGGCGGCGATGGTGAGGCTGATGTTGCGCCACAGGTTCGAGAAGGTCTCTTTGATGAGGTACCCGAACTTCAGGCTCATTCGTACACCCCTCGGGCCTGGTCTCGAACAATGCTGCCCCGGTCGAGTTCGATCACCCGGCGCCGCATGGTGTCGACGATGCCGCGGTCGTGGGTGGCCATCACCACGGTGGTGCCGGTGCGGTTGATCCGGTCGAGCAGGCGCATGATGCCCACCGACGTGGCCGGGTCGAGGTTGCCGGTCGGTTCGTCGGCCAGCAGGATCAGCGGCCGGTTCACGAACGCCCGGGCGATCGACACCCGCTGCTGCTCACCACCGGACAGCTGGTCGGGGAATCGATCCATCTTGTTGGAGAGCCCGACCAGCTCGAGGATGGCCGGCACCTGCTTGTGGATCACGTGCTTGGGGCGGCCGATCACCTCGAGGGCGAAGGCCACGTTCTCGGCCACCGTCTTGCGGGGCAACAACTTGAAGTCCTGGAAGATGCAGCCGATGTTGCGACGCAGGTACGGCACCTTCCAGCTGCTGAGCTGGCCGATGTCCTTGCCGGCCACGAAGATACGACCGCCATCGGGGGTCTCTTCACGGTTGAGCAACCGGATGAACGTCGACTTGCCCGATCCCGACGGACCCACGAGGAACACGAACTCGCCCTTGCCGATGTCGGCACTGGCGGCGTGCAGGGCCGTGACATTGCCCTTGTACGTCTTGGTGACTGATTCGAGCTTGATCATGCGCGGGGAAATCCTGGGTTCACGTGGGGGGTCGCCGCCCGCGAGTGGCCCCGGAACGCCGATGAGCCTAACAGCGCGCTGCCGCCGCTCCTCGTCACAGCTGAGCCTTCACCGTCGAGTCAGTCATCGGCTTGACCCGACGCCCGCGACCAGCGGAGATACGCCTCGATGAAGGGGTCGAGTGCGCCATCGAGCACACCATCGACGTTGCTCACCTCGTGCTCGGTGCGCAGGTCCTTCACCATCTGGTACGGCTGCATCACGTAGCTGCGGATCTGGCTGCCGAACCCCACGTTGGCCTGTTGCCCGGCGATGGCCGCCAGCTCGTCCTCGCGCTGTTGCCGCTCGAGGTCGAGCAGCTTCGAGGCCAGCATCTGCATGGCCCGATCCTTGTTCTGGTGCTGGCTGCGTTCGTTCTGGCACGACACCACGATGCCGGTGGGCAGGTGGGTGATACGCACCGCCGAATCGGTCACGTTGACGTGCTGGCCACCGGCGCCCGAGGACCGATAGGTGTCGATGCGCAGGTCCTTCTCGTCGATGTCGACCTCGTTGGCCGCCTCCTCGAAGAACGGCACGACCTGCATCGAAGAAAACGCCGTCTGGCGTTTTCCCTCGTTGTTGAACGGGGAGATACGCACCAACCGGTGCACGCCGTGTTCGGCCTGGAGCAAGCCGTAGGCGTACCGGCCCTTCACCGAGAACTCGGCCTGGGAGATACCCGCTTCGGTGCCTTCGGAGATGGACTCGATGGTGAAGTCGAGGCCCCGCCCCTCGGCCCACCGCTTGTACATGCGCAGCAACATCTCGGCCCAGTCCTGGGCGTCGGTGCCACCCTCACCCGACTTCACCTGGCAGACGGCGTCACCTTCGTCCCATTCGCCGGTGAACAGCGACCGCAATTCGAGCTCTTCGAACTCGGCATCGAGGGCCGCGATGGCCTCGGCGATCTCGGGCTCCTGGCTCTCGTCGTCGAGCTCGCGGGCCAGGTCGTGCAGCTCGGTGGCGTAGGTGACCTGTTCGTCGAGGCCGGCGTACCGATCGAGGTCGTCGCTGATGGACGAGAGCTCACTTTGCACCCGCCGGACATTGTCTGCGTCGTCCCAGAGGTCGGGACGCGACATCTCGGCCTCGAGCTGGGGGCGACGTCCGGTCAGCTCATCGATGGACAGGTATTGCCTGGCCTCGGAGAGCCGACGGGCGAGCGCGGCGAGTTGATCGGTGAAGTCCTGCATGATGGGGGACGGTCAGCGACCGTGACAGTGCTTGAACTTCTTGCCCGATCCACAGGGGCACGGTTCGTTGCGGCCCGCCTTCTCGAACTCGGTTCGTTCGACGGGTTCGGCCTTGGACGGTGGTTCGGGGGGAGCTTCTGCGCCGGCTGCAGCCGGAGCCTGGGACCGGGTGCTCTGTACCGGGCCGTCGGGTGCGGTGTACTCGGCGCCTTCGAGCGCCTTCTCGGCGTCGCTGGTCTCTGCTGCTGCGGCGGCCTCCTTCTGGGCCACCTCGATCTGGACGTGCATCACGTACTTCACGAAGTCCTGGGCCACGTGCTCCATGAGCGACCCGAACATCTCGAAACCCTCACGTTGCCACTCGACGGCCGGATCCTTCTGACCCATGGCCCGCAGGTGGATGCCGTCGCGTAGGTGGTCCATCTCGTAGAGGTGCTCGCGCCAACGCTGATCGATGATCTGGAGCATCACCTGACGTTCGACCTGACGCATCACCTCGGGGCTGACCTCGGCTTCGCGCTCCTCGTAGTGCGCGGTGGCCTCGGTCATCAGCACCTCGTACAAGCCGTCACTGGTGGTCTCCTCACCCAGTTGCTCGATGGTGAGCTCGGTGGGCCAGAAGGTGGCGGTCTCGGCGTGCAGGGTGTCGAGATCCCAGTCTTCGCCGCTGTCGGTGGCGCAGTGGGTGGACAGCAGCGAGTCGACGGTGTCGGCCAGGTGCGACATGGTCTCGTCGCGGAGATCGGCGTTGTCGAGAATCTGGTCGCGGCGCTTGTAGATGACCTTGCGCTGCTCGTTCATGACCTCGTCGTACTTGAGGACGTTCTTGCGCACCTCGGCGTTCTTCTGCTCGACGGTGTTCTGCGCCTTCTCGATCTGTTTGGTGACCATCTTGGCTTCGATGGGCATGTCGTCGGGCAGGGCCTTGCCCATCACCCATTCCATGGCGCCGGTGGCGAACAACCGCATGAGATCGTCGTCGAGGGCCAGGTAGAACCGACTCTCGCCCGGATCGCCCTGGCGACCCGACCGACCGCGGAGCTGGTTGTCGATGCGGCGGCTCTCGTGCCGTTCGGTGCCGAGCACGTACACACCACCGAGCTCGCGAATGCGGTCACCCTCGACCCGACACTGGGGTTCGTACTTCTCGACCAACTCGGCCAGACGAACCGACCCCTCGTCGGTCTCGGGGTCGAGCCCCTCGGCCACCACGTCGCGGTTGGCCATGATCTCGGGGTTGCCACCCAACAAGATGTCGACCCCACGCCCGGCCATGTTGGTGGCCACGGTCACCGCGCCGATACGGCCGGCTTGGGCCACCACTTCGGCTTCACGGAAGTGCTGCTTGGCGTTGAGGACCTCGTGGGTGATGCCTCGTTTCTCGAGCAGGCGGCTCACGACCTCGGACTTCTCGACCGACGCAGTGCCCAACAAGATGGGTTGACCATTGGTGTTGCGTTCGACGACGTCGTCGACCACGGCGTCGAACTTGGCCGATTCGGTCTTGTAGATCAGATCCTGTTGGTCGTCGCGCACCACTGGCTTGTTGGTGGGGATGGGCACCACCTGGAGCCCGTAGGTCGCGGCCAGCTCGGCCGCCTCGGTCTGGGCCGTGCCTGTCATGCCGGCCAACTTGTCGTACATACGGAAGTAGTTCTGGAGGGTGATGGTCGCGAGGGTCTGGTTCTCCTCTTTGATCTTCACCCCCTCCTTGGCCTCGACCGCCTGGTGCAGTCCGTCGCTCCACCGCCGGCCCTCGAGCACACGGCCGGTGAACTCGTCGACGATGTTCACCTCGCCGTTCTGGATGATGTAGTCCTTGTCGCGCTGGTACAGCTCCTTGGCCTTGAGTGCGGCCTGGAGCTGGTGGACGAGGTTGGCCTGCACGGCGTCATAGAGGTTGTCGACCCCCATGGCCCCCTCGACGGAGTGCACTCCTTCTTCGGTGATGGCCACGATGCGCTTCTCTTCGTCGACGTCGTAGTCGACGTCGCGCCGCAGGCCCCGCACGATGCTGGCGAACTTGTAGTAGAGCTTGGCCGCGTCGGCCACCCGGCCACTGATGATGAGCGGCGTACGGGCCTCGTCGATGAGGATGGAGTCGATCTCGTCGACGATGCAGTAAGCGCGGCCCCGCTGCACCTGACGGGCCCGCGACATGGCCATGTTGTCGCGCAGGTAGTCGAACCCGAGCTCGTTGTTGGTGCCGTAGGTGACGTCGCTGTGGTACTGCTCGCGTTTGTGTTCGGTGCTTCGCTCTCCGGGCACGACCAGGCCGGTGCTCAGCCCGAGGAAGCCGTAGATCTCGCCCATCCATTCGGCATCGCGACTGGCCAGGTAGTCGTTGACGGTGACGACGTGCACACCTTGGCCACCCAAGCCGTTGAGGTAGATCGGGAGCGTGGAGGTGAGGGTCTTTCCTTCGCCGGTCTTCATCTCGGCCACCCAGCCCAGGTGCAGAGCCGCGCCACCCATGAGCTGGACGTCGTAGTGGCGTTGCCCGATCACCCGGGTGGCCGCTTCGCGTACTACCGCAAACGCCTCCACCAAAAGGTCGTCGAGGGTCTCACCGTTGTCGAGGCGGGTGCGGAACTCGACCGTCTTGTGTTGGAGCGCCGCGTCGTCGAGGGCGTGGTATTCGTCCTCGAACGAACCGATGTCGGGCACCAGGTCCTCGAGGGCGCGCAGTTTCTTGCCCTCGCCCGTTCGCAGCAGCTTGTCGAAGAGTCCCATACAGGTTGACGAGTCTACCGATGAGGGGTGCCAGAAGGGGTGCGGAGTGCCTCCGGCGTCTGAGCCAGGGCCAGGCCGTGCACCTCGGTCGCCCCCGCCGCCACCAGCGTGGACCCACCGGCCCGCAGGGTGGACCCGGTGGTCACCACGTCGTCGACCAACACCACCACCCCGCCGACCGGGCCGATGACCGCCAGCTCCGGTCCGATGAGGCGTTCGGACCGGCGACGACCGGTCTGGGGGTGCCGGTCCAACCGTCGCAGCAGGGGCCGACAGCGAATCCCGGCGGCCCGGGCCACGGCTCGAGCCAGCAACTCAGCCTGGTCGTACCCTCGCCGGTGACGACGCCGTGCGGTGGTGGGCACCCACGACACGCTGTTGGCGCCCGCCGGGACCATCTGCGCCAGCGCCATACCCAGCTCGCCCAACAACGCCCGCCGGTTGTGATACTTCAGGGCCACGACGAGGTCGCGGCCTCGCTGTTCGTAGCGCAGCAGGGCAGCCAGGCTGGCCAACGGCGGCGGCGCGTCCAGCTGATCGGCCCGAGGCAGTTGCCAACGACACGGTCGACACAACTCGGACCCGCTCGCCCCGCACACCATGCAGGCTCCCCCGAGGAACCATCCGATCACGTTCACCACGACCTCCCGTCGAACGAGGAGGCCACCGGTGGGGTGGCGAGGTGCTGCAACCGTTCTTACCACGGCGTGGACCTATGACGGAGCGGCCACTGCTTTCTGTTTAGGCCGCGTTCTGTTCAGGCAGCTCTCTTTTGGGCCGCCTTCTGTTCAGGCCAGTCCGAGCCGCTCGAAGTGTTCGTTCGGGGCCTCGACCTCGGTCAGGGCGTGGCGCAACAGGGCTTCGTAGTCGTCGGCTCGGGCCGAGTCGACCAGGTCTTCGCTCTCGAGCCAGTCGTCGGCGTCGAAGAGACGATTGCGGGCGTCGTCGCCACCGAATGACAAGAACGGGTGTTTGGCCGCGTCGTCGGCGCCGAAGGGCTGACGAATGACCGGGATGTCGGAGCCGGGCATCGTGTCGAGCCAGGCCCGGTCGTCGGGTTTGGGCAGACCCATCCGGGGCAGCGCGTGAATGGGCATGGTCGACCACCGATTCGACCAGATCGACAAGGGAGTGCGGCCGTGGGGCATACCCCGGGTGTAGGTGCCCTGCTGATCGACGATGTTGAGTTCACGACCGAAGTACCCCTGGAGCACGTAGTCGCGAATCGATGACTGCGACCCGTCGATGAGGGGGCGGAGCGAATGCCCGTGGGTGCGATGCGGCACGTCGGCATCGAACACGTCGGCGATGGTGGCGTGGATGTCGACGGTGGTGGTGAGTGCGTCGCATTCGCCGGCGGGAGCACCGGGCCAGGCCACCAACAGCGGGATATGGCCGAGCACAGCCCCCACCGGACGCCCGGGTTTGCCGAAGGCGCCGCCGTATTCGCCCAGATAGTGACCGTGGTCGGTGCACAGGATGACCGCAGTGTCGTCCCACAGGTCGTGGGCATCGAGCCGGTCGAGCACCCGCCCCAACCAGTGGTCGATCATGGAGAGTTTGGCGCCGTAGTTGGCCCGCACCTGCTGAGCCTGGGCTTCGGTGAGGGCCCCGGACCCGACGGCGTCGGTGGTGTACGGGGGCCAGATCAACAGGTCGTCGTCACGTTGGTCGTGGTAGCGGAACGTCCACGGTTCGGGAGTGTCGAAGGGTTCGTGGGGATCGAACTCGTCGACGAACAGGAAGAACCGATCGTGCTGGCCGGCATTGTCGTCGAGCCACTGCGCCGTGGCCGCCATCGTCTTGGGACCGGGGAAGTCGGCCTCTTCACGGAAGTAGGTGCGGGAGTTGTCGTAGGCCCGCTTGATCCAGCCGGTGGCGGCCGGCAGCGCCGGGGTGCCCACCCAGGAGGGATCGGGCCGCAGCTTCCACGGATCGCCTTCGTGACCGCGCACGTAGTCCCAGGCGCTGAAGTCGGCGTGGTAGTTCTCGCCGCCCGTCTCGAAGAGATGCGGGTGGTCGGAGATGAGCTGACTGGTGATGCCCATCATGCGCAACTCGAGGCAGATGTTCTCCTCCCAGAGCTCGATCGACCCCCACGGCCGCCACAGCACATCCCACGCACCGCACAACAGGTCGTGGCGAGCCGGCATACACGGCAGCGATGCCGATTGGTGGCGGGTGAACCGCATCGAGCGGTCGGCCAGCCGATCGAGGTTGGGGGTGTCGAACTCGTCGCCGCCGTAGCTGCCCAGCATGTGCCGGTTGAGGCTGTCGAGCAGCAACACGATGACGTTGCGGGGGCCCGATCCTTCGACGTAGGGAACGGGCTCGGGAAACTGCACACCGGCGAGCATCCGGGAAGGCGCAGCATCGGCAGGCGGTTCGTCAACAGCGTTGTCATCGGCCATGGCGACGACGGTAGTGGGCTTGACGGCCCCGAGGGGGCTGGTGTGTCCTCGCAAGCGATGCCCGACGACACGCCCGATCCGGTCTTCTTCTTCATCCACGTGATGAAGACGGCGGGCGGCTCGTTCCGCAATCAGCTGCTGAGCACCTTCGGCCGCCACGCCAGCTACCCCGACTGGTCGCTCGATGCCGGTATGGCCAATGTCGAGCTGGCCACCCTCGACGCCGTCGACGACGATCGTTTCGGCGGCCTGCGGGCGTTCTCGGGCCACTTTCCCTATCTGGCCAGCACGCGGGTCGAGCAACGGCTGGGCCGACCGGTGACTCGGCTCACCATCTTGCGCCATCCCGTCGACCGAACGGTCTCGCTGCTGGGCGACATGCGCCACTGGAACGACGACACCCGGGGACGATCGGTGGAGCAGCTGTACGACGACCCGATGCTCAACGCCATGTTCGTGGCCGATCACCAGACCAAGATCTTCGCCCTCACCGAAGCCGACGATCCGCCCAACTACATGCACGGTCTCACCATCGACGACCACCGGCTGGCCCTGGCCCAGGAGCGGCTGGCCACCGTCGACGTGGTGGGCTTACGGGAGGACTACAACCGCTTCGTGGCCGAGGTGCGCAGCCGGTACCAGTGGTCGACGGCCGACTTCCCCGACCGCCACCTCGCCCGCGGCGAGACGTTCGAGGTCAGCCAAGCCTTCCGCGACCGCATCGCCGAGGACAACCGCCACGACATGGCGTTCTACGACTACGCGGTGCAGCTGGTGACTGAGCGTTCAGCCACCTGAGCCCGAACGAACAGAGAGTCCGCAGGCGGGTCGAGGAGCGTCAGCGACGGATCCCGCCCCGCGGCGAAATCCCGCGAGCGATCGAACGGAATAGTCCGCAGGCGGGTCGAGGAGCGTCAGCGACGGATCCCGCCCGCGGCGAAGGCCCGCGAGCGACCGAACAGAGAGTCCGCAGGACGATCGAGGAGCGCCAGCGACGAATTCGTCCCCGCGGCGTAAATCAGTACCGGTAGTGGTCGGGTTTGTAGGGGCCGTCGACGCCGACCCCGATGTAGTCGGCCTGTTCCTCGGACAGCTCGGTGAGCTTCACACCCAGGCTGTCGAGATGGAGCCGGGCCACCTTCTCGTCGAGGGCCTTGGGCAACGTGATCACGTCGGTGCCGTAATCCTCGGCGTTGGCCTGGAGCTCGATCTGGGCCAGCACCTGGTTGGTGAAGCTGCACGACATCACGAAGCTGGGATGGCCGGTGGCGTTGCCCAGGTTCAGCAGCCGGCCCTCGCTGAGCACGATGACCGAATGACCGTCGGGGAAGACGAACTCGTCGACCTGAGGTTTGACGTTCACTCGTTGCACGTCGCTCATACGCATGAGGCCGGCCATGTCGATCTCGTTGTCGAAGTGGCCGATGTTGCCCACGATGGCCTGGTGTTTCATCCGGCCCATGTGTTCGGCCGAGATGATGTCCTTGTTGCCGGTGCAGGTGATGAAGATGTCGGCCACGCCGAGCATGTTCTCGATGGTGTTGACCTCATAGCCCTCCATGGCCGCCTGGAGCGCACAGATCGGATCGACCTCGGCCACCACCACTCGTGCACCCTGGCCGCTCAGTGAGGCGGCGCAACCCTTGCCGACATCGCCGTACCCGGCCACCAGGGCCACCTTGCCGCCGATCATGACGTCGACACCTCGGTTGATGCCGTCGACCAGCGAGTGGCGGCAGCCGTACAGGTTGTCGAACTTCGACTTGGTGACGGCGTCGTTCACGTTGATCGCCGGGAACAGCAGGGTGCCGGCTTCGCGCATCTGGTACAGCC
>JBPCTQ010000091.1:0-4439 GCA_051011595.1 Acidimicrobiales bacterium
TCGTGGCCGCCTCCGGAGGCCGCGTGGCGGATCACCAAGGGATCGAAGACGAGGGCCCGAAGGGAGTCGCGCGTGACGAGATAGGCGGCAAACATGGTCGCGAACACCCCGAACGCGCTCACATCCAACAGCTGCGCGGCGGCCAGCCCGGCGGCCAGGCTGAACAGGCTGTTCGCCATCTGATCGGCGACCATCCAGCCCGTTCTCCGGGCCAGCACACCCCGGCCGTCGATGTCGGCCACGCTCAGGCGACGTGACTGGGCGCGTCGATCTGCTCCGGCGCTCCAGTCGACAGCATTGGCCGCACGGTCAACAGTGAGATCGCCAGTGCGGCGATGAGAAGCGGGGCCGACGGCTTACGGAGGGTGTTCTCGGTGATCGACAACAACACGATCGTTGTCAGCAGGGCCATGGCCGGGTCGACCTGCGGAACTCGTTTCGGGCGATGGGAGATGATCGACCCGATCAGTGCCACCAGCAGGGCGATGCCGATCAGGCCACGAGTCAAGAAGAGGTCGAGGAAGAGATTGTGGGCGTCGGCCGCGTCGAACGCGATCCAGCGTGATTCGACCGCAGTGGCCAGCGTCTCGCTCGACGCGAACGCACCAGCGCCCTCCACCGGGTGCTCCCAGGCCAGTACCCACACGACATCCCACAGGTCGGTCCGTCCGGTGGCGGTGGCCAACTCCTGGGTCCCACCGTCTTGGCGGGTCACCAAATCCACGGTCGAGCTCTGGGCCGTCGCCACCGCAATCCCGATGATGGCAAGGGTCCCCAGCACGGCGAGTGCCCGGCGATGTCCCAGGCGGAAGTGGATGAACACCAACATGACGACGGCCACCCCGATGGCCGTCCGACTCTGGGCCAGGAACAGGCCGGCGAGGCCCACCACCTCGGCCACGATCGGCAGCCAACCGCGTCCCCGCCGCAGCAGCGTTGCGCCCCCGACGGCACACAGCGCGGCCGTCCGACCGAGCGCATTGGCGTCACCGGACAATCCGCTCGAGCGGGCCAGGCCGCCGAAGCCAGTGTCAACCTCGCCTCTCCAGTCCAACACCGGCGTGCCGGCGCCGAGAAGTTCCCACATCGTGGACGCGGCCACGACGAGCATCAGTCCGATCAGAATCGCTTCGAGGGGTTCGACGAAACCCCGGCGGTGCACCACGACGATCGCAATCAGCACGAGACAGGTGGCTGCAGCGGACTTCTGAGCCGAGGCGACGGGGACCGCCGACAACGGTGCCAATACCAGCCCGGTGGCCAGGAGCATCAACAGGTACGCGATGGGTGTGGCGAAGACGATCGACCGGTGGGATCCGAGCAGCCACCAGCCGTAGATGGCCGCGGCGATCACGAGCACAGCAGTGACCACGTCGCGTACCTGGTCGGCGGTGTCACCGAACACCGGCGCAACGTCGACCTCGAGCAACACGACGAGCAGCGACAGACCCAGCAAGGAGCCCGCTCGCCACGCCATGGCTCCCAGCCCTGCCGCTAGTGCGGAGCCGAGGACGGCGATGACGAGCACCGCCACAACACCCGAGATCACCTCGGGACAGGCCCGGATTCGACGAACACCGGAGCTTCGTTCGGCGGAGGTGGCGGCGCCGGCTGGTGGGTGACGGGCCGACCTTCGCGAGACCGTCGTCCGCTCAGCGCCACCAGCAGCACCTCTACCCGCAGGTGTTCCAACCGCTTCATGGTGGAGAGAAGGTTCGACCCTCGCGACCTTCGTGCCGTCACGACGATTGCCCGACGGGCGTGGGCCGACATCCAAAGAGATTGGTCACGGAGATCGCCAGTCGCGTCGACGACGTCGATGCGGTCGGCCAATCCGTAGTGGTGGAGTTCTGCGTCGAGCAGATGGATGACGCGCTGCCCGTCGGCTTCGGGTGTGGTGCCGATCACCGCGACCGATTCGGCCCCGGCTTCGGCCAGACGCCGAGCCGCGGCGGCCACCTCGGCCAACGATGCCCCTGCTCCGGACCCGCGATTCACGTTGGCCACGGGGTAGTCGGGGAGCAGCCGAGCCAGTTGTTGTTCGTCGACCAGCCGCCCCCAGCGTCGGTCCCACGCCAGTGCGGCGATACTCGCGATCAAGATGCCGGCGAATCCGGCCAGCAGGGTGGCCGACTTCTGCGACACGGAGGGTGTGTCGGACTCGACCCGGACCTGTCCGACCGCGGCCACCGTCGGTGCACTGGTGACGTCGCGGTCGAGCTGACGTAGTTGTCCTTCCAGGCTGTTGATCTCGTTGTCGAGCTGACGGCGACGCTGTTCGGCGAGCGAGAGCTCACCGCCCAGCGCATCGAGTTGCACGGTGTAGCCCTGCGTTTCCTCGATCTGGAGCCGGGTGGTCCGGATCGCTTCGATGTCGGTTTCGATCTGCTCCATCTCGGCGGTGACCAGCGTGAGCCGGGCGGTGATGTCGTCTCGAGCCCGCTGTGACTCGGCCGAGAATCCTTCCTGAGCGTCGACGAGGCCCGTGACGGCCCGATCCACCGACTCCTTGATCGACGTTTCGTCGGTTCCCGATCCCACCAGCAGGAATGCCGTCGACTGGGGTTCGCTGGCCGGTTCGATGACGACCTCGACGGTTGGTGTGTCGGAGATGAGCGGCGGTAGTTCGTTCTCGACCCAGGCCTGATTTCGTTCGTGCGCCGCTTGGATGTTCTGCCAGTCGACATCAACCAATGTCATCGATTGGCGAACCCGCACCTCGTCGGGCTCGTCGGATGTCAACAGCCACGCCGCGCCGGCGGCCAGCGCACCAGCCAGCAGAACCACCCACCAGTAGCGAAGAAGCCGCCGAATGTCGGTCCACAGATAGGTCAGGGGCTGGGCCTGTTCAGCCATGCAGTTCTCTCGTTGTGTCGATCGTGCGGGCAAACGATGCAATCCATCGGGCCCGGATGGCTTCAGGGCGATAATACGCCTCGGCGTGTCGTCGACATCCAGCGGCGGACGCTTCGGCGAAGCCCCGATCCGATCGAACCCGCACGACCAGCTCTGCGAACTCGGCCGGGTCCCCGGTCTCGTTCCAGTCGCATTCGTCCCGGTGGAGCACACCGGAGAAGGCGTGAGGTGTGCCGACCACGGGGACGCCCCGGGCGGCGTAGTCGAGGAGCTTGGTGTTCATACCGCCCCCGACGACCTGCGGGGCGACGCCGGTCGCGGTTGATGCCAGAACCGCACCGAGGTCGTCGACGAATCCCAGCGGCTCCAGGCCGAGTGACTCGATCCATTCGGTCACCGACGGGCTTGCTTCGCCCACCACCCCAACTCGTGGTGCTCGACCGAGCCGGTGGCGCAGAGCCGGTACAACCTGGCGACCCAGCCAGTTGAGGGCCGCCAGGTTCGAGAGGTGAGTGGCGCGGCCCAAGAAGACCGCGTCGAACACCGGGTCGGCGTTCCAGCTCCACGACTGGCCGATGTCGGTCGGGTAGGCCATGGGCAACACATCGACGGGGCGGCCGTGTGTTTTCTCGAAGGCCCGGGCCTCGGAGGCGCTCACGAGCGACACGGTTGTTGCCGCGGCCGCGACGTCACGCTCCATGGAGGCCACCGCCCTGGCCTCGGCCCGCAGGACGAGAGGCACCAGTACCCGTAGTCGCTTGGCGAGGTTGTTGGTCCAGCTGCCCGGATTGGTGCCGACCAGATCGAACGGCATCTCGTCGAACGCCAGCTTGCTCCAGGCCCGGTATCGGGCCGACAAGACATCGTCGAGGTCCACGAGCGTGGGGAACTGGGCCAGCGGCGACAGCGCCCCCGCCACGCGTACGCCATCGAGGACAACCAGGCTGGGCGCCGACGTCGACCGAGTGAGCGTGTTCATCATGGACCGCACCTGCGATGGGTCCATGCCGGCGATCTCGTTCAGGGCGTGGTGACCGAACGCGCCGGCTCGCACGGTGTGCATGACGCGCGCCGGGGTCTCGGCCGGCAAGTGGTGAAACGATGCTGCGTAGTCGAGATCCGAGCGTGAAGAGGCGGGAGGCCGGAGATGGAACACGCTCACGTTCTCGAAGGACTGCGTCAGGGCGAGAAACGCCGTACGAATGACCGTCATCCGCCCGTGATCGACCCGGCTTCGCGGATCACGAGACGTGAGGAGCACGCCGTGTCGGCCGAGCGACTCCTCGCCGGCGCGGCGGCGATGCGTAGCCTGCAGCAGCGGGGCGACTTGGTTGCTGGTATTCATGGAACGCCCGAAATCAGGGCGTCGTGAATGGACATTTCAACCTCCGCACCGGGCTGCCGCGATGCTCTCACACGCTCGCGACGTAGCGGCGAGGAGCCTACACATCGACCTCGTGGCCTTCGCTATCGGGCCGTCCTCACCCCGCCGAGCCGGAGAGGGCGAGATCGGCCATGAATTCGGCGAAGAACCGGTTGTTGCCGCCGGCCTCGACGAGCGTTCGGCCAGAGCGGCCCAGCCC
>JBPCTQ010000092.1:0-2615 GCA_051011595.1 Acidimicrobiales bacterium
GAGCGAACACGGCGGCCCGTGCGTCGGCCTCGGGTACCGACTCGGGTTGGTTGCGGGCACACACCAACACGTCGGCGCCGGCCGCCAACAAGGTGGTGGCGATCACCCGGCCCAGCCCCTTGGTGCCGCCGGTGACGACGGCCACCCGGCCGCTGAGGTCGAGGGGGTTGGATTGGTCGGTCATTCCCGAACCCTACCGTCGGCACCGAAGTGGACCGGGCGAGCTGAAAGGCGAGCGGGAGGCCCAACTAGCCAGTCGACCGGACCTGACATACCGTCAGAATCCGTTCGTGCCCCGTCGACGCATCCGAAGGATCGCCCATGCCCGACAAACGGATGACCGAGGACGAGGTCATCGACCAACTCTCCGACGGGATGACCATCGGGATCGCCGGCTGGGGGTCGCGCCGCAAACCGATGTCGCTGGTCCGGGCCATTCTGCGTAGCAGCCTGACCGACCTCACCATCGTGAGCTACGGCGGACCCGACATCGGCCTGCTGTGTGCGACCGGCAAGGCCAAGAAGGTGGTGTACGGCTTCGTGTCGCTCGATTCGATCCCGCTGGAGCCGCACTTCCGGGCCGCTCGCCAGAACGGCACGGTCGAGGCCACCGAGCTCGACGAAGGGGCCTTCTATCTGAGTCTGCTCGCCGCCGCTCATCGGGTGCCCTTCTACCCGACCCGAGCCGGTCTGGGCAGCGACATGTTGAAGTACAACCCGGACATCAAGACCGTCACCTCTCCCTATGCCGACGGGGAAGAACTGGTGGCCATCCCGGCCATGCCCCTCGACGTGGCGCTCATCCACATGAATCGAGCCGACGCGGCCGGCAACGGTCAGTTCCTCGGGCCCGATCTGTACTTCGACGACCTGTTCGCCATGGCCGCCGACAAGGTGTTCATGAGCTGCGAGAAGATCGTGCCCACCGAGGCGTTGCTCGACGAAGGCCCGGTGCACACGCTGAAGATTCCGAGGATCTTCGTGACCGGTGTGGTGGAGGCCCCACGAGGCGCCCACTTCACCGAGTGCCCTCCCGACTACGACCGCGACGAGGCCTTCCAGAAGGAGTACGCGGCCACGGCCAAAGACCCCGACGCCTGGGCCGAGTTCAAACAGCGTTACCTCGATGCCCCCAGCCACGAGGCCTACCTGGCCGCCGTCGACGAGAGGCAGTGACATGAGTGACGAGCGTGCGAGGAACGTGGCCCGCCGGCCCGGCCCGCAGGGCCAAGAGGCAACAACATGACTGACGCAACCATCGACGAGATCTGTGTGGTCAATCTGGCCGACGCCTTCCGGGGTGATGGTGAGATCCTGTGCAACCCGATCGGCACCGTGCCGATGTGTGCCGGCCGCCTGGCTCGAGCCACCTTCGAACCCGACATGGTGTACACCGACTCCGTCTCGGTGCTGGCCGCCAACGACTACCCGGTCGGTGTGCCCGACGCCCCCAAGGTGACCGAGGCGTGGGTGCCGTACCGCACCATGTTCGACATCGTGTGGAGCGGGAAACGTCACGTCGTGATGGGCGCCAGCCAGATGGACATGTGGGGCAACCAGAACTTCGCGGCCATCGGTGACTATGCCCAGCCCAAGGCCCAGTTGCTGGGGATGCGGGGTGCACCCGGCAATCTCATCAACCACGCCACCAGCTACTGGATCCCCAATCACAGCTCGCGGGTTTTCGTGCCCGAGGTCGACGTGGTGTCCGGTCCCGGTTACGACCGGATGCGCGAGCTGGGTGACGGTGGCCGTTTCCACGAGATCCGGCGGGTGGTCACACCGTTGGCGGTGCTCGACTTCGAGACACCCGACAACCGGATGCGGTTGCGGTCGGTGCATCCGGGCCACACCGTCGAGGAGGTGGTCGACAACACCGGCTTCGAACTCGTCATGGATGACGACATCCCCGAGAGCCGCCAGCCCACCGCCGACGAGCTCGAGGTCTTGCGCACCGTCATCGACCCCAACGACCTCCGCAAGGCCGAGTTCGGATAGTGCCGCGCCGATGACCGACGTCGATCCCCGGCTCCAGACCCGGGCCACCGAGCTCTTCGGCGTGCAGTACCCCATCGTGCAGACCGGGATGGGATGGGTGTCGGGGGCCGCGCTCACCGCGGCCACCGCGTCGGCAGGCGGGCTCGGCATCTTGGCGTCGGCCACCATGACGATGCCCGAGATGGTGAAAGCCATCGACGAGGTGCAGGCGGCCACCGAGGCCCCCTTCGGGGTCAACATGCGCACCGACTCGGCCGACATCGATCAGCGGGTCGAACACCTCATCAAGACCGGCGTGCGGGTGGCCAGCTTCGCGCAGGCCCCCGGCGAGGCAACGGTGAAGACCTTGAAGGACGCCGGCCTGGTGGTGATGCCCACTATCGGTGCTCCTCGTCACGCCGAGAAGGTGGCCGAGTGGGGAGTGGACGCGGTCATCGCCCAGGGTGGCGAGGGTGGCGGCCACACCGGCGTGATACCCACATCGCTGTTGATCCCGGCCGTGGTCGACACCGTCGACATCCCGGTGATTGCTGCCGGCGGATTCCACAGCGGCGCCGGCTTGGTGGCCGCCCTGGCCTTCGGCGCCGAAGGCATTGCCATGGGCACCCGGTTCCTGC
>JBPCTQ010000093.1:0-22773 GCA_051011595.1 Acidimicrobiales bacterium
GCGGTGAAGTCGACGGCTCCGAAGATGACAAGGCGGGGCGGCGGGACGTGGGCCTCGAAGAACACCTGGTGGGCGTCGTCGCCGAGCCGCCCGCCATCGCCGTACCGGCGGACGGCGTTGCCGCCAGAGGTGAGTGTCGCTTCGGCGTCGCGTTCGACGGTCGCCTCCAGGCCGGGATCGGTCCAGCCTCTGGTGAGCCGATCGGTGACGCCGACCGGGCCTTCCCCGCCGACCAAGAGAACCTTGGCGCCGACTTGTGAGCCCGAGATGGCGGTGGCGAGAACGACGGGCCGGCTGTCGGTCAGGGCGGCGTCGAGTGTGGCGAAGATCGAGTCGGCCACCGGGTCACCAGTCGAGGGGCTCGATGAAGAGGTGGATGGTGCCGCCACAGGTCAGGCCCACGGCGAAGGCCTCGTCGTCGCTGTACCCGAAGGTGACCATCCGGCGGTCGCCGTTCTCGATGATCTCGAGAGCTTCGGCCACCACCGCTCCCTCGACGCAACCTCCCGACACCGACCCGGCCACCTCACCGTCTTCGTTGACCGCCATGGAAGCCCCTGGGAGGCGAGGCCCCGACCCTTCGATGTCGACCACACGGGCGATGGCGACGCGTTTGTTGCGTCGTTGCCATCGCTCCAGGTCGGCCAGGATCTCCTTCATCACCACCAGTGTGCCGGAATCATCCAGCGATCACCTCGGCCAACGTCTCCAACGAATCGAGATTGTGGCCTTCGACGAATTCGTCGACGTGGGGCAGGGCCGCGGCCATGCCGCGCGCCAGCGGTGCATAGCCGGCCGATGCTTTCAGCGGGTTCACCCACACCACCCGATGAGCGACTCGCTGCAGTCGAGCCATCTCGGTAGCCATGATCTCGGGATCGCCGCGGTCCCAGCCGTCGGACAACACCACCACCACAGCTCCTCGGGCGGTGCCTCGCACGCCCCACTCGTCGTTGAACGCTCGTATGCCCTCGCCCAGGCGAGTTCCTCCGGACCAATCGGTGACCGCGCCGGCCACTCGCCGAAGGGCCGCATCGGGATCGCGCGACGAGAGCTCGCGGGTGAGGCGCGTCAGACGGGTGCCCAGAGCGAAGGCCTCCACCCGCCCTCGGCCCACCACGGCAGCGTGCACGAAGCGCAAGAGTGCGCGGGCGTAGGCCTCCATCGACCCGCTGACATCGATCAGCAACACCAACCGGCGAGGACGAACACCCGGACGCCGGTGGGCCAGCTCGATGGGCTCACCGCCGGCCCGCAGGGCGGCCTGCACCGTGTGGCGGAGATCGAGGCGTCCGCTGTCATGGGCCGTGGCTCGGAGGCGACGGGACCGACGAAAAGGTCCGGTGACTCGAAGCTCGGACAGCAGGCGGTGCAGCAGCGCCAACTCTTCCTCGGTGCAGTCGGCGAAGTCCTTGGTACGCAGCACCTCCTCGGCGCTGTAGCGGACCGACAGGACAGGCCCCGACTCCTCGACCTCGTCACCGGTCTCGGGCAAGGAGTCGGCGTCGTCGATGCCCAGGGTGAGATGCTCCAGTTCGGCCGAGCGGTCGCGCAGAGCAATACGGTCCCGCTCCCACCAGGCCCGGAAGATGCGGTCGAACAGCTCGGTGTCCTCGGGTCGGTGCACGAGTGTGGATCGGGCCGCCCAGTACACGGCGTGCCGTTCGGCGATACCCACCTCTCCCAGGGCGCGCATGAACAACACCGACGAACCGACCGGGACGTCGAGGCCACCGTGGCGGAGGGCTCGAAGGAACCCGGCGACGTGGCGTTCGGCACTCAAGAGGCGGCGAGGGCCTTCTCGATGGCCTCTTCGAGCAACGAGGCCCGAACCCGCTCCTGGTCCTCGCGATACTTGAGCAACGCCCCCAGCGTGGCGTCGACCGACGCGGCGTCGAGTTCCTCCACGCCGATCAACTCCAGCGCCTGCGCCCAGTCGAGCGTCTCGGCGATACCCGGCGGCTTGTAGAGGCCGGCCTCACGCATCTGGGCGGTGACGGCCGCCACCTGACGGGCCAGGCGCTCGGGCACCGACGGTGCGCGTAGGGCCAGGATGGCCACTTCACGCTCGAAGTCGGGGTGCTCGACCCAGTGGTACAGGCACCTGCGCTTCAGCGCGTCGTGCACGTCGCGTGTTCGGTTGGACGTGACCACCACCAGCGGCGGCACCTCGGCTCGCACCTCCCCTAGTTCGGGGATGGTCACGGCGTACTCCGAGAGGGCCTCCAGCAGGAAGGCTTCGAACTCGTCGTCGGCCCGGTCGACCTCGTCGACCAAGAGCACCGGCGGCGGGCCGTCGCCGTGATCGATGGCTTGCAGAAGCGGTCGCCGAACCAGGAATCGGTCGCTGTACAGCTCGGCTTCGAGCTCGTCGGTGTCGGAACCGGCCGTGCCCGTCGCTTCGGCGGCCCGCAGGTGCAACAGCTGCTTGCTGTAGTCCCACTCGTACAGGGCCTGAGCGGCGTCGATGCCCTCGTAGCACTGCAGTCGAATCAGCTCGGTGCCTGCCCAGGAAGCGATGGTCTTGGCCACCTCGGTCTTGCCGACACCCGCTTCACCCTCCAAGAGCAACGGGCGCTGGAGACGAATGGCCAAGAAGATGGCCGTCGCCAACCCTTCGTCGGCCAGGTAGTCGTGCGCCGCCAGACCGGCACGAATGTCGTCGACCGACGTCACCGAGGTCGTGAACGTTGTCATGGTGAGCCAGGGTAGGTGTGACCCCGGCAAATGGGGATTCTCAGCGGCCGGCTTCTTCGAGGCCGCGGCGGGTGAGGACGCGGGCCAGATGCTGCCGGTACTCGACGCTGGCGTTGAGATCGGCCGGTGGTTCGCACCCGTCAGCGGCAACCTCGCCGGCGTCGGCGGCGTTTGCGCCTCCGTTCACCGCGGTTTCAGCAGCTGCGGCGCGCACCGGTCGGTTGTCCATGTTCACCAGACCGACACCACACGAGCCGTTGTCGACCAGGACGGAGGCCCCCACGATGGCCCAGTCCTGGGCCCGCCGGTTGAACTTCTGGAATGACCAGCCGGCGTCGGGCACCTTCGGCACCCGAATCTCGGTGAGCAGCTCGTTGTCGCCCACGGCCGTCTCGAGGAAACCAGTGAAGAAGTCGTCGGACGAGACCTCGCGGCTGCCGTCGGGTCCGTCGATGACCATGGTGGCCCGCAGCGCCAGCAGCGCCGAGGGGATGTCGGACGCCGGATCGCCGTGTGCGATCGAACCACCGATGGTGCCGCGGTGCCGAACCTGGGGGTCGCCCACCTGACTGGTGGCGGCCGCCAAGAGGGGCACCTGGCTGGTGACCTGATCGTTGGTCTCCACATCGCGATGGCGGGTGAGTGCCCCGATGGCCAACTGGTCGCCTTGGTCGCGCACGTAGGAGAGGTCGCTCAGCCGCCCGATGTCGACGATGACCGAGGGAGCAGCCAGCCGGTACTTCATGAGCGGTATGAGCGAGTGTCCGCCGGCCAACAGCTTGGCTTCGTCGCCGTGTTCGGCCAGCAGCGCCAGGGCCTGCTCGGCCGATTCGGCTCGGTGGTAGTCGAATGCGACCGGGATCATTGGCCACCACCTGACGCCTGGAGAACTGCCTTCACGATGTTGTGATACCCGGTGCAGCGGCAGAGGTTGCCCTCGAGGCCTTCGCGCACATCGTCTTCACTCGGACTGGGGACCTCGTCGAGCAGTGACACAGCCGCCATGACCATGCCCGGGGTGCAGTACCCGCACTGCAACGCATGGCACTCGTGGAACGCCTGCTGCATGGGGTGCAGCTCGTCGTCGCTCGGAGCCAGCCCCTCGATGGTGGTGACATCCTGCCCGTCGGCCTGAACGGCGAAGACGGTGCAGCTCTTCACTGCCTCACCGTCGAGGTGCACCGTGCAGGCGCCGCACGATGAGCTGTCGCACCCGATGTTGGTGCCGGTCAGCCCGCACTCGTCGCGCAGATAATGCACCAACAGCGTTCTGGGTTCGACATCGTGGGACTGAGCGGCCCCATTGACGTTGACGTTGACGTCCACAAAAACTCCCCTCGGTTCACAACCGTCGATGAATGTAGTTCGTCATGGGGCCATCCGGCGAAGCTGGATCCAAGCCGGCACTCCGAAGACGGCGATGAGGCCGGCGATGGCCACCAGTCCCGGCCACGTATCGGCCCAGGTCACACCATCGAGGAACCCCTGTCGGAGCATCGTCAAGATGGGTGTGATGGGGTTCAACTCGCTGGCTCGGCGCAGCCAACCGGTCTGGAAGTCGAGCGGGACCTGACCGATGGACAAGAAGGTGAGGGCGAAGATGGGCACCTGAATGGCCAACAGCGCTCGCATGCTCTGAAGCCGGTAGATGGCCAACAATCCCAGGCACGCGAAGCCGGCGGCGGTACCCACCGCTCCCAGGTACAAAATGAGCACTCCGAGCAGGCCGCCGGGCAGATCGGCGTCGCCGAGAACCAGGGCGGCGGCCAACACCAGCGTCGTGGGGATGAGCGCCCGCAGCATGGCGTAGCCGAGGGCCCCCAGCATCAACGGCAGCTTGGGTCCGGGGGTGAGCAGGAGGCGGTCGAAGAAGCCGTTCTCGATGTCCTCGCCGGTCATCCCGGCCGCGCCCACCCCGGCGAAGGAGACCCCCTGGAGCACGGCATACGGTGTCATCCAGTTGAAGACGTTGTCGGTGCCGTACCCGTCGATGTTGGTGATTCCCGAAAATGAGCCGGTGAAGGCGACCAGGAAGAACACCGGCATCACGATGGTGGGGATGATGATGGAGGGACGCCGAATGATACGGACCATGCCGCGTACGGCGATCGACCGAGCGACCCCCACACCGTGGGTGGGACCGACGATGGCCGTCACAGGCTGGCCAGCCGTCGGCGCAGGGCCAGCGTGGCCCACGAGATGGTCAGCACCGCGAGGGCCAGGGTCAGGCCGATGGCCGTGAGGGCGTCGGACCAGTCCCATCCTTCGATGACCAGTCTCCGCACCGGATCGATGATCCAGGTGACGGGGTTGTTCTCGGCGATGGTCTGGTACCAGCCCTCCATGAGATCGGTGGGAAAGAACGCCGAGCTCACGAACAACACCGAGAACACCAGCGGGAACGACGCGTTGACGGCTTCCTGACTTCCCGTGCGCAGGGCCAGCACCAGGCTGACGCCGCCGATGGCCATGGCCAGCAGCACACTCACCACCAAGATGGCGAGCACCCCCGGCACCCCGCTCTTCACCGAGGCCCCGAACAGCAAGAAGATGGCGAGGATGATCACGAACTTCACCACCGCCTCGACCGCACTACCGGCCAGGCGGGCCGACAGGATCGACGGGCGACTCACCGGTGAGGTCAACAGTCGGTCGAAGAACCCGTTCTCCATGTCGAGGGCCATGTCGGCCCCAGCCGCAGTGGCGCCGAACGCCACCGCCTGGAGAATGCTGGCCGGCAGTATGAAGTCGAGGAACGAGTCGACCTCGGGGAAACCGGGCAGGCCCAACGCCCGCTGGAACTGTGCCGAATACACCGCGGCCAGCATCAACGGGAAGACGAGCCCGGGTAGGAACGAGACCGGGTTGCGGAAGCTGTTGCGAATGGAACGGCGGCTGAGCTCGATCGCCTGATCGAACCCGGTGGCCAGGCGCGACCGATGACGGGCACCGGTCTGCACGATCACTGGGCACCCTCGAGACGGCGCCCGGTTGCGTCGGCGAAGACGTCGTCGAGGCTGGGGGCGTCGAGCTCGAGATGGTCGACCGACACCGAAGCCTCATCGAGGGCTCGCACCACCTCGGCCATCCGGCCCGACCCGCCATCGAGTCCGATGGCAACCCGACCCTCACGGCACGGGCGATCGGGCCCGAACCCCCGCAGGACGGCGTGGGCGGCGTCACGCTGGCCGTCGGGAACGTCGACCCGAAGGGTGGGCGAACCAACCGCTGCCTTGAGCACGTCGGGAGCCCCCTCCCGCACGATGGCGCCGCCATCGATGATGGCCAGACGCCCGGCCAGCTGGTCGGCCTCCTCCAGGTACTGGGTGGTGAGGAAGACCGTCGTGCCTTCGCCGTTGAGGCGACGCACCTCCTCCCACAACGATTGCCGGCTGGTGGGGTCGAGCCCGGTGGTGGGCTCGTCGAGGAAGAGCACCGACGGTTCGTGGACGAGGGAGAGGGCCAGGTCCAGCCGTCGCCGCATCCCGCCCGAATAGGTGCCCACCCGCCGATCGGCGGCCGCCGTCAGGCCCACTCGCTCGAGCAGTTCGGGGCCTCGCCGTCGGACCTCGGATCGTTCCAGTCCGTGCAGCACAGCCTGGAGCTGGAGCAGCTCGTTCCCGGTCATCATGGGGTCGATGGCCGCGTCCTGGAGGGCGACCCCGATCGCTTGGCGAACCTCACCGGCCTGCTCGACCACGTCGAAGCCGGCCACCCGAGCCGTGCCTTCGGTGGGGCGTAGCAGGGTGACGAGCATGCGCACCGTGGTGGATTTGCCGGCACCGTTCGGGCCCAAGAAGGCGAAGATCTCCCCGGGGTCGACGTAGAGGTCGATACCGTCGACGGCGACCAGGTCACCGAATCGTTTGACGAGCCCGGTCGCTTCGACCGGACGGGTCATGCGCCGGCTGCTTGCATGGCCTGCCACACCCGCTCGGGCGACAGCGGCAGATCGATGTGGGTGATACCCATGGGGCTGAGGGCGTCGACCACGGCCGACTGCACCGCCGGCGTGGAACCGATGGCGCCCGATTCACCGATGCCCTTGGCCCCCAGGGGGTTGTTGGGCGATGCGGTCTGGAGCGGTACCAGCTCGAACGACGGCAGCTCAGCCATGGAGATGATGCCGTAGTCGGCGAAGTTGGACGTGACCGGGTTTCCGTCCTCGTCGTAGCGCATCTCCTCGTAGAGGGCCTGGGCCACCCCTTGGGCAATACCACCGTGGCGTTGGCCCTCGACGATCATGGGATTGATCAGCGAGCCGGAGTCGTCGCACGTGATGATGCGCTGGAGACGAACGTCGCCGGTGTCGGTGTCGACTTCGACGACCGCCACATGGGCGCCGAACGGGAAGCTGCACTGGGCTTCGAAGTCCTGTTCGGCCTCGAGCGGGCCATCAGCCGCCGCGGCCACGTCGGCCCACGACTTGGTGACCGCCGGGGTGCCGGCCACATGGAAGGCCCCCTGGTCGGCGTCGACCACGATGTCGTCGACGCTCGCCTCGAAGAGGTCGGCGGCGATCTCCTTGGCCTTGTCGACCACCTCGCCCGCGGCCACGTGTACCGCGGACCCGCCCAGCTGCGTGGACCGCGAACCGAAGGTGCCGGTCCCCTGCGCCACCTGGTCGGTGTCGCCCTGGACGATCTCGATGTCGGCCACCGGCATCCCCAACTGGTCGGAAGCGATCTGGGCGAACGTGGTCTTGTGGCTCTGCCCGTGGGAGAACGAGCCGGAATAGGCCCGGGCTTTGCCCTCGGGGGTGATCTCCACCTTGGCGAACTCGTTGCCGCCCGGAGCCGGTCCGGCCGTGATCTCCACGTAGGCCACCGCGCCGATGCCCAGTTGTTTGGCGTCACCGGCCTCACGGCGGCGGGCCTGTTCGGCCCGCAACTCTTCGATGCCGGCCGCTTCGAGGGCCAGATCCATGGCCTGGTCGTATTCACCCGAGTCATACACCGCACCCAGGCCGGTGTCGTACGGGAACTCCTTGACGAAGTTGCGGCGACGCAACTCGACGGCATCCATGCCGATCTCGACGGCATACAGGTCGAGGGCTCGTTCGATGCTGACCGTCGCCTCGGGGCGACCGGCGCCGCGGTAGGCCTCGGTGGGGGTGGTGTTGGTGATGACCGCGATGGCGGCGGTCTCGACGTTGGGGATGGCGTAGTTGCCGACTGCCATCTGATGGGTGAACAGCGGCAGGAAGGGTCCCATCCGGGCATAGGCCCCGGAGTCGGCCAGGATCTCCAGGCGCAGGTGGGTGATGTCACCGTCCTTGGTGCCACCAACGGTGATGGTGTGGGTGTGGGCCCGCCCGGGGCCCATGGCGATCATGTTCTCGGTGCGGGTCTCGAACCAGCGCATCGGCCGCCCGATCTGCTTGGCCAGCCACGGCAACAACACATCCTCGGGGTAGGGCGCGATCTTGGCGCCGAAAC
The DNA here is from genome assembly GCA_051011595.1 of Acidimicrobiales bacterium. GTDB lineage: Bacteria > Actinomycetota > Acidimicrobiia > Acidimicrobiales > SHLQ01 > JAOUEE01. The sequence continues at coordinate 8,136 of JBPCTQ010000093.1, forward strand.
CGCCGCCGACGTCGGGGGCGACCAGGTGGGCGTTGCCGGGCTCGAGGCCGTACATGCCGGCCAGGACTCCCTGCACACCGTGGGGCGCCTGATTGCTGATCCAGAAGTACAGCTCGTCGCCGTCCCACGCACAGGCCGATGACCGGACCTCGAGCGGCGCGGCCGCGGTGCGATGATTCACCACTCGTTGGTTGACGGTCACCTCACAGCCGTCGAAGAAGTCGTCGGTGAGACCGGTGACCATCCCCATGGTGGCGAAGTCGATGGCGATGTTGGTCCCGACATCGTCGAAGACCACCGTTGCGTCGGTGGCGGCTTCTTCCATGTCGACCACCGCGGGACGGGGTTCGTAGTCGACCAGGACGAGTTCGGCCGCGTCTTCGCCCTGGGCCTGGGTCTCGGTGACCACGACCGCGATGCACTCACCCACGAATCGCACGCGATCGACCGCGAGGATGGGGCGGTTGAGCATCGGCGGCGGGAACATCGGCACCATGCCGGGCAGGACACTCGTGGCCTCGTCGAGGTCGGCGTGGGTGTACACGCCGAGTACCCCCGGAGCGGCTGCAGCCTCGGTGGTGTCGACGTTGGTGATGTCGGCATGGGCCATGGTGGACCGGACGTACGTGACGTGGGCGGCCCCATCCAGGCGCGGATCCTTCAGATCGGCCGTGTACACCGCACCAGTGGTGAGAAAGGCCGGGTCTTCCTTCCGCAGAACTCGCGTGCCGACAACACTCATGAGATGGTCCCCTCGGTGGTGGGCCCGACTGCTGTCGGGACGAAACGTTGCTCAACATAGCCCGACCGCCTGGCGGCTACGAATACCGAGGCCCACCGATCGCGACATGAGGTGGGCGCCACGCCAAGTTGGCCGAAAACTCACGGAACGGCCGGTTCACGACAGGGCCGGTCCACGACAGGGCCGGTTCATGACAAGGCGATGGCGATGGTGCCGCCCACCGACAGGCAGGCGCCCAACAACTGGATGGTGGTGACCCGCTCGTGCAACAGGCGCCAACCCAGGGCCACCCCGATGAGCGCCGACAGCTCCCGGGTCCCTGCCACCAGCCCTATCGGGTTGGTGCGGGCGGCGATGAGCACGAACAAGTACGCCACGAAACCGGCCAGACCGGCGAACAACAGGCGCCATGGGGCCGGGTGCAGGGCGGCCGACATCGCCGGGCGGCCTCGGCGCACCTGGGCCACCACGGTCATGCCGATGGCCTGGAGCACGAACGAGGCCGCCAGGTAGCGCACCGCTTCGTCACCGGCTCGTACCGCTGCACCGTCGACGACGGTGTATCCGGCGATCAGAAGTCCGGTCAGGAACGCCCAGTGCAGACCGCGGGCCCGAAACCGGCTGGCGGCCAACGCGAACAACCCAACCGCAATGAGCGCCACACCGAGCCAACCCAGCGGAGCCACCTCGTCGTCGAGCCAGGCCACACCACCGACGGTCACCAGCAGGGGTGCCGTTCCCCGAGCGATCGGATACGCAACCGAGAGATCGACCCGGTCGTACGCTTCGGCCAACGACGTGTTGTAGCCCACGTGCAGCGCCATCGAAGCCGGCAGAAAGATCAGCGCCTCCGATTCGGGCAAACCGGCGACGGCCAGCACCACCACGTTGACCAGACCGGCCACCGACACGATGGCCCACGATGACAGCAGGCGATCGCCGCTGTCCTTGACCACGAAGTTCCACGTGGCGTGGAGGACGGCGGCGGTGAGTACCAGCGCCAGCCCGGATGCACTCACGGTCGTTCATCCATGGACGGGCGGATCGTACCGACTGCCGCACCCATCGGCCCGGCCGAGCCCGGCGTTCAGAGGGGCCAGGCGTGGAACCAACCCGCGTCGCGCTCTGGCGGAGGCAACACGGCGTAGGCCTCTTCGTGGGGATAGACCAGGTCGTACTCGGCGCGGGCCCGCTGTTCGATCTCGAGTTCGGTCCCCAGGGCCGACTTCCGCCGTTCGAGCTCGGCGTTCTCGGCCTCCAGGGCGGAGAGTTCGCGGTCGAGCTCGGTGGCTTCGCCCCGTGCTTGCCACCAGGCGCGCGCCGGGACAGCCACCGTGGCCACGCTGATCAACACGGCCACGGCCACCATCACCAACACGGCGAACCGATTCGACCGACGGGTCCGGGGTGTCGTCGGCGCTTTGCGCCGAGGCAGGCTCGGCCGCTTCATCGGCCCCCGCCGGCGAGCGCTCGACCACCTCGGAAGGCCGCCGCCTCACCCAGGTCTTCCTCGATCCGCAGCAGTTGGTTGTACTTGCCGACGCGATCGCTGCGAGCGGGGGCGCCGGTCTTGATCTGCCCGCAGTTGGTGGCCACGGCCAGATCGGCGATGGTGACGTCTTCTGTCTCTCCGGACCGGTGCGACATCACCGATGTGTACCCGTTGCGGGTGGCCAATTCGACGGCGTCGAGGGTCTCGGTGAGCGAACCGATCTGGTTCACCTTGATCAGGATGGAGTTGGCCACGCCGGAGTCGATGCCGCGCTGGAGTCGTTGGCTGTTGGTCACGAAGAGATCGTCGCCCACCAACTGCACGTTGTGGCCCAGCCTCTCGGTGAGCGCGGCCCAGCCGTCCCAGTCCTCTTCGTCCATGCCGTCCTCGACCGACACGATCGGGTACCGCTCGCACCAATCGGTGAGGAAGTCGGCGAACTCCTCGCTGGTGAGCGACCGGCCTTCGCCGGCCAGCTGGTATCGGCCGTCGGAGTAGAACTCGCTGGAGGCCACGTCGAGGGCCAGGGCCATGTCGTCGCCGGGCCTTAGCCCGGTCGCCTCGATGGCTTCCACCAACAACTGCAGCGCCTCCTCGTTGCTGCCCAGGTTGGGGGCGAACCCACCTTCGTCGCCGATGGCGGTGGACAGACCTCGTTCGGAGAGCACGTTCTTGAGGGTGTGGTAGGCCTCGGTGCCCCAACGCAACGCTTCGCTGAACGATGCGGCACCGACGGGCATGAACATGAACTCCTGGAGGTCCACGTTGTTGTCGGCGTGTTCGCCGCCGTTGAGGACATTGAGCATCGGCACCGGCAGGACGTGGGCGTTGGCCCCGCCGACATAGCGATACAGCGGCAGGCCCAGCTCGGCCGCCGCCGCTTTGGCCACGGCCAGCGACAATCCGAGGATGGCGTTGGCCCCCAGCCGGCCCTTGTTGTCGGTGTCGTCGAGCACGATCATGGTCGTGTCGACCAGGCGCTGATCGGTGGCGTCGAGGCCACGGACGGCATCGGCGATCTCACCGTTGACGTGACCAACGGCAGCCGTCACCCCTTTGCCGACGTAGCGGTCGCCGCCGTCGCGCAGCTCGACTGCTTCGAACTGTCCCGTCGATGCACCCGAAGGCACGATGGCCCGGCCGCTGGCCCCGCTGTCGAGCACCACTTCGACCTCGACGGTCGGATTCCCTCGTGAGTCGAGGACCTCGCGTCCCACCACCAGCTCGATCTCGCTCATTCGTTCCCCGTAGTCCGTTCGGATGTACCGCGTGCCAGGCTAGCGAGTCTCACGCTGCGTGAGTATCACCCTGCGCGCGAAGGCTCGCGCGACAGGCGCGAATCACCCACGAGGAGCGCTGTCACCGATCTCGATCAGCCAACTCGGCCTTGGCCCGGTCCCACAGCCGCTGGTGCTCGATCGCCGATGCGGTGGCCAGGTCGGTGCCTCGCTCCGACGCCCACCCCTCCACCAGCCGGAACCGGTCCTCGAACCGACGGGCAGCCCCGCGCACGGCCATCTCCGGATCGTGACCCAGCACCCTGGCCATGCCGACCACGGCGAACGGCAGGTCGCCGATCTCGGCCTCGCTCGGGTCGGCCGCCACCTCCTCGAGCTCGGCAAGCACATCACCACGGGTGGCGGCCAGATCAGCCATCCCGAACCCCAACGCGGCCGCCTTCTTCTGCACCTTCAGGGCGTACAGCGACCCCGGGAGGGCGAGCGGGATACCGTCCATCACCGACTGCCGCTGCTTCTCGAGCTTCTTGGCCTGCTCCCAGCCGGCCACGGCGACATCGGCGTCGACCGCGTCCTCGGCTCCGGCTGCGGGGCCGAAGACGTGGGGGTGCCGGTCGTAGAGCTTGTCGTGCACCCGATCGCACACCTCGGCAACGTCGAACCAACCGCCCTCGGTGGCGATGCGTGCGTGCAGGCACACCTGGAACAACAAGTCGCCGAGCTCTTCGGCCAGCTCGTCGTAGCCCCCACCATCGTCATCGAGATGATCAATGGCCTCTAGGACCTCGTAGGTCTCCTCCAGGAGGTGCCGGCGGAGCGACTGGTGGGTCTGTTCGGCGTCCCACGGGCAGTCCCGGCGCAGGGTGGCCACCAGTTGGTCGAACCGGACGAAGGGCGCACCCGGTGGTGTGTCCAGCACCGGCACGAACAGCGCGGTGCGATGGTCGGGATCGAAGGACCGATCCAGTTCCGACCACACCACGTCGAACACGGCTTCATCGTCGTCGCCGAGGCGCTGCAGCACGGTGACGGGAGTGTCGGGGTCGCCGTCGACGGCCAGCTTGATGTCGGAAAGCACTGCCCGGGAGTGACAGTGCGCCACCAGCAACGGTCCGCGTTCGCCCGCGGCCGCCGCCTCGAAGCGGTGACCATCGACCAGCCGAACACCCGACTCGAAGGGATCGATTCCCAGCCGGACCCAGGCCAGATCGACGAACGACAGGCCGGGCACCACCACCACGTTCACCCGCGAATCGGCCAGCAACAGGTCAACGGTTCGCTCCAACACGAGCGGCGAACCGGGTACGGCGTACACCAGGTCGCCGTCGGTTGCCGCCAGAACCAGCTCTTCGACGATGCGGTCGTACACCGCGGCGAACGTGGGCTCGGTGTCGTACACGTGGTCGAACGAGGTCGCGTCGTCGAGGGTCGACGCCGACGGATGACGGCGGGTGCGGAGGTAACGCCGGCTGTGGTCGGCGACGGCCTCAGAGGCGGCCGCGGTCAGATGGTCCGCGCCGGCCGGTCCGAGACCGACGACCGTGATCGTGCCCGAGCGCGTCACGGCGTCGACGGGGGCATTACCCGACGGGGATGGTGGTGGTGCCGACTCCGTCGGGGATGGTGGCGTCGATGCCGGGTGGGTCGGAGCCCTCCGGCGGCACGACCACACCGTCGGCTGCGTTCCAGGTGCCGTAGCGGGGGTCGACCCACACCTGTTCCTCGCTGTCGATCAGGAATTGGAGGTACACCCCACGTAGCGACTCGAGGTCTTCGGCCAAGATGCTGCGTCGAGCCAGCTCCTGGGAGGACTCGTCGACCTGGCCGACCTCGCGCTCGGTGACCAGGATGACGTGCCAGCCGAACTCCGACTCGACCGGCGCGGTGGCTACGTTGAGCTCGGCCTCGTTCATGGCCGTCTCGAACTCGGGCACGAACTGGCCCGGCGCCACGCAGCCCAGCTCGCCACCCTGGGGAGCCGACGGCCCCACCGAGACCTCCATGGCCAATTCGGCGAAGTCGGCGCCACCCTCGAGCTCGACCACCACGGCCTCGGCGTCGGCTTCGGTGTCGACGATGATGTGCGACACACAGGTGTTGACGACCGGCGGGTTGTCGATGATCCATTGGTCGATGTCGTCGGTGGTGGGCTGATCGAGATCGCTCAGTTCGTAAGCCAACCGAACCTGGCCGGCCGAGGTCTGCACCAGATCGTCGGTCGCCCCGGGGGCCGTGAGGTACTGGCCGTTGAGGAGATCACCCTCGGTGAGCTGCACGTCGCGGGTCTCGAGCTCGTCGAACACCAGCTGTTCGACGATCCACCGGGTGAGCTGTTCCTGTGGGGGAATGGTGTCGGGATCGACGGCCGTGACCGTCGGGACCGTTGGATCATCGGACTGCGGGGGGTCGAGGGCCTCGGGCGGAATGGACGCAAGGATGCGGTCCTCGAGCTCTTCCTCGGACAGTTCGGCCTCGTTGACGGTGGAGACGGGATCGCTGAGGGCGTCACCCGCCGACGAGCCGCACGCCACGGCGAGCACGCCGACGACGACCAGGGGGGCGAGAATCCTCGATTTGGGCATCAGACCAGCCTACTGGGCTGCCCCTACGGGCTTGGGGTCGGGAGGCACCAGTTCACCCAGGGCCGCCATGATGCGCTCGATCAGGTCGTGTTTCCCCTTCAGGGCCAACTGCAGCTGCTGGGGTTCGGCCTTGAACACCGACTCGGGGAAAAGCCGCTCCAGCCGAATCTGTTTGCTGGTGGGCAGCGTCAGCGGGCTGGCCCGCACCACGTAGTCCGGACCGCCGAAGCCGGGACCCTTGGTGACGGTGATGTCGGTGAGCCCGATGCGGGCACACTCGGCCCGCAGGTGCGCCACTCGCAGCAAGGCCTGCGCCGACTCGGGAACCGGACCGTACCGATCGAGCCATTCCCCTTCGATGTCGTCGACCTGCTCGTGGGAATCGACCACCGCCAGGCGCCGATAGGCCTCCAACCGATGCTCTTCCCGCTCGACGTACGACGGATCGAGGTAGGCGTCCACCGGCAGCTCGATCTTGATCTCGGCCGGCGGATCCGGTGTCTCACCCTTGAGCTCGGCCACCGCCTCGGTGACCATCTGGCAATAGAGGTCGTAGCCAACGGCCGCGATGTGGCCTGACTGGCCGGTGCCCAAGAGGTTGCCGGCCCCTCGGATCTCGAGGTCGCGCATGGCGATCTTGAACCCCGAACCCAGCTCAGTTGTCTCGCCGATCGTCTTGAGCCGTTCGTAGGCCTCCTCCGACAGCGACCGGTCGGGGGGAAAGAACAGGTAGGCGTACGCACGCGAGCCGGAGCGCCCCACCCGACCCCGGAGTTGGTGCAGCTGCCCCAGACCGAGCAGGTCGGCTCGATCGACCACCAACGTGTTCACGGTGGGCATGTCGATGCCGGACTCGATGATCGTGGTGCACACCAAGACGTCGTATTCGCCCTCCCAGAAGTCGAGCACCACCTGCTCGAGGGTGCGGGGGATGGGGGTGGCGGTGAGGGTGAGCACGTCGATGTCGGTGCGCATGGCCTTGATGGCCTCCTTGTGCGACACCCCGAACCGTTGCTCCTCGTCGACGATCAGCAGGCCGAGCCGGGCGAACGCCACATCGTCGGACAGCAGCCGGTGGGTACCGATGATGAGGTCGACCTCACCATCGCCCACCGCCCCGATCACCGCCTTGGCCTGACCGGGTGTGAGGAACCGACTGAGGACCTCGACGCGCACCGGGTACCCGGCGAAGCGGTCGGCGAAGGTCTGGTAGTGCTGTTGGGCCAGCAGCGTGGTGGGCACCAGCAGGGCGACCTGCTTGCCGCTCTGGATCGCCTTGAACGCCGCCCGCAAGGCGATCTCGGTCTTGCCGAAGCCGACGTCACCACAGACCAGCCGATCCATGGGCGATTCGCGCTCCATGTCGGCCTTCACTTCGTCGATGGCCCGCTGCTGATCAGGGGTCTCCTCGTACGGAAACGAGTCCTCCAGCTCGTGCTGCCAGGGCGAATCCGGGTCGTAGGCGTGGCCGGTGGCGTTGACCCGAGCCTGGTACAACACGACCAACTCCTGGGCGATCTCCTGCACCGCCGACCGGACCTTGGCCTTCGACTTCTCGAAGTCGGCGCCGCCCATGCGGCTGAGGGTGGGCGACTCCCCGCCGGTGTAGTGGCGCACGGCATCGATCTGGTCCGACGGCACATACAATTTGTCGCCGCCACGGTATTCGAGCAGCAGGTAGTCGCGATCGACACCACCGATGCCCCGAGTGACCATGCCGCCGAATCGAGCAACACCGTGGTGGTAGTGGACCACGTAGTCACCCGCGGCCAGATCATCGAAGAAGCCCTGACTGTCCCGGCTGGGGCGACGCCGGGCCCGCCGGTGCGACCGCCGCCGCCCGGTGACGTCGCTCTCGGCCAGCACGGCGAGCCGAGCGTCGGTGAGCACACACCCCCGCTCGAGTGGGGCCACGATGATGCGTCCACCGGGCGGGGTGGCATCGACGATGTCGTCGGCAACCACGAAGTCGAGGCCCTGCTGGGTCAACAGTTCACCCAGGCGACTGGCCGTACCGGCACCGTCGGCTCCGACGAACACCCGGTAACCGTCGTCGAGCAGACGCCGCAGCTGCTGGGGCAGGGTCGCCCCCTCCCCCACCGCCGGATCCCAACCGGTGGCCGCCACGGTGGCCACGTCGGGGCTCTCGGGCACTGCGCCCATGGTCCAGACCGGCGCGTCGGTCGACGCCAGCAGCCGATCGAACTCGACGTGCAGCCGGGGGAACGACGACGCGTCCTCTCCTTCGGCGATGGCGCCCCACGTGCGGGCCAGCGTCGACGCCAGGTCGTCCTCCTCGGCCAGCAGGTCGACAGCCCGGTCACGCAGGCGTCTCGGCTCGACGAGCACGATCAGTGAATCGGTGGCCATCAGGTCGGGCAACACCGCTTCGTCGGCTGCCAGCCAGGGCAGCCACGACTCCATACCCTCGAAGAACTGGCCCTCCCGCAACTTGTCCCACTGCTCGACCCCCCAGGGGTCAGTGGCCAACAAGGCCTCGGCCCGCTCGCGTACGTCGTCGGTGGGTACCACCTCGCGACAGCCGAAGACCTCGATTTCGCTGATGATCGACTTGGTGCGCTGGTCGGCCACCGAGAACTCGGTGAGGCGGTCGACTTCGTCGCCCCACAGGTCGATCCGAATGGGCACGTCGGCGGTGGAGGGGAACACGTCGACGATCGAACCGCGCACGGCAACTTCGCCGCGGTGCTCCACCTGGTGCTCGCGGCGATAGCCCAGCGCCACCAGTTGACGGAGCAGCTCGTCGACGTCGAGGCGGTCGCCCACCCCGACCACCAGGGGTTCGATCTCGCCCGCGTGGGGACAGAGGCGTTGGGCCACGGCGCGCACCGGCGCCACCACCACCGCCGGAGCGGTGGCCGGGTCGGAAAGGGCCCACAGGGTCCGCAGCCGCCGACCCATGGTCTCCACCGAGGGACTGACCCGCTCGAAGGGCAACGTCTCCCATGCCGGGAACACGTCGACCGCGTCGTTTCCGAGGTATTGCCGCAGGTCGTTCCCGAGACGATCGGCTTCGGCCCCGGTGGGAGTGACCACCAACAGCGGTCGCCGCTCACTTCGATGGGCGAGGCCGGCGAGCACCAACGCCCGAGCTGGTTCGGGGACGGCCAGGGTGGCGTCTCGGCGACCGAGCACCGCGGTGAGCGCAGGGTCGTCTTCCAACAATGCCGGCAGGGCCGACAGCGGCGACGTCATCCGGCCCCGTTGAACCTGGTCATGGCCGCCTCCGGCCCCTCGGCGAGGATCGTCTCGACCGCATCGGCGGCGGTTTCGACCACGATGTCGAGCTCGGCGCGATCGGCTTTGGCCGGGCGTCGGAGCACGTAGTCGTGGGTGGGGCCCGGGGGCCGGTCGATACCGATTCGCACACGGACGAAGTCGGTGCTGTGCAGGTGATCCCGCAACGACTTGAGCCCGTTGTGGCCGGCCAGGCCCCCACCGATCTTCACCTTGAGCCGACCGACGGGCAGATCGAGCTCGTCGTGCAGCACCACCAATCGCTGCAGGTCATCGTCGATTCCGTGCCTGCGGACCTGGGGACCGACGGCTCGCCCCGACTCGTTCATGTAGGTGAGCGGGAACACCAACCCGACTCGGTGACCGTCGATACGAATGTCGTCAGCCAACACGTCGCCTTTGGCCGACTTGAGTCGACCGCCATGGCGATCAGCCAGGCATTCGAGGGCTTCGAGCCCCACGTTGTGACGGGTCCCGGCGTACTTCTCGCCGGGATTGCCCAACCCCACGACCAGCAGGTCGCTGGGGGTTCCGGTGCGCTGGCTCGGGCGCCAGCGGGCGGCCATGGACGACGGGGGCAGCGACTACTCGTCGCCGCTGTCGTCGTCTCCGGAGGCCTCTGCGTCTTCGCCGCCTTCGCCGGCTTCGCCCTCGAGACCTTCGGCCTCGGCTTCGGCAGCAGCTGCTTCCTCGGCGGCCATGGCTTCGATGGTGGAGCGGGTGACGAGCGCTATCGCAATTGCTTCTTCCTCGTCGACCTCGGTGCGAACACCGGTCGGCAGGGACAGGTCGCCGACGTGGAGGGCGTCACCCACGGTGAGCTCGGAGATGTCGATCTCGAGCAGATCGGGAATGGCGTCGGGTTTGCTGTACACGGGCAGCGCGAACATGGTCTGGTCGACCATGCCGTTCTCGGCGGTGACCTCGCGAGCTTCACCCGTGAGGGTGATGGGAACCTCGACCTGGATCTCCGAGTCGGGGTCGATGCGCAGGAAGTCGACGTGGATGACGTCGCGGCGCACCGGATGGCGCTGCAGTTCCTTCACGATCGAGAGCTGGCGAGAGCCGTCGACGTCGAGGTCGATCAAGGCGTTGAGGCCGGCGTCGGTGGTGAGGGCTTTACGCAGGGCCGGCCACTCGACGGCCAGCGACTGCGAATCCTGACCCAATCCGTACACCACACCCGGCACCTTGCCATCGCCACGCATACGGCGGCTGGGACGGGTGCCAGTGGTTCGACCGGTTTCGGCAGCGATTACGAGCTCGGCCATCGCGGCGCGCTCCTGAGAGGTGATGGGGACGGGTTGTGAACCGTCGGAGTCTACCGGTGGCGCCTGCCGGACCCACCCGTGACGACCGGCTCAGGCCAGGTTGTTCCCACCGAAGATCTCCGACACCGAGGTGTCCTCGAACACCGCCGAGATGGCCCGGGCGATGATGGGGGCCACGCTCACCACATCGAACTTGTCGCACTGCTTCTCGGGAGTGAGCGGCAAGGTGTCGGTGAGCACCACCCGCTTGATGGCCGAGTTCTTGAGCCGATCGATGGCCGGGTCGCTGAAGACGCCGTGGGTGGTGGCGGCATAGACCTCCGACGCACCCTTTTCGGCCAGGAGGTCGGCGGCGGCCACGATGGTGCCGCCGGTGTCGATCATGTCGTCGATGAGCACACAACGGCGGCCCGCGACCTCACCGACCACCTCTTTGGCCTCGACGATGTTCTTCGCGGACTTGATGCGTCGTTTGTGCACGATGGCCAGATCGGCGCCCAGTTCGCTGGTGTAGCGCTCAGCCACCTTCACCCGTCCGGCGTCGGGGGAAACAACCACCAGATCGCCGTCGTCGCTCAGGTCGCGGAGGTAGTCGATCAGCACAGGCATGGCGGTGAGGTGGTCGACCGGGCCGTCGAAGAATCCCTGGATCTGCCCGGAGTGCAGGTCGACGCTGAGCAGCCGGCTGGCGCCTGCGGTCTTGAACAAGTCGGCCACCAGCTTGGCGCTGATGGGTTCGCGGCCCGACGCCTTGCGATCTTGGCGGGCGTACCCGTAGAACGGGCACACCACCGTGATGCGTTTGGCCGAGGCCCGTTTGGCGGCATCGACCATGACCAACTGCTCCATCAGCGCGTCGTTCACCGATCGGCCGTCGAAGTCGGTGTGGGTCTGCACGATGAACACATCGCTGCCTCGCAGCGATTCGCTGAACCGGCAATGGATCTCGCCGTTGGCGAAGTTGCCGATGTTGGGCTCCCCCAGCGGCTCGCCCAGCTCGTGGGCGATGTCGGCCGCCAGATCTTGGGTGCAGCGCCCCGCGACCAGGTACATCTTCTTGTGGGTGACGAGTTGCATGGCGCTCGCTTGGGGTGAGACCGACCGGGTCAGTCGGCGCTGCTCTCGGCAGCATAGAACGGACCGGTGACCTGATCGGCGGCGATCTGGGCACCGGGGGGAAGCACCGCGTAGGGGCCGACATCGGCCCGGGGGCCAATCTCGGCATCGGTGCCGGTGCTCGACCGTACTCGGGCCCCGTGGCCCACTGCGCAGTCGGCCAAGTGGACGTCGGGACCCAGCCGGACCCCCTCGCCGACCACACAGTTTCCGGCCAGGGTGCACCCCGGCAGCAGATGGGTTCCCCGGCCGAGCACGACCGTGGTGTCGATGTAGGTGTGGGTGGGATCGACCATGGTGACGCCGTTGGCCATCCAGCGGTGGTTCACCCGTCGGCGGAGCTCGGATTCGACGGCCGCCAGACCGGCATTGTCGTCGGTGGCCAGCATTTCGACGGGATCGTCGAGGGTATGGCTGGCCACTCGGTGACCGGCCTCGGCCAGCACCTCGATCACGTCGTCGAAGCGGCTCTCACCGAAGCTGTAGCGGGGTACAACCCGACGCAACGCGGCGCCCAGCAACGAGCGACGATAGAGCCCGACTCCGGTGGCGGTGTCGCGACCGGGCACATCGTCGTACACGGCCACGATGCGATCGTCGCGACCACGAACGACGTTGCCGAGGCCTTCGTCGGCTTCGACGGTCAGGAGGGTGGCGGCCGCACCGTTGGCCCGATGGGCCTCCACCAATGACAACAAGGTGTGAGGCTGCATCAGGGCCAAACCACCCGGCACCACCAGCACCGAGGCCTGGTCGTCGAGATCGGAGAAGTCGTCGGCCAGTGCGGTGAGCCCCAATGAGATGGCGTCACCGGTGCCCCGAGCCGTGCGCTGTTCGACACATTCGACGACCCGGTCGGGTGACAGTTCGTGCAGACGTTTGGCCCGATCGTCGGCGCCCCGGTCGATCACCACAACCGTGCGGTCGACCGGCAGGTCGGCGGCCGCGTCGAGGATGTGGCGCACCAACGGCTGGCCACAGACGATGTCGAACGGGCCCGGGCCCGCGTGGGGGTGAGGGGAGCCAGTGGCCAATACCAGCAGCGACAGACCCGTTGCCATGTCCCCCGTTGTAGTGCCCGGCGACTCGCCGCGCACGGACTATCGGTCGCGGCGCGACAGACAGGTACCGAACTGTGCTGGCCGGGCGGGGATCGAACCCACGACCTCCTGATCCAAAGTCAGGCGTTCTACCAACTGAACTACCGGCCACCGCTGCCGCCACCGTAGCGCCCCGCGACCGTGGCCCGACGAGTTCTCCCAGGCCGGATGGGTGGATCGGGCGACGGACCCGATACGGTGACCGGCGCCATGGGATCACTCGTCAAGAAGCGCCGCAAGCGCATGCGCAAGAAGAAGCACCGCAAGATGCTCAAGCGCACCCGCGCCCAGCGCCAACGGGGCAAATAGCCCCTTCCGCGGTTCCGCGGATCGAGTCCAGTTCCTCTGCTTCGTGGCCCCGACCCGGCGCGCCACAGCACCGGCCCGCGCTGCGCCATCGGTCTAGACCGGTTCCCCTCTCAGCCCGGCGGTCGTGCTCGAACGGTCCGAACCACCACACGATCGGCACCGGCGAAGGCACCCTCGACGAACCAGGTACTGCCGCTGCCGGCCAGCCGGGGACGATGCCCACTGACCTCGGCCAGTTCGTCGCGGAACCGGGCCAGCTCGGGCGCCACCACCAGGGCCGCAGGCTCCAGGTCGTTGCCGTGGTCACCGACCGGACCACCCATGTCGTCCCACTGCCGGTAGACGGCGGGAGTGGAACACCCGAACGGCGGCGTGAGCAGGGTGAAGGTCCGGTCCTCGAACGCGAGCGGCTGGATCTGCTCACCGATTCCGCTCACCCGGGCTCGGCCACCGCTCAGACAGAACGCCACATCGGCGCCGATGGCCGCGGCCGATGTGGGGTCGGTCCAGCCGGCCCAAGCCAACACGGCGGCGGCGTCGGCTGAACCGCCGCCCAGGCCGGCTCCCGGAGGGATTGCCTTGTACACGGTGACCCCGGCCTGCACATCAGCGAGATCGAGGGCCCGTCGAACCAGATTGTCGGATTCGGGGCCCACGTCGTGACCATCGACCTTCACCCCCGAGCCGCCCTCCTCGACGACGAGTCGATCACAGAGATCGAGCGACACCATCTCGGCGTCGATCAGGTGCATACCGTCGGCTCGCACACCCGTGATCCGCAACGAAACGGTGAGCTTGGCCGGTGCCGTCAGCTCGATCATGGGCTGCGACGTTACCGTCGGTCGTCGACGGCCCGGGCCAGGCGGGCCCAATCAGCCGTGTCGAGAGTCTCGGCTCGGGCCTCGGGATCGACATCAGCGGCGCCGAAATCGTCCGCTTCGACCAGCCCTCGCAGCGACCGGCGCAACATCTTGCGGCGCCCGGCGAACCCGGCCCGCGCCAGGGCATAGAGCGATTCGGGGTCTTCGGCGACCAGGGGCGGATCTCGCCGATCGATGGCCACCAACACCGACTCGACTCGCGGCTGGGGGTGAAACACCGACGCCGGCACGCGGCCCACCACGGCGGCGGTGGCCCAGAAACGGACCTTCACCGAGGGCAGGCCGAACGCCGGCGACCCTGGTTCGGCGGCCAGCCGCTCCCCTGCCTCACGTTGCACCATCACCAACATCCGGCTCACGGCCGGCACCTCATCGAGCAGGTCGAGTACCAGTGGCGTGGCGATGTTGTAGGGGAGATTGGCCACCACTACGACCGACTGCCCACCGGTGAGCTCGGCCCAGTCGACCGCTCGGGCGTCGCCGTGCACCACCGCCACGTCGGAATCGGCCACCACCTCGGCGAGCAACGGCACCAGGACGTCGTCGATCTCGATGGCGGTCACCCGGGCGCCGGTTTCGACCAGGGCCAGCGTCAACGAACCGAGTCCCGCCCCGATCTCGATCACATGATCACCGGGACCGACTTCGG
>JBPCTQ010000094.1:0-18803 GCA_051011595.1 Acidimicrobiales bacterium
GTACCAGGCGGCGTTGGTGTTCCACACCGCTCGATTGGCCTCCAGCTCGGGTCGTCGGGTCAGGGGGCGGCGCATACGGATCAGTTCGGCACTCTCGACGGCGCGGCTGGTGAACCGATGCCAGTGCGACGTTCCGTCGGCCTCCCACCCCTGTGACCGGTAGAACGCCTGGGTGGCCTCGACTTCGGCCAGGGTCGACAGCACCCCCTCGGTCTTTCCTTCGTCGACCAGCAATCGACAGCCGCAATCGAGGAGGAGGCGACCCGCGCCGCTGCGCCACTGTTGGGGGTGCACGTAGAGACCCAGGATCTCGCCCACGTGGTCGGGTTCGCCGGAGGGTGCGAAGTCGACCGTGACGAAGCCCCGCACCGCACCGTCGTCGTCGACCGCCACCACGAACCGCTCCGGGTGGTCGGTGGCCATCTGCCGCCACTGGTCAGCCCGGTCGTGTTCGCCGATGGCGTCGAGGGCCTCGTCGGGAAGTGCACCCCGGTACGCACTCTTCCAGGCCAGATTGTTGGCCGCCGCGATCGCCTCGGCGTCGTCAGGACGGGCGGGACGCAGCTTCATGGTGGCCAGTCTGGTCCAAGCGGAGAACCCAGGTCCTCCGAGTTGGGGGAGGGGTGGGGCTGGTGATCCGACTCAGGGGAGTTCGCAGCCCTTGACGGTTTCGCCGTTGATGCAGGTGTCGATGCCGCCTCGCCCGTTGAGGAGGTCGACGCCACCCCGCCCGTTGATGATGTTGGCCAGGTCGTCGCCGCGGAGTTTGTCGTTGTTGGGGCTTCCGGCGATGCGCTCGGTGTTGGTGGTGGTGTCGCCGCCTGCGGTGCCGCCGCGGTTGGCGCCGGTGAGCAGGTCGACCGATACCGCTTTGGGGCTCCAACGGTGGTCGATGCGGTCGATGCCGGGCCCGCCGTCGTTGGTGTCGGCGCCGGGGTTGCCGAAGGTGCGATCCCGACCCTTGCCGCCGTCGTGGGAGTCGCGTCCGAACCCGCCGTCGAGGAGGTCGTGCCCCTTGTCGCCGATCAGCATGTCGTCACCGCCGCCCCCGCACAGCCGATCGTTGCCTTCGAGCCCATCGAGGGTGTCGTCGCCCCCCAATCCCATGATCACATCGGCGCCTTCGGTGCCCGTGAGAAGGTCGCTGGCCGAGGAACCCTCGATGGTGGCGATTCGCCCGTGGCAGATGCTGCCCTGGTGGGCCACTGGAATCTCGACCACGGTCTCGTCGCCGCGGCCGACCACGATTCTGGTGCTACCTGCTCGGGTTGGCCTACCACCCGCGTAGGCGACTTCGATACCTGCGCCGAAGCAGTCGACGATTCGCAATCGGTATGTGCCGGCCGGAACACCTTGGAAGAACACCGTTCCGGACTGGTACCCGAAGGGCTCGTACTCGCCCCGCGTCGTGCCGGGCAGCGCGTCGAGCACGTGATTGGTCTCGTCGAGGAGTTCGGCACAGACCCGGATGCCTTCCAGGCTCTCGGCGGCCGGCAGGGGGATCACACCGATGTCGGCACCTGCTCGACGTGTGTCGACGTCGATGTCGCCCGTGGTCGTCCCACCGGCGACCGTGAGCGTCTCGGCGTCGATGAAGTGGTTCTCGTTCCCGAACCACGATCGGATCGCCGACAGACATGCACTGCGGACCCGGTAGGTCCCTGGTAGTACCTGCGCCTCCCAAGCGGTGCCGGCCAACTCGTCGGCTCGCGACTGCGTCACCCAGCCGTTCTCCTCGAGCCGATGAACGTTGGCACCGCAGTTTCCGCCGTTGCCGTCGTCGGCGCTGCCTCGCAGGGTGCCCGCGGGATGGATGACGACGTCGACGGTGCGGGACTGTCCCGGCGGAACGACGATGGGTCGAGCCCCCAGCTCCGAACCGGCCAGGGGCCACCACTGCGCCACCCAGTTCTCGTTGGTGCCGTGCGGTCGCACGTTCAGGTAGCTGACACGCGGCACCTGGACCGTGATCTCGGAGTCCGACATCGATCCTCCGACGCCACCTGGCACCAGCATGAACGAAGCGAGGACCGGGTTGGTGCTGGTGTAGGGCTGGCCATCGGGCGTGCGCAGTCTGATGGTCAGCGTCCCGGTACTTGCACGCTCATCGGCGCCGACCGGCACCACCGGTACGACCAGAAGGGAGGTGAGCAGCACGAGAAGTAGACGTCGCATCACGATCGAGGATCTCATGGCGACCAGTCGGGGAACCAATCTCGGGCCGACGTTTGCCGGTGGGGTGGGGTCAGCGGAGCTCGGGGGCGTTCACGGTTCACCGTTGATGGTGGCGCGGGTGTGCCCGTCCGGCACAGGGAGGCGAGGTTGGCGACCCGGTTGGACCCCGGTGAGCGGCCCATCGGCACCGTTGGGCGCTCCAGAACCAACTCCTTGACCCGATCGAAACAGGTTCGTACCGTTGCCGGGCGCCAACCGCACTGGGGGACCCGTTGTGGCCATGACCGAAGCCGAGCGGATCGAGGAGTTCGAGAAGCTCCTGGCCGAGACCAACACCGACGCCGACGAGGCGGTGCGAGTGGTCGAAGACCATGCCGACGCCATCTTCACGTGGGACTACGGCAAGGGGAACCGGCCACGACTGGAGACCTTGTACGAGAAGGCCAAGACGTCGCAGTGGAACGGCAGCGACCTCGACTGGAGCGTCGATGTCGATCCGGAGAAGACCAGCCGCGAGGTCAACGCCAACGATGCGCGAGGGCAGTTCGTCGCCCAGCTCATGAGTGCACCGGGTTCACCGGTGGCCCACTGGTCCGACAAGGAGTGGGGTCGATACTCCGTCGAGTCCTTCGGCTGGCGGCTCGCCCAGTTCATGCACGGCGAGCAGGGTGCGTTGTTGGCCACCGCCAAGATCGTCGAAACGGTGCCCTGGATCGACGCTAAGTACTACGCCAGCACCCAGGTGATGGACGAAGCCCGCCACGTCGAGGTCTTCGCTCGTTATCTCGACGAGAAGGTGCCGACCACCTATCCGGTCAACCATCACCTCCAGTCGTTGCTCGACGACATCATCAACGACAGTCGCTGGGACATGACCTACCTGGGGATGCAGATCATGGTCGAGGGGCTGGCGTTGGCGGCGTTCGGATCCATGCACAAGAACACCGAGGAGCCGCTGCTCAAGAACCTGCTCCGGTACGTGATGAGCGACGAGGCCCGGCATGTGGCGTTCGGTGTGCTCACGCTCCAGGAGTTCTACCAGGGGCTGGATGCCGGCGAGATACGAGAGCGCCAAGAGTTCGCCTACGAGGCTGCAGTCCGAATGCGGGACCGCTTCCTGCAACAGGAGGTCTGGGACCGGTTGGGCGTCGACGTGCGATCGATGATGACCCTGCTGCTGTCCCAACGACCCGAGGAGAACGTGTTCCAGCAGATGCTGTTCTCCAAGATCGTGCCCAACTGCAAGAAACTGGGCCTGCTCGACGCAGGTGCCGTCGAGGGCAAACCCAGCTGGCTGCGGACCAAGTTCACCGAGATGGGCATCATCGAGTACGAGGACTGGGTCACGACCGACGACGAGTACGGCGCCCTCGACGAGGTCCAACGCGACAAGGCGGCCGGGTGAGTGCCGGCGAGCGGTGGCCGGCCGACAACGAACCGTCGCAGAAGTGGCCGCTCTACACACGCGGGAATGTGGGCGAGGTCTTCCCTGATGTGGTGCACCCGCTCAACTGGTTGTTGTACGGCCCCGAGGCCGAGCGAGGTTGGCGCGACGCCTTCGGTGCTTTGGGCCTTGTTAGCTCCAGCGACTTCCCCCGAGACGAACCATGGGTCATCCTCGGCGTGTTCGGTGGGTACTGCTACATCAATGCGTCCTACGTGCGAATGCTCGGCGTCCGGGCCCCGGGCAGCAACGTCGAAGCGATCGATCGGCAGTTCTTCGGTGAGAGCGAGGCTCCTGCCTATGTGGAACGCGCGGGCGATCGAGATCGGCGGGCCACCGCTCGCCTGACCGCCACCATCGCCCGAACGCTCACCGGACGATCGGTCTCGGGACTCGAGGCCGATATCGGCGTGGTCGACAAACTCCATCGGGAACGTCCCACCGAGGGAGTGAGCTCGGACCGCATCTGGGGTTTCATGCTCGGCTACGCCCCCTTGTTCCGGCGCCTGTTCGCCCGACACATCGAGGTCACCTTTCGTAGTGTCATCGCCAGCGGGCTGCTCAGCGATCTGTGTCGGGACAAACTCGACGACCCCAATCTCATCGTCTCGTTGCTGGCCGGAATCGGCGACATCGAGTCGGCCCGCCCGGCCGACGCGCTGTGGGAGCTTTCGAGGCTGTCGGGGACCGAACACGAGGCGGCACGGGAACGGGTGATCGAGACATTCGGTTTCCGGGGCCCCAACGAATGGGACATCGGCTCCGATACTTGGGGGCTTCGGCCCTCTCTCATCGACGCTGCCGTCGACCGGATGCGCCACGCCGAGGACAGCCATGCCCCTCGCCGCCAGCGCCACGAGATGGAGAAGCGGCGCGACGAGGTGTCCCGTGCCGCGTTGAATCAGCTGTTTCGCGCCGATCGTGTCGTTTTCAAACAGGCTTTGCGCGCCGCAGTGTTGCTCAGCCAGGCCCGGGAACAGAGCAAGACCACCGTGGTTCGCTCCCTCCATGCCGCCCGCCTGGCCCACCGGGAGTTGGCCGGTCGCGCGGCCGAGAAGGGGGGCACCACCGACCTGGCCGACAGCTGTCTGCTCACCCCCAGCGAGTTCCCGTCGTACCTCGACACGCCCGAGGCCTACCTCGACCTGATCGCCGACCGGCGTCAGGAGCGCGATGCACGGGACGGGCGAGTGCCGCCGTTCGTCTTCGAAAGCGAACAACCTGGTTTCGACAGCTGGCTCCCAGAGGGTGCTGGGGTCGGAGCGGCCGAACCGGGCGACGTGTTATCCGGCATAGCCGGTTGTCCGGGCGTGGCCCGCGGCCGGGCCCGTGTCGTGCGCGATCCCGGCCAGCCGGGCGATCTGGGACCGGGCGACGTGTTGGTTGCTCCCATCACCGACCCGTCATGGACGCCGCTCTTCTCGGCCGCCGAGGCGGTGGTGGTCGATGTCGGCGCCATGATGAGTCACTCGGTCATCGTGTCGCGCGAGTTGGGTATTCCCTGCGTGGTGTCGGTCAGCGAGGCCAGCTATCGAATTCCGGACGGGGCCACCGTCGAGGTCGACGGCGGCAACGGAACGGTGCGGGTGCTGGAGCTGCCCCGGTGAACGAGGCGGTCGGTCCGATGGCCACGGTCCGTCGGCGGCGAGGCTCCGAGACCACCCGGGCCATTCTCTATGCGGCTCTCGATGAGCTCACCGAACGGGGCTACGCAGCCCTCACCATGGATCGAGTCGCCGAGCGGGCGGGGGCCAGCAAGGCCACCCTCTACCGGCGCTGGGCCAACAAGCAGGAACTCCTGCTCGAGGCCGCCGGCCTGGTGGTGGCCCCGGTCCCCAGCCCGGATCGCGGCGCATTTGCCGCGGAACTGCACGGTCATCTCCAGGCCCGGCTCGGTCTGTACGCCGACGAGCGTGGCCGGCGGCTGGTGGCGTCGCTCATCGGCGCCGCCCCCACCGATCCCGACCTGAGCCAGGCCCTGGTGGCCTGGCTGTCCGAGGTGACCCGATCCACGCAGGCCATGATCGAGAGGGGCCGCCTTCGTGGTGATGTGCGCACCGACATCGACGCCAGTGCCGTCGCCACGTTGATCTCGGGGCCGATGGTCTATCGGGCAGTCGTGGAACAACTGCCACCCGATGAGGCCTTCGTCGACGACCTGGTCGTCTTGATCACCGCGGCGGTGGCACCGGGCTGATCATCCGCATCCTTCGGCCGTGAACGTATTCGACCCGGCCGTGGCCTCCATGAGCTCGGTCAGGTCGGCACTGGTGGCAGGTTCACCGTCGACCGCCAGCCGATCGAGGATGGTGTCGGCCATCACCAGTGCGGCCGCCCCGCAGAAGTGGGTGGCATCGGTGCCGTTGCGCACCGGGTACTCGGCACCGGCCAGGTCGACCCGGTTGGGTTCACCGTCGACCGTGCCCGGCAGCAGCCGGTGCACGGTCAGTCCCAACCGGACCGCTTCGGCTTCGATGAGCGAGTTGGCGGCCTGGATGTGGGTGTTGGCCTCGGGATGGTCGATGTCGCTCAGCAGGAGGAGCTCGGCGTGCGGGCTGCCCAAATCGACGATCGGTCGGAGGTACGCCTCGATGTCGGCGCTGGTCTCGGCTTCGGTGAGGGCGGCCACCTCGTCGGCCACGTGGTCGGGGGGAGTGGCCAACCACACCCCGAAACTCACCATAACGGCCGTGGTGGCCGGATCGTCGATGAACTCGGGCATCGGCTCCGGCCAACCGTCGGCGAAGTGGGGGCCGGCGCTGAGCAGGTAACGCACGGGTGGGCCGCCCCTCGCCTGGCTGCGCTGGTCGAGGCCCTGGAACACCTGGCCGGCCACCGAGTCGCCGATCACCAGCAGGGCGTCGATCGATGGGGGAGTCGTGGTGGTCGGGGCCGTGGTCTCGGTGGACGAGGCCGGGATCTCGGTGGGTGGGGCAGGGGATGTGGTCGGCGAAGCCGTCGGTGTGGGGGCCTCGATCTCGGCCGGCTCGCTCGCACATGCTGACGTCGCCAGCATCAGCGCCGCCACCATGAGGGTCAGCCCGCCCTTCACGGCAACAGGGGTTCGACCGCCGACCAGCGACCGGCGACCACTCCGAGGGACTCGTCTCGTCCCGCTTTGACCAGATCGTCGAACGTCATCGGTTCCAGCTCGGCCACGGCACTGTCGTACCACTGCGGCAGGCCGTTTCCGGATGGGTCGAGACGGGTGATGACACCCATGCCGGTGGGTTCGGCCTCCACGACGTGCAGGCCCAGATCGGCCCGATGACGACGCAACGCGAGCATCGCCTTCCACACGTCGCCACTCCACAACACCGTGGTTCGTTCGCGGGCGGCAGTGACGGCGTCCGGCGGCAGGCAGTCGTGCACGAGGATGACCGAGCCGGGGTGACAGACCTGCTCGGCCCGCAAGACGTCGGCCAGGGCCTGTTCGTAGAGGTGCAGCCCGTCCACGAACACCAGATCGAACGGCGTTCGCCGCAGCGGTTCGAACTCACCTCGGGTGAAGAACTCGTCGCTCGTGCCGGCGACGATGGTGGTGTTGGGTGGTGGTTCCTGCTCCAGTATGGGTTCGGGATCGACCCCCACGACCTCGGTGCCGGCTTGCACGAAGGCCAGTGAGTGGCCCTTGTGGACCCCGATCTCGAGGTAGCGGCTGGGCCGCAGATGCTGGTGGAGGCGCCTCAGCAACCCGTAGTACGTGGAGAACTGGTCGTCCATCACCCGCTCCGTTGCCAGTACACGCCGGCCCAGTCGATCTCGATCATCTCGTCGTCGATCGCGTGGGCGGCCCGGTAGTCGTCGACCGCAGCCCGGCATCCGTCCCAGGCCAGGTAGTCGTCGACGATCACGTAGCCGCCCGTGGACACCTTGGGATACAAGGCAGTCAGCGCATCCATCGTCGACTGGTACAGGTCACCGTCGAGGCGAAGCAGGGCCACCTCTTCGATCGGCGCGCTGGGCAGAGTGTCCTCGAACCAGCCCTCCAGGAACCGCACCTGGTCGTCGAGCAGTCCGTACCGTTCGAAATTGGCTCGAACTTCGTCGGCCGAGACCGCCAGGGCACCGATACCGGAGAAGTCGATGCCTTCGTCGGCGGGGTAGCGGTCGGCGTCGGGCGCCGGTATGCCGCGGAACGAATCGGCCACCCACACAGTGCGGTCGGTGTCGCCGACGGCAGCCAGAATCCCGCGCAGCAGGATGCAGACACCACCTCGCCACACGCCGGTCTCGACGAAGTCGCCGCCCACACCCTCGGCGAGCACCTGGCGAGCACAGTGGGCCACGTTGTGCAGTCGGGCTCGACCCACCATGGTCTCAGCCGTCGGGGGCCAGTCGTGGCCGACGGCTCGAATCTCGGGATCGGCCGCCGCTTCGACGAGGCGCCAACCTCGTGGCCGGAGGGTGGCCAACAGCTCTTCGCGGTCGCCCGGCCAGGCGTCCAGATCGACGTCGCGCACCTCCTGATCGAGGAAGAGCTCCCGGGTGAGACACCCCATCAGCAGGTCGATGTAGCGGTCGGCGGCCCCGGTCATGGCGGTCATCCTGCCTGGTCCACGAGGCGATGGCACCGCGAGGGGGTTGCGGTGGGCGGTGATCTACGGTGTCTCGATGCTGCTGCACGAGGTGCTGACGGAGGCACCGGCTGATGGCGTGGGTCTCATCGACGGCGACCGGACCTGGACATTCGCCGAGCTGCACGAGGCGGCTCGCGTCCTGGCCGGGCGGGTGGGGGCCGTCACTGAACCCGGCGATCGTGTGGCGGTCATCGGGGCCAACGTGGGGGAGTACGTGGCGGCCCTCTACGGCGTGCCGATGGGTGGACGGCTGTTGACGTTGCTCAATCAGCGTCTGTCGCCGGCCGAGCTCGTCGATCAGTTGTCCGACAGCGGGGCGACGGCGATCGTGGGTGATCCGCTGCTGATCGACGAGATCTGGTCTCGCCGACCGGCGTCGCTGGTCGAACGTCTGGCGTGGGCCGACTGCCACTCCGGTGGTGCGGATCCGGCCGGACCCGGCAGCGAGGGGCACGCCGCCGAGGTGGCGTGGCTGATCTTCACGAGCGGCACCACCGGCCGGGCCAAGGGAGCAATGCTCACCCATGCCGGCCTGCTGGCAGCGGCCGACGCGGCGGCAGGGGCCCGGGCCGTGGCCGCCGACGAGGTGTACCTGTACAGCTTTCCGTTGTGTCACGTGGCGGCCTACAACGTGTTGATCCAGCACCGTGCCGCCCGGCCGGTGGTGCTGATTCCGGGATTCGACCCGGTTCGATTCATGGCCGAGGTCGAACGCCACGGTGTCACCGCCACGTCGCTGGCTCCCACGATGATGACGATGTTGTTGGAACACCCGAACTTCGACGCGGCCCGGCTGCACACCCTGCGCCGAATCGGCTACGGCGCATCGCCGATCCCCGAGGCCTTGCTTCGTCGCCTGGACCACGAGCTGCCGGCCGTCGACTTGTCCCAGGGCTACGGGATGACCGAGTTGTCGGGCAACGCCGTGTACCTCGACGCCGACGATCATCGGCGGGCGCTCACCGAGGCCCCTCACCTCCTGCGGGCCGCGGGCCGACCGGCACCGGGCGTCGAGGTTCGCCTGGCCGACGACGGTGAGATCTGCGTTCGTGCCGCCCAGGTGATGGCGGGGTACTGGGGACGCCCCGAGGTCACCGCGGACGTGTTGGTCGATGGCTGGTTGCACACGGGTGATGTGGGTCGCCTCGACGAAGATGGCTACCTCTACGTGGTCGACCGCAAGAAGGACATCATCGTCACGGGTGGTGAGAACGTGGCTTCTCGTGAGGTGGCCGACGTGGTCTTCGCCCATCCCGACGTCGTCGAAGCGGCGGTGGTCGGTGTACCCGACGAGCAGTGGGGCGAAGCCGTCTGTGCGGTGGTGGTGGGTCGTAACGGCGCCACCGTCGACGCCGAGTCGGTCGTGGCGCATTGCCGCCGCCACCTGGCCGGCTTCAAGAAACCCCGCTTCGTATTCCAGATCGACGAACTGCCCAAGAACGCGGGCGGCAAGATCCTCAATCGGGTGGTGCGGGACTGGGCCGTCGACCAGGTGGCTCTGGCCCGTCCGCTCGGCCAGGATTGATCCGTGCAGGAGACCGAACAGTGTGACCAGTGTGGCTTCGACAGCACCGGCTGGACCCGACAAGACCTCACCCATGCCTTCAGCTACATCGCGGCTCGGGCGGTGTACACGATGGAAGACCTCGACTCCGCGGCGGTTGCCACCCGTCCCGATCCCGAGACCTGGTCGATGCTCGAGTACCTCGACCACGTGCGAGATGTGGTGTGGGGTCACCGCTTCATCGTCGACATCGCCCGGCAACAGCCCGACATCGATCTGGGCACACCGGACTCACCCGAGTTCGCCCCCGAGCCGGCCGATCTGGATCGGCGCGCCGTGGTCGACGCACTGGTCACGGAGTGCCTGGCGTTCGAGGCCCAGTTGGAGGGTCTGGTCGACGACGATTGGGACCGCACCGTCACCATCGGTGGTGGCCCGGTATCGGTGAACGGTGCGGTGGCCCACGCCATGCACGACGCCACCCACCACATGCACGATCTGGGGCGAATCCGAGTCGCGCTCGGTCATGGCGCGTCGGGCCGCGGAACCGTCGACCAGTTGAACGTGTCCACCGGTGGTGTCCCCAAGTCAGCCATGGTCGGCGCGGCCACCATCGACGCGGCCGGAGTGGTGGGCGACACCCAACGCAACCGACGCCATCACGGGCGCCCGTTCCAGGCACTGTGTCTGTGGAGCAGCGACGTCATCGGCTCCCTCGCGGCCGAGGGACATCCGGTCGCCGCCGGTTCGGCCGGCGAGAACATCACCATCAGTGGGCTCGATTGGTCATCGGTGCGGCCGGGTACGGTCCTCGATGTGGGGCTGGTGCGCTGTGAGGTCACGTCCTACGCGGTTCCCTGTGGCCACAACAACCAGTGGTTCGCCGACGGCAACAGTCAACGCATCCGCCACGAAGAGCACCCCGGCTGGAGCCGTCTCTACGCATCGGTCCTGCGGTCCGGAACCATCGACGTGGGTGACACCGTGGTGGTCGAACCCGGCGACGCGGTCTAGAACGGAACCGGTCGGCCGCTCCGGTGGTGTACGCGCCGATGAAAACGACGGTGCTCACGATCGATGTCGAGGGGGACTGGGGCGGTTCGAGCACCCGGGGAGTCGACGAGGTATTACCCCGCTTGGTGACCCGACTGGGACGAGCCGGGGTTGCCGCCACCTTCTTCGTGGTGGGCGACCTGATCGACGCGGTGGCGCCTCACCTGCGGGGCACTGACCATGAGGTGGGTTCACACTCGATGACCCATCGTCGGCTGGGTGGCCTCGACGACCACCAGCAGCGGTGGGAGATGACGGCGTCGAGGGCGGCGATCGAGGCGGCCGGATTCGACGTGCGCGGATTTCGGGCCCCCTATCTGGCGCCCACTGAAGCGACCGGCTCGCAGCTCGCCGAGGCCGGCTACTGCTACGACGCCTCGGCCGGCCGCCTTCATCCGTTCCGGCGATCGGCCGGCGCGGGCACCGGTGCGGCAGTGTCCGTTGGGTCGTTGCGGGGCGGGCTCCCGTTCACCTTCACCTGGCTGCGCATGATCGGCGCCCGGTCCCGCCACCTGCTGCCCGACCGGGGTGTGGTGTTGTGCCATCTTCACGACTTCCTCGACCGGGGGCATGGTTGGTCGGCGCTGCCGAGCCCCGTTCGCCGTGTGCACGCCCGCAACAGCGGTGCACCGGCATGGGTGCTGCTCGACGGCATGCTCGACGACCCCGCCCGCCGCTTCACCACGGCCGGAGCGCTGGTGTGAGCACCCCACCCGATGTGATCGTCGGGGCGGGTCCGGCCGGCCTCACTGCGGCCTGGGAACTGGTGGCCCGGGGTGTGCGGCCGGTGATCGTCGAAGCCGATCCGGTGTACGTGGGCGGCCTGTCGCGGACGGTCGAACATGGCGGCAACCGCTTCGACATCGGTGGCCACCGGTTCTTCACCAAGTCGGCCGAGATCGCCGCCCAGTGGGACGAGATGCTGCCCGGCGAGTTCCTGACCGTGCCCCGCCTGTCCCGCATCTACTTCGACGGCGCCTTCTATCCGTATCCGGTGCAGATCGGCCCAACCCTTCGCCAGCTGGGTCTTCGGCGTGGGCTTCGAATCGTCGGATCGTACCTGCGCGCCCGAGTGCGGCCCCGGTCCGAGGTCACCTTCGAGGACTGGGTCGTCAACCGGTTTGGTCACCGGCTGTACGAGCTGTTCTTCCGGACGTACACCGAAAAGGTTTGGGGCCTCCCTTGTGATGAGATCAGCAAGGACTTCGCCGCCCAACGGATTCGGGGACTGTCACTGTTCGAGCTGGTCACTGCGGCAGTGCGCCCGCGTCGATCGCGTCCCAAGACGTTGATCGAGCAGTTCCGCTACCCGCGCCTGGGCCCGGGCCAGCTCTGGGAGGCGGTGGCCGATCAGGTCGTGGGTTCGGGGGCCCGGCTGTTTCGCGACTGGCGGGTGGGTCGAATCGAACACCGCGATGGCCGGGTCGTGGCGGTCGAGTCGACGAACGGAGAACGGGTGGAGTGTCGTGACCTCTACACCACCATGTCGCTGCGAGACCTGGTGGCGGCCTTGTCGCCGGCGCCACCGGCCGACGTACTGGCTGCGGCCGCCGGCCTTCGTTTCCGAGACTTCTTGACGGTGGCCGTGGTGGTGAATGACCCCGCGGTCTTTCCCGACACCTGGATCTACATCCACGACCCCGGGGTGGGCGTCGGTCGCATCCAGAACTATCGGAACTGGAGCACCGCCATGGTCGGCGACGACACCACCACCTGCCTGGGCCTCGAGTACTTCTGCAATCGCGATGACGGTGTGTGGTCGTTGTCCGACGACGCCCTCGGCAAGACGGCGGTCGAGGAGTTGGCGGTGCTGGGTCTGGTCGACCCCGAGCGATGCCTCGACACCACCGTGATTCGTATGGTCGACGCCTATCCCGTCTACGACGAGCACCACCGGGCCAACCGCGACGTGATCAAGCGGTGGCTGGCCGCCAACCTCACCAACCTGTATCCCGCCGGGCGGGCGGGACTGCACAACTACAACTCC
The DNA here is from genome assembly GCA_051011595.1 of Acidimicrobiales bacterium. Taxonomy (GTDB): domain Bacteria; phylum Actinomycetota; class Acidimicrobiia; order Acidimicrobiales; family SHLQ01; genus JAOUEE01. The sequence continues at coordinate 12,744 of JBPCTQ010000094.1, forward strand.
CAGGACCACGCCATGACCACCGCTTCCATGGCGGTGGCCAACGCCCGGGAGGGAACCGACCATGACCCGTGGACGGTGAACACCGACCAGGAGTACGCCGAAGCCGGACCCACAGTCGAGCGGCTGGTTGCGCAGCGGCCCGCCGCCCAAGACGCCTAGGTCGTCAGCGGCAGCATGCGTCGGCGCATTGTGAACAAGGTGATACAGGCCCCGGCATAGAGCGCCAGAGCCACCACCAGCACGACCTGGAAGCCGAACGCCATCGACAAGATCGTGGACCCGACCGAGCCGATCACCGAGAAGAAGCCGTTGACCGCCCAGCCCCAGGCGACGTACTCGTCGTGGTAATCGGTGGAGCCGGCCACCGTGCGGAGGCCGAGGGGCATGAACGCACCCAACACCAGCCCCAAGGGGGCCACCGCCGCGAACGCGAACAGCACCCGGACGGTGAGCGACTGATCGAGGAGCGCTTCGGTCATCGGGTCGAGTCCCCACAGGTAGAACGCGGTGAGCGGGACCAGTGCGCCCAGCAGCACCCATGGGGTGGCCGGGTTCTCTTCGTAGCGGCTCGACAGAAGTGCACCCAGACCGGTGAACACCAGGATCGAGGCCAGCGTCACGGTGAGTGAATAGGTCGGATAGCCGAGCATCAGGACCAACTTCTGGATGAGGGTGATCTCATAGAAGATGAACCCCAGACCCAACGCCGCGAAGTACATCATCGACAGCCGCTTGTTGGGGAGGCGGGCCCAGGTCTCGCGGATGGCGAGGAACGGCAGCAACAAGAACACGGCGGCGAACAAGAACGCCAGACCCAACAGCAACAACAACACCCGCTCACCGAGGCTGTCTTCGGGATCGCGCGGGTCGAGTGGTCGGTCGAGGTCGGCCAGCACGTCACGGTACGACGAGAAATGCCAGAAGAACGGCGAGTTGTCGTCGATGGCGTCGATCTCGTACTCGTACTCGGCGTAGAAGTCGGCCAGTTCGGCGTTGTTGGCGGTGGCGGCAATGGCCACCGGGCCGGTGCCGTCGACGCCAGGGACATGGCGGGCCTCGGTGCCCTCCACCCGCTCGGTTGCGTCGGCGAACCGGGACAGTTCCTCAGGGGTGAAGGGGGTTCGCTTCACCATGATGGTGGAGAGGGGCAACAACTCGTCGGCGCTGGTCACCACCAGGATGTGCTGATCCTGCACGGCCGGATCGATACCCAGCTCGGTGAGGGCCTGGCGCGCGGTGGCTACGTACCGGGCCGTGCGGTTGGGCTTCTCGTCGAACACGAACTCGCCGAACTGCGCCGTGATCACTCCCCGATCAGTGAGGTGCTCGAGGCTCTCGAGGATCATCTCGCTGGTGTACAGGTAGCTCTCGCTCAGCACGAAGGCTCCGCTGCTGGCCGCGTTGGAAGCGGAGTAGCTGTCGGGGGCAACGAACCAGATCAGGTCGTAGTCGGCGTCGGCCCGGGCCAGGAACGAACGGCCGTCGTCGTTCACGTAGTTGACCCCCGGTGCGGTGGCCACGTGGCCCGCGTACTCGGCGAAGCGGTCGGTCACGAGGTCGTAGGTGACGGGGTTGAGCTCGACGGCATCGATCGACTCGGCCTCGTAGTAGAGCGACGCCAGGATCTCGTGGCCACCGGCGGCACCGATGATCAACTCGTTCTCGGGCGGTTCACCCAGTACCGCGAACGGGAAGGTCCGCACGTTGCTGTCGAATCGGGTGAGGCCCTCGACGTTGCCGTCGAACTCATAGATGGCACTGCCGAACAAACCGTCGTGGTACAGGCTCAAGAAACCGGGGCGTTCCTCTTGGACGTCGACCCGGAAGACGGGTCCCCATTCCGAGTACACGGCATCGGTGGCCACCGTTTTGGTGTCGTCGACCCTGGGGTCGGGTAACGAGTCCGGAGCCACCGCCCCCAGCACGAGTGCCAGGGTGAGCACCACGCCGGCTGCGGCGGCCAGTGGACTGAGTCGACGGGCCACGAGCACCCCGGTGGCCGCCAGGATGGCACCGGCGGCAAAGATGGTGCCGACGGGACCGACCCGCCCGAGCATCGCCACCACCACGAAACAGGCCAGGCCGGCACCGAGTAGATCGGCGAAGTAGAGCCGAGCGATGTTGTCGGGTGACCGGCCCAGCAGCGACGCCAACATGATGCCGATCGAGACGAAGGTGGCGAACAGGGCGAAGCAGAGCACGATCAGCTTGCCCAGGTTGTAGAAGGACGCGCCCGTCCAATAGTCCCAGATGACCGTGGTGTTGACCGGTAGGCGGGCCACCACCACGTAGCCGACCGCCACCGTGATCGCCCCGAACAGACAACCGAGCATCAGCAGCCGTTCGAGGGTCATCGCCTTGATCCGAGACGAGACGGTGACGAACACGCCGCCGCTGCCGATGCCGAGCAAGGCCAGTCCCAGGACCAGGAAGGTCCAGTAGTAGTACAGCTTGAACGAGATGATGCGCGTGTAGCTGATCTCGAGCAGCAACGCGGCGAAGCTGATCAGCGCGATCTCGAGGTAGTACGGGCGGGGGGAAGGGGAGGCGGTGGTCATGGCAGAGGCGGAATCTCCGGAACCGTAGCCGTGGCGGCCCCGATAGCGGGCGACCGGCTGCCGGTTCGGCACGGGCCGGTGCGGCCCGGCAAAGTACAGTAGAACCGGTTCTTCTCAGACGATGGAGTACGCCGTGACCGAACTCGACTACCTGCCGTTCGACGCCGACAACCACTACTACGAGGCCCCCGATGCCTTCACCCGCCACGTGCCCGCCGAGTGGCAGGCCCGGTGTGTCCAGTGGTGTGAGATCAACGGCCGCCGTCACCACGTCGTGGGGGGCAAGGTCTCCCACGCAGTGGTGAATCCGACCTGGAACCCCATCGCCAAGCCGGGGGCACTGCACGAGTACTTCCGCGGCAACCCCAACAACCGCTCGCCCATCGACATGTTGAAGGAGCGCGAGCCCCTCCCCGACGAATACATGGATCGTGATGCCCGCGTGGCCCGGCTCGATGCACAGGGCCTCGAAGCGGTGTGGTTGTTCCCCACCCTCGGGGTGCTGTACGAGGAGCTGATCAAGACCGACGTCGAGGCGGTCAAGGTGCTGTTCCGGGCGTTCAATCGCTGGCTCGACGAGGATTGGGGCTGCCACTACCAGGACAAGATCTTCGCCGCGCCGTACATGACACTGGCCGACGTCGACTTCGCCGTCGAAGAGCTGGAGTGGGCGCTCGACCGGGGAGCACGGGTGGTGTGTATGCGACCGGCGCCGGTCACCACTGCGGCCGGGGTGAAGTCACCGGGCGACGAGATGTTCGATCCGTTCTGGGCTCGGGTCAACGAAGCGGGTATCACCGTGGTGGTGCACGCCGGCGACAGCGGGTACACCTCCAACGGGTATGCCGAAGACGGCTTCGGCGCTGGTTTCGGCGGTGGCTACGGCAAACCGTCGATCAAGGCCTTCAACATCGAACGAGCGGCCCACGACTGGCTCATCACCATGTCGTTGGAGCAGATGTACACCCGCTTCCCCAACCTGCGGGTGGCCTCGGTCGAGAACGGCTCGGACTTCTTGTCCCACATGTTCCGCAAGCTCGACCAGACGGCCCGCAAATACATGGGGGTGTTCGCCGACGATCCGGTCGAGGTCTACAAGCGCCATGTGTGGATGAACCCGTTCTGGGAGGACGACCCCATCGAGGTGGTCGACATCATGGGCCCCGAGCGGGTGATCTTCGGGTCGGACTGGCCCCACATCGAAGGTATGCCGCAGCCCCTCGACTATGTGGTCGAGCTCAAGGAGCTGGACCCGGCGGTGCAGCAGCGAGTCCTGCGTGACAACGTGCGCGAGCTGAACCAGCTCCAGCCGGCCTGACGAGCAGTCAAGCCGGCGGTCCGGCGCGTCGATAGACGGACGTGCCCGAAGAAGCAACCGGATCTGCCGGATCGATGGTCGCGGAGACCGTCGCTCGTTTCGTCGACGTCCGCGTGTGGGCGGTGACGCCCGACTCGCTGACCGAGACCGATGTGCCCGCGTGGGTCAATCGTTCGGCACCCGGAGCCACCAGTGGTGCACCGCCCGCGGTCGCCCCCGGTGATCGGTTCCACCTGGTGGCCTGCCTCGAACAGGCGGCCCGTCGAGGCCGAGCCGAGGCCGAGGTGCAGCTCGACGACGACGAAGCGGGCCTGTTGGTGGTGGCCCTCGACCTGCGTCCCGATCACGATGCTCTCCTGGTGATGGCCGGGTCGGCTCGGCCGGCCCGGGCGGCTGTGACCGTGGGGGTCGACCCGGCGACGGGGCTGCTCGATCAGGGCGGCCTGGGTGATCGGCTGCGAGCCGTACCCGATGATCGTTCGGCCACCATGTTCGTGGCCCGGCTGGAGGGGCTGGCGTCGGTCGTTCGATCGGCCGAGGAGGCCGATCACGTGGTGGGCGCCATCGCGGAGCGGCTGCGAGACCGAATGGGAGATCGGGGCTGGCTGGCCCGTCTCGGGGTGGACACCTTCGCCCTGCTCGTCACCGACGAGCTGTCCGACGGGGAGGGGGCCCAACTGGCCGAGCGGCTCCGTGAAGCACTGCGCCAGCCCACGATGCTCGACACCCATGAGGTGGAGCTGGGCGCCGCTATCGGCTGGTCACAACGGAGCGCATCCCCGTCCGGGTTGTTGTGCGACAGCGAGCTGGCGCTCCATGAGGCCGTCGGCCGAGGACCGGCTCAGACGGTGGAATACGACGACCGTCTGCGTCGGCGTGTGACCCGCCGATCCCATCTGCGTCGCGATCTGGGTACCGCCCTTGCCCGCGATGAGCTCTTCCTCGATTTCCAGCCGGTGTTCGATCTCCACGAGATGCGGCCCATCGGCGCCGAGGCCCTCATGCGTTGGCAGCACCCGGTGTACGGGCTGCTGCGGCCGGTCGACTTCATTCCCCTGGCCGAGGAGAGCGGCGTTATCGCCGACCTGGGTTGGTGGCTCGCCGATCAGGCCGTCCGGGCGTTGGTGGCGATGTCGGCCACCTACGGTGAGTCCGCCGACTTCTTCGTGGCCATGAACGTCTCCGGCCGCCAGCTCAACGACGAGCGGCTGGTCCGAGACCTGGACCGGGTCATCATGTTGCACGAGATCGAGCCTCACCGGGTCACCGTCGAGCTCACCGAGACGGCCCTGTTGGCCGGCGACCAGGGTGTGGAAACGCTGCTGCGAGTGGCCGACCTCGGCTGCCGTGTCGCCATCGACGACTTCGGTGCCGGCTTCGCCTCCCTCGATTACCTGAGTCGCCTACCGGTGGCGTCGGTGAAACTGCACCCGTCGTTCGTGCAACGTATCGACGAGCCGCGGGTGACCACCCTCATCATGGCCATCCTCGAGCTCTGTCGAAAGGTCGGGGTCGAGGTGTTCGCCGAGGGCATCGAGTCGACCCGCCAGCTCAAACATCTGCGGGATCTGGGTGTGGGATCGGGTCAGGGTTACGTGTTGGGGCGGCCGGCGGCCCTCGACAGCCTGATCGGCGAGAAGGCCGCCGCGGGCGTGAGCCGCCCTCGTTCGGGTCCGGCCGTCCTCATCCCCTGACCAGGATTCAGGTCTCGAATCGGGTTCGGAGGGCAGGGTCGATGGTCTGGCCCAGCTGGGCCATCCGCAGCGGTGTGATGGAGACCACACCGGCGTCGGAGGCGGCCATGTCGGTGTCGGAGGCGTTGGGTTCGGTCGGCCGCAACCCGGCGCTGCCCCGGTGCTCGTAGCGACCGTCTCGTTCCTCGAACAGGGTTCCGTGGCGACTGTCGGCCAGACGGGTCATACGCCGCGGCGTGTCCCGATCGGCGTCGCTGGGAATGTTCACCGACAAGACGTCGGTGCCCTCCGGCAGGCCATTGGCCCACACCTCCGCGGCGATGTCGGTGGCCACGCCGGCCAATCGAGTCCATTCCGGTCGTGACTCGGGTGACCCCATGTGACGCGACCAGGTTTCCCAATCGCCTGAGCGCACCGCGCTGAACGCCACCGCTGGCACCCCGACCATTGCTGCTTCGAGGGCGGCACCCACGGTGCCGCTGGCTGACAC
>JBPCTQ010000095.1:0-2527 GCA_051011595.1 Acidimicrobiales bacterium
CGGCGGCGGTGGCTGCTGAGCGGGCTGGGCTGGCGGTGGCGCGGGCTGGGTTGGTGGGGGTTGCGGGGCCGGTGGCGCCGGTTGTTGGGGCTGGGGCGGGGGAGGTGTGGGCGGAGCGACGCCGGTGGGAGGAGCCGGCAACACCGGGTCGCCGGCTTGGGCCTCGAGGTAGCCGCCCACCGCGATGGCACCCGAGGAGAGCAGGGCCAGGATGGAACCGATCTTGAAGCCCTCGGGCAGGAACAAGTACGCGAAGGCCATCAGGAAGGCGGCGTACCCAAGCCCCATCACCACCTGATTCTGATCGAGGCCCAGGATGTTGTCGGGCAGGTTGGTCTGGGGTGCGAAGGTTCGGATGGCGGCGATGGTGATCACCACACCGCAGATGAGCAGGATGAAGAAGCCGGTGAGGCCGATGTCCCAGGCGTTGCGGCTGAACGGCCCGATGGCCTGGAAGTCGAGGAACGAGGCGATGAACAACAACGCCCCCCCGATCATGATGGCCAGTGCGCCCGGTCGGGGATTGTTCACAGCACACCTCCCGGTGGCGTGGTGCGGGTTTGTCGGATGGCCACTGCCGCGCCGGCCGTGGCCAGCGCCGCACCCAGCCAGGTGAGGTGCAACCCGATCTTGGTGCCGTCCTCGGTGGCGAAGGCGAACACCCACAAGAACGCCGCGAAGCCATCGATCAGGCAGATCTGCTCGATGGTGAATCCGGCGATTCGTTCTGGGATGGCAACTTCGATCCCGAAGGCGCGCACGGCCCCCACACCGAGGATGAACAAGCCGGACAACAACACGATGATCCCGAGCAGGCCGGCGGCGTCGGTGCTGACGCCACTTGTGTCGCCTCCCCACTTCAGAATGGGACCGAGAACCATCAAGATGCCCCCGCCGAGCATCATCAGCGGACCGGGTCTGGATGTATCCATCCCGCACCACCTCCCTACGTTTGCTTGAGCGCAGCGTAGTGAACGGGTGGTCGGCCAGCGGGGGATCCCCGTCTGCGCAACGGGCCGGGTCGGCCAACTAGGTTCACGGGGTGCGCCTCGCCGTCTTGGCTTCCGGATCCGGCACCATTCTCGATGCCATGGCTACCGCCGGGCTCCCCATCGAGTTGGTCATCGTCGACCGGGTGTGCGCGGCCACCGAGGTAGCGACCACCCATGGCATCGACCACCACCTCATCGAACGCGACAGCTTCTCGGCCGATTTCGACCGTGACGCCTACACCGGCAAGGTGCGAGCGGCACTGGAGGAGGCCGATATCGACCTGGTGGCGATGGCCGGCTACGGCACCATCCTCGGCGCCGGCATCTACGACCGCTACGCGGGCACCATTCTCAACACCCACCCCGCCCTCCTGCCGTCGTTTCCGGGCTGGCACGCGGTACGCGAGGCGCTCGACTACGGCGTGAAGGTCACTGGTTGCACGGTCCACATCGCCACCGCCGAGGTCGATGACGGCCCGATCCTGGCTCAGGAATCGGTGCCGGTGCTGGCCGACGACACCGAAGAACGCCTGCACGAACGCATCAAGATCGTCGAACGGCGACTGTACGTCGACACCCTGCAAGCCATATTCGAACGAGGGTCGGTGCAGTGACACCGCGACCCGCCCGGCAACGAAGGAACCCATCATGACCGCCAGCACTCCGGGTCGCGCACTGTTGTCGGTCTACGACAAGACCGGCATCGTCGAACTGGCCCAGGGACTGGCCGACCTGGGATGGGAGCTGGTGTCGAGCGGTGGCACCGCCCGCGTCCTCGCCGATGCCGGCATCGAGGTGGTCGACGTGGCCGACTACACCGGTTCGCCCATCATGCTGGGCCACCGGGTGGTCACCCTGCACCCGCGCATCCACGGCGGGATCCTGGCCGATCGCGACGACCCGGAGCACCGGGCCGACCTCGACACCCACAACATCGACCTCATCGATCTGGTGGTCGGCAACCTGTACCCGTTCTCGGCTGAACCCGGCATCGAGATGATCGACATCGGCGGACCCACCATGGTTCGGGCCGCGGCCAAGAACCATGCCCACGTCGGTGTGGTGGTCGACCCGGCCGACTACGACGCCGTCCTCGGCGAACTTCGAGATGACGGTGCACTCGGTGTCGAGACCCGTCGCCGACTGGCCCGCGCCGCCTTCGCCCACACGGCCGCCTACGACGCGGCCATCGTGTCCTGGCTCGACGACACCGACGAGGCCAGTGATGCCGACGATCCACTACCCGACTCGTTGCATCTGGCCCTCGACCGGGTGCAAGACCTGCGGTACGGCGAGAATCCCCACCAGGTGGGGGCCCGCTACCGACTGGCCAACAGCGAGGGATGGTGGGACCACGCCCGCCAATTGGGCGGCAAGGAGCTGTCGTACCTGAACCTCTACGACACCGAAGCGGCCCATCGTCTGGCCTACAGCCTCAGCGCCGATCCCACCGCCGTGGTCATCAAACACGCCAATCCGTGTGGTGCGGCCGTGGCCGACGACATCCTCACCGCCTACCAGCAGGCCCACGAGGG
>JBPCTQ010000096.1:0-12038 GCA_051011595.1 Acidimicrobiales bacterium
GTCGCGGCTGCACCTGCGGCGGTTGCCGACCGAAGCCCCGTGGGTGCTGGTCGGACCCGGCGAGAACGCCGGTGTGGTCGATGTCGGTGACGGCATCGCGGCCGCCATCCGCATCGAATCCCCCAACCACCCGTCGGCCATCGAGCCCTACCAGGGCGCGGCCACCGGCGTCGGAGGCATCCTCCGCGACATCTTCACCATGGGCGCCCGCCCCATAGCCCTCATGGACCCACTCCGTTTCGGGCCCCTCGACGATCCCCGTAGTCGCTGGATCGCGGAAGGGGTGGTGAGCGGGGTCAGCGGGTACGGCAACTCCGTGGGTGTGCCCACGGTGGGCGGCGAAACCGTCTTCGACCCCACCTACCAGGGGAACCCCTTGGTCAACGTGTTGTGTCTGGGGGTGCTCCCCACCGAGCGGCTGGTGCTCGGTGTGGCCACGGGCGAGGGCAACCTCGCCGTGTTGTTGGGCAGTCGTACCGGTCGCGACGGCATCGGCGGGGTCAGTGTGCTGGCGTCGGCCGGTTTCTCCGACGACGAGGCCGATGCCGCCAAACGTCCGTCGGTTCAGGTCGGCGACCCCTTCGAGGAGAAACGGCTCATCGAAGCGTGTCTCACCCTGCTCGATGAAGGACTGGTGGTCGGCATCCAGGATCTGGGCGGTGCCGGGCTCACCTGCGCCGCTAGCGAGACCGCCTCGCGGGGCGGCATGGGAATGGGCTTCGACGTCTCGGCTGTTCCCCGCCGTGAGGACGGTATGGAGCCCTTCGAAGTGATGACCAGCGAGAGCCAGGAACGTATGCTCGCCATCGTCGAACCGGCGGGCATCGACCGGGTGATGGAGTTGTGCGCCCGCTGGGAGGTCGAAGCCACCGTCGTCGGTCGCGTCACCACCGGTGGGCAGCTCCGCATCATGGACGGCTTCGAGGGAGAGGTGCTGGCCGAGGTGCCGGCCGCCACACTCCACGACGACGCCCCCCTGTATGACCGGCCGCTCGCACCCCCGGCCGACCTCGATGCCTTTCGAGCCGATCGGGCATCGTCGCTCGGCTCACCCACCGATCCCGGTGCCGATCTGGCCGACCTGGTCACCGACACCCATTGGGTGTGGTCCCAGTACGACCACCAGCTGTTCCTCAACACGGTTGTCGGCCCCGGGGGCGATGCCAGCGTGTTGCGGCTGAAGCACCCGACCACCGGCGTCGACACTGGCCGCGGCCTGGCCCTCACCACCGATGGCAATCACCGGTGGTGTGCGATCGATCCGAGGGTGGGTACGGCGGCAGTGGTGGCCGAGTCGGTGCTCAACCTGGCGTGTGTGGGAGCCCGGCCGCTGGCCGTGGTCAACTGTTTGAACTTCGGCAACCCCGAACACCCCGAGGTGATGTGGCAGCTGAGCGAGGCCATCGACGGGATGAGCGAGGCCTGTGACGCCTTCTCCATTCCGGTGATCGGTGGCAACGTCAGCCTCTACAACGAGTCGCAGGGGGCCAACATCGATCCCAGCCCGGTAGTGGGAACGCTCGGGGTGGTCGATGACCTGCATGCCGTTCCTCCCGGCTTGGCGTGGGCCGACGGCGATCGACTCCTGTTGGTGGGTGCCCCCGAGGCGGCCGAGCTCAGCGGTTCGGCGTGGGCGTTCGCTCGTGGCCATCGCCGGGGCACGCTGCCCGAGCTCGACCTCGACGCGGTCGGTGCCGTAGCCGATGTGGTGCGCGACCTGGTGCAGGCCGGTTCGGTGTCCGCCGTCCACGACGTCTCATCGGGCGGTCTCGGAGTCTGCGTGGCCGAGATGGCCATCGCCGCCGGGATCGGGGCCCACCTGGCTCGGGTCAGCGACCACACCGACCTCTTCCACGAAAGGGTGGGCCGAGTGGTGGCGGCGGTTGATCCCGAGAAGATGACCGTGGTCGAAGAACAGCTGGCCGCGGCGGGTGTGCCCTTCACTCGGATCGGCCTGGCCCGAGGTGATCGCCTCGTGGTCAAGGACCTGCTCGACCTGTCGCTCGACGAGCTGGCCGGCGCCAGCCGCGATCGCCTTCCCGGCGCCCTCGGACACGGCACCACCCAGGGTTGATCGCGGCGGCGGCACCGGGCTGGTCGCCTTCGTGCAGATTCTGATGGTGGGTTTCCCATCGGGGTCGGCCGCTGTGCCAGGATGAGCATCCGTGATTCCTGAGACTCCCCGCGGGTAGGCGAACATGAACGCTCCGGACCAGGAACACCTCTCACAGGTGGCGGCCGTCGACGAGACCGACCCCGACGCCGATTCTCCTCGCGAGGCGTGTGGGGTCTTCGGTGTGCACGCTCCCGAGCAGCCGGTGGCCCATCTCACCTACCTCGGCCTCTACGCCCTGCAACACCGCGGCCAGGAGAGCGCCGGCATCGGCGTGAGCGATGGCGAGTCCGTCACCGTCGTGAAAGACATGGGTCTGGTCTCGAACGCCTTCGACGACCGCACGCTGGCCTCACTCCCCGGCAGTCACGCCATCGGCCAGACCCGGTACAGCACCACCGGCTCCAGTACCTGGCGTAATGCCCAACCGGTCTACCGCGGTGTGGGCGACATGGAGTTCGCGCTCGGGCACAACGGCAACCTGGTCAACACCGAGGAGCTGGCGGCCGAGATCGGAATGCTGCCCGGCACCGTGGCCAGCGACAGCGATCTGGTGGCCGAGATGGTGGCCGCCGAAATGGTTCGTCTCGGCGAAGCCTGCGACCATCCACACGGCGCGTTGAGCGCGGCTCTCGAAACGGTGTTGCCCCGCCTGGCCGGCGCCTTCTCGTTCGTGTTGCTCGATCACCAGCGGGTGATCGGGGTGCGCGACCCCAATGGTTTCCGGCCACTGTGTCTGGGCCGCCTCGACTCTGGTTGGGTGTTGGCGTCGGAAACGCCGGCCCTCGACGTGGTCGGGGCCCACTTCGTGCGCGAGCTCGAACCGGGCGAGATGGTCGTCATCGACCAGGCCGGCGCCCACAGCCTGCGGCCCTTCGCCGCCGACACCATCGATCCCAAGCTGTGCCTGTTCGAGTTCGTCTACTTCGCCCGACCCGACAGTCAGCTGTACGGGCAGTCGGTGCACCGGGCCCGCGTCAGCATGGGTGGTCAGCTGGCCCAGCAGGCCCCGGTCGATGCCGACCTGGTCATGGGGGTTCCCGAGTCCGGCCTCCCTGCGGCTGAGGGATATGCCCTCGAGTCCGGTATCCCCTACGGCCAGGGCCTGGTGAAGAACCGCTACATCGGGCGCACGTTCATCGCACCCACCCAGGACCTCCGAGCGCTGGGTGTGCGCATGAAACTCAACCCGCTGCGCGACAACATCGAGGGGCATCGCCTGGTGGTGGTCGACGACTCCATCGTGCGCGGCACCACCACCCGGGCCATGGTGCAGATGTTGCGCCGAGCCGGGGCCACCGAAGTCCACATGCGGATCTCATCGCCGCCGTACCGCTGGCCGTGCTTCTACGGCATGGACACCGGTACCCGGGGCGAGCTGTTGGCGTCGAACCTCACGGTCGACGAGATCCGCGAGTACCTCGATGTCGACAGCTTGGCCTACCTCACGCTCGATCGGCTCGAGCTGGCCACCGGTGCCGTCAACGCCGGCTTCTGCAACGCGTGTCTCACCGGCAACTACCCGGTGGAGATTCCGGTGTCGCTCGGCAAACACATACTCGAGCTCGACGAGCCGGAGGCGGCTCAACCCACACAGGCCCAACTGCTCCTCGGCACCGAAGGAAACCTGCCGGCCGAGCAGGCCGGCGGACGTTAGCGCCATGGGTGAGACCTACGCCGGCGCAGGGGTCAGCATCGGCGCTGGGGAACAGGCGGTCGAACGCATCGGCGCGGCCGTGCGATCCACTCGACGCAGCGGGGTGGTCGGCGGCATCGGTGGCTTCGGGGGATTGTTCGATCTGCAGGCGGCGGGCCATCCCGATTCGATGCTGGTGTCGTCGACCGATGGTGTGGGCACCAAGGCCATGGTGGCGACCGCGGCCCGTCGTTTCGACACCATCGGGATCGACCTGGTGGCGATGTGTGTCGATGACCTGGTTTGTCAGGGCGCCGAACCGCTCTTCTTCCTCGACTACGTGTCGATCGGAGTGCTCGATCCCGACATGGTGGAGACCCTGGTGGCCGGTGTGGCCGAGGGATGTCGGCAGGCCGGATGTGCGCTGGTGGGCGGCGAGATGGCCGAACACCCCGGTGCCATGGCTCCCGGTGAGTTCGATCTGGTGGGTTTCGCGGTGGGGGCAGTGGCCCGTTCGGCCGTCATCACCGGGGAGGCGGTCAGCCAGGGCGACGTGTTGGTGGCCCTCCCGTCCCCCAACCTACGCAGCAACGGGTTCTCCCTTGCCCGGCGGCTCTACTTCGAGATCGCCGGTGCCGGGCTCGACGACCCGGCCTGGGCCGGTGCATCCGCCACGGTGGCCGACGAGCTCCTCGAACCCTCGGTCATCTACGCCCCGGCCGTGCTGGCCGCGCGCGAGCAGGTCGATGTCCACGGCGTGGCCCACATCACCGGCGGGGGACTGCCGGGCAACGTGGTTCGTGTGTTGGGCGACGACGTCGACGCGGTCATCGACCCCGGCACCTGGGAGCCGCCCCGGGTGTTCGACGAGCTGGCCCGGATCGGGTCGGTGAGCCCTGACGAGATGCGGCGAACCTTCAACTGCGGCCTGGGTATGGTGCTCGCCGTCCCGAGTGCGCAGGCCGCCGCCGCCGTGTCCGTTTTCGATGATCTCGGTCACCGCGCTCGGATCGTGGGTGAGGTCACGGCCGGTACGGGCCGGGTGCGGTTCACCGACGACGAGGATGCGCCGTGAGCAACGAGGCCCTGGTGGCCCACCTGCTCGAACACTCCGTGCGCACCGGGACGTTCACGCTCAAGTCGGGCAAGCAGAGCAACTGGTTCATCGATGCCAAACAGACCGTGTGTCGGGCCGACGGGATCTTGTTGGTGGCCGACGCGGCGCTGGCCCGAATCCCCGACGACGTCACGGCCATCGGCGGACTCACCGCCGGCGCCGACCCGGTGGCTTTCGGTGTAGCGGCCGTCGCCGCCACGCGCGGCCGGTCGCTGCGGTCGTTCTCGATTCGCAAACAGGCCAAGGATCACGGCGTGGCCGGACGGTTGGCCGGTGCCCTCGAACCCGGCGACCGGGTGGTCATCACCGAAGACGCGGTCACCCGGGGCACATCACCCATGGAGGCGGTGGCGGTGGTTCGCGAGCTCGGCGCCGAGCCGGTGATGATCATGCCCGTGGTCGACCGTGGCGGAACCTGTGCGGCCATGGCCGAAGCCGACGGTGTGGCATTTGTACCCCTGGTGACGGCGCCCGAGCTGGGGTTTCCCTACGAGGGACCCTGAACCAGAGGTCGGTGCGGACCACAACGGCATGAGAAGCCCCTGATTGGGCCGAGGGCCGTCATGGCCCGTAGCGTCGCGGTATGACGACGACCCCCACCGCTGCCTTCTCGATCGCGCTCCAGGTCGAATTGCACAACGTACCCGGGGTGTTGGGCCGTCTGGCTACGAGCATCGGCGAGGCCGGTGGCAACATCGCCCACATCGATGGGTTCGAGGCCAAGGGTCCGTCGATCGTCGAGGAGATGTACGTCAACGCCCGCGACGAGGAGCACGCCCAACGGCTGGCCAAGGTGGTGGCCGATGTCGACGGTGTCACCCTGCACGGCTGGTACGACCGCACCTTCGAAATGCACGAGGGCGGCAAGATCGAGGTCCTGCCGTTGTGCCCGGTGGGCGACAAGGACGATCTGTCGATGGCCTACACCCCCGGTGTGGCCCGAGTGTGTATGGCCATCCACGACGACCCCACCGTTGCTCACAGCCACACCATCAAGAAGAACACGGTGGCCATCGTGAGCGACGGCACTGCCGTGCTCGGTCTGGGCGACATCGGTCCCGAGGCGGCCATGCCCGTGATGGAGGGCAAGGCTCTGCTCTTCAAGGAGTTCGCCGGAGTGGACGGCTTCCCGGTGTGCCTCGATGTCGAGAAGTCAGAGGACGTGATTGATGCGGTGTTGGCCCTTGCGCCCACCTTCGGTGGCATCAACCTCGAGGACATCGCGGCGCCGGCGTGTTTCGAGATCGAGGACGTGCTCAAGGCCAAGCTCGACATCCCGGTCTTCCACGACGATCAGCACGGCACGGCGGTGGTCACCCTGGCCGCGCTGGGCAACGCACTGCGCCTGACCGGTCGCTCGATGGCCGAACTCTCGGTGGTCATCGCCGGGATGGGTGCGGCCGGGGTGGCCATCGGCAAGATCCTCATCAACGCCGGAATCGGTGAGATCGTCGGCGTCGACCGGGCCGGCGCCGTGCACGACGGCCGAGACGGCCTCAACTACGCCAAGCAATGGTTTGCCGAGAACACCAACCCGGGCCGCAAGGCGGGATCGCTGGCCGATGTCTTGGTGGGAGCCGATGTGTTCATCGGTGTCAGCGGGCCCGGTCTGCTCACCGCCGCCGACCTACGCACCATGGCCCCTGATCCCATCGTGTTCGCCATGGCCAATCCCGATCCCGAGATCCGACCGGAACAAGCCGACGGGATTGCCTCGGTGATGGCCACCGGCCGGAGTGACTATCCGAACCAGATCAACAACGTGCTGGCCTTTCCCGGCATCTTCCGCGGCGCCCTCGATGTGGGGGCCACCGACATCACCGAGAACATGAAGTTGGCGGCCGCCCGCGCCATTGCCGAAGCGGTCACCGACGACGACCTGGCCCCGGATTTCATCGTGCCGTCGGTGTTCGACAAGTCGGTTCCGTTCCGGGTGGCCGAAGCGGTGGGGGCTGCCGCCTTGGCCGAGGGAGTGTGCCGGGGCTGACCCGGCGTCGCGGTGAACGTCGAAGGGCCACCGGTGCGGGCCATCACCTTCGATTTCTGGAACACGCTCATCCGCCTCACCGGCGACCAACGCGACCGGCGTCGCGAAATACTGGCCGAGGTGTTCTGGGCCCACGAACGCGAGGTGAGTATCGATGCCGTGGAGGGTGCGTTGGGATTCACCCGAGACCGGTTCGATAGCTGTTGGCGGGCCAACGAGCAGTACGTACTGGCCGACGCCGCCGACGATGTGCTCACGGTGGTGGGCGTGTCGGCCTCGCCCGAGCTGCGCGCCGACTTGGTGGCCGCCTGGTTGGACAGCGGCCGAACGACACCGGTGGCCTGCACCGAACCCTCGGTGGCGGCACTGCTCGATGAGCTGCGGTCGGCCGGCATCCGGATCGGCATCGTGTGCGACAGCGGGCTGATGCCCGGATCGGTGTTGCGAGGGCATCTCGTGGGCCTGGGACTGGCCGACCGATTCGACCACATGGCGTTCAGCGACGAGGTCGGGGTGTACAAACCCGATCCCGCGATCTTCGCGGCCGCCCACGCCGGCCTGGGCGTGTCAGCCGACGAGACCGCCCACGTCGGCGATCTTCACCGCACCGATGTGTTGGGAGCGGTGGCGGCCGGGGCCACGGCGATCCGGTACCGGGGTGTGGTCGATGATCCCGAGGCCGACACCACCGACACCACGCCGGTGATCGATCACCTCGCCGACCTCTTCGACGTGCTCGCCGACCGCGTCTGACGATTTCGTCAAAATGGGCCGAAAGGCTCAAGAGCAGGGGGGGCAACGACCGATGAGATACCGGTGCGTATACCGGTTTTTCGCTGGGCACTCTGCTGGTTGGGAGTGTGCGGGGCGATCCTGAGCTCGTTGGCCGTCGACGGCGGTCCCACCGACGCGCCCCCCGCCCAGCCTGTCGTGGTCACTGGCGGCGCCGCCGTCGCCCGCGACGTGACCGTGCCGACGACCTCCCCGGTGCAGACGGCCGACCCGACCGGGTGTCGGGTGGTGGAGTACACCCCGCCGGCGGCGTCGTCACCCCAGGTCGGCGAGTTGTGTGTGCCCGAGAACGCCACTGGGATCGCCATCATCCTCGTCCATGGTGGTGGTGGTACCGGCGGCAGCTACGCCGACGCAGATCAGTGGGCGGTCGAATACCAGACGGCCGGCATCACCACGTTCGGCATCGACTACCAGCTGGTGGTTCCCGACGTCGACGAGGGGGTGTGGCCGCTGCCCGAGCAGCACACCAAGGCGGCCATCCAGTACCTGCGGCTCAACGCCGACACGCTGGGTATCGATTCGATTCAGATGCACGGCTGGTCGGCCGGTGCCCGGCTGGCTGCCATCGCCCTCACCACCGCCGACGATCCGGCGTTCTCCGGGCCCGACCGCTGGGAAGGGGTGTCCGACGCCCTCGACGGAGCCGTCCTCTACTACGGCTACTACGACGGGTTCGTGTACGAACCCGACGAGTATTGGGGGGGTGCCGATGTACCCCTGCTGGCCCGCCCCGAACAGCTGGCCGCCGACGCCAACGCCCCGGCGCTGTTGGTGCACGGCGACGTCGACTTCTTGGTCCCGGCCAGCGAATCGGTCGGTTTCGCGGCCGCGCTGCGTGTGGCCGGCCGAGATCAGACGTTGTGGATCATGGGAGGCGAACCGGACCACGGCTTCGACGGGTATGGCACCGACGCCCTGACCCCGGTGGGCGAAGGGTTGGTCGAACCCACCCTCGACTGGGTGCGCGCCGCCGCGGCCTGACCCTGCCACTGGCTGGTCGGATGGTTCCGATCAGGTGGTGAGTGTGCGTCGCACGTGTTCGAACAGCTGCAGGTCGAGTTGTTGGTCCTGCTCCACGCTCGTGCGCAGGGAGTCGGATAGATCGTGTTGGTGCGGAGCACGATTTCGCACCGGGATGGGGGGCAGCTCGAGGCCCATGTGCGCCGACAGACGGTGCTGAAAGGATTCGAGCTCGGAGGTGAGTCCCACCACGTCGAATCCGTCGACCACGGCCATCGCCCGCTCGAGGTCGGCCTCGGCGAGCGGTTCCGCTTCCGGCATCACGGTGAGCGCGGAGTACTGGTGCCGAATCTCGTTGCGGTGCTGTTTCGCCAGGTCGTCGGACGGTGGCGCCGTCACCCCGGTGGCCGCCAACTCTCGCAGACGGGTCTCCCAAGCGGCTTGGCTGGCCTCGAACACAGCTCGTCGTAGGGTGAGGATCCGGGTCTGATAGTTGGCCAGCCGGTTCCGCCAGTTCTCATCGGCGTAGATGTCCTCGATGCTCATGTCGAGGGCCCGAGCGATGTGGGCCAGGTGAGAAATCGTCCGCTCGACCGGTTCACGCAGCACCGTTGCCCGAACGAACTCGGTGCCGACGGTGTCGGCCACCCAGGCCGGCATGTGTACGGAGTACAGACGGAGCTGACTTCGGCGCTTGGGCTCGAGGGTGATGAGGCGATTGATGCCGGTCTTCTCGTTGACGTTGGACGCTTCCGGGTAGACCTCGTCGGGGTGGTACACGGTGCGCAGCAGCTGCGTGACCGATGTGCCGGCTGTCTTCATGATGTGGAGGAAGAAGACCGGGGGCATGCTCAAGATCGAACGTCCCGTTGGCGCCGACCGAGCGACGGATGCGGTGTACCCATGAGCGATCCATGGTCTCAGAACCGTCAACGACGCGCAGAAACGGGCGACGACCGGAGTCACTCCGTTGGCACGTCAGGAGCGATCCGATGGTTGTCCGGTCAGCGGTCGGCCGGGCAGGTGGCGGGTGATCGGACAGGCGGTGGATCCCGCCAACCGCGCGGTGGAAGCGGTGGCCCGGTCATCGCCGTTCTAGCGTGCAGCAATGACCCCGGACTGGCCTGTTGCACCCCGCCCGCCCGACGGTGCCCCGAACGTGATCGTGGTGCTCTTCGACGACGTCGGCTTCGGTGACTTCGGGTGTTACGGCTCGGAGATCGCCACGCCGGTCATCGACGAGCTGGCCGCCGGCGGGCTGCGGTATCGGAGTTTCCACACCACCGCGATGTGTTCGACCACCCGCGCTGCGCTGCTGACCGGTCGTAATCACCACAGCGTCGGTATGGGGTGTCTGGCCAACTTCGACAGCGGCTATCCCGGCTACCGGGGCAAGATCGCGGCCTCGGCCGGCACCTTGCCCGAGATGTTGGCGCCGCACGGCTACCGGTCGTACATGGTGGGTAAGTGGCACGTCACACCGCTCACCGAGACCGGTCCGACCGGCCCGTTCGACGGGTGGCCGCTCGCCCGTGGTTTCGATCGGTTCTACGGGTTCCTCGACGCCGAGACCGACCAGTACGCCCCCGAGCTGGTGGCCGACAACTCCCACATCACCCCACCGGGTACGTATGAGACCGGGTACCACCTCACCGCCGATCTGGTCGACGCGTCGCTGCGGTTCGTGAAGGACCATCAGGCCGGCGCACCCGATGATCCGTTCCTCCTGTGGCTCGGGTTCGGTGCCTGCCACGCCCCCCACCAAGCTCCTCGCGAGCTCATCGATCACTACGTCGAGGTGTTCGCCAAGGGGTGGGATCGCACCCGTGAGGATCGCCTGGCCCGACAGATCGAGATGGGTGTTGTGCCGCCCGACACCCGTTTGCCCGATCGCAACGACGGCGTGTTGGCCTGGGACGACACCCGGCCCGAGGACCGTGAGGTGTTCGTTCGACTCCAGGCCGCTTATGCCGCCATGTTGGACCACGCCGACCAACAGCTCGGTCGGCTGGTGTCGTTCCTGGACGAGGCCGAACTGCTCGACGACACCCTCGTGTTGGTGCTGTCCGACAACGGGGCCAGCCAGGAAGGCGGGATGAAGGGATTCGTCAACGCCATGGGGCCGTTCAACCTCGTGCACGAATCCATGGATCGCAAACGTGAGCTGCTCGACACCATCGGCGGGCCCGGCACGCACTGCAACTTCCCGCTGGGGTGGGCCATGGCCGCCAACACACCTCTCCGGCGCTACAAGCAAAACACCCACGGCGGAGGCATCCGTGACCCGCTGGTGGTCCACTGGCCTCGCCGGGTGACTGATCACGGTGGCGTGCGGTCGCAGTTCTGCCACGCCAACGACATGGTCCCCACCCTCCTCGATCTGATCGGCATCGACCCGCCGGCCCAGGTCGGTGGTATCGACCAGACACCACTCGAAGGGGCCAGCTTCGCGGCGACGCTGACCGACGCGGACGCTCCACCCCCGAAGCACGCGCAGTACTTCGAGATGTTCGGCCACCGTGGCGTGTGGAACGATGGATGGAAGGCGGTTGCGTACCACCCGCCCGGCACGGCGTTCGCCGATGACCGGTGGGAGTTGTTCGACCTCGACAACGACTTCGCCGAGGTCCACGACCGCGCCGACGAGGAGCCCGACCGGCTGCGTGCGCTGATCGACCAGTGGTGGCAACAGGCTGGTGCCCACCAGGTGCTGCCGCTTGATGACCGCTTCGCCGAACGATTCGCCGAGAACGCGGCTCGCCACCATGGCACGCGGCGGCGATACGTGTTCTGGGACGGTATGGGTCACCTACCCACCGACGTGGCGCCCGATCTGCGGGCCCGGTCCTATCTCATCGAAGCCGAGGTCGACGTTCCCGACGACGGGGCCGAGGGGGTGCTGGTGGCCCACGGTGATGCGACCTCGGGGTACTCGCTGTACATCGCCACCGATGGCCACCTGGTCCACGATCTCAACGTCGGCGGATCCCACAGCGTGGTGCGGTCCGACCGACCGGTGGCGGCCGGCCGGCATCGGCTGGCCTTTCGTCTCACCCGCTCCGCCGAGGGAATGGGTGCGGGCGAGTTGTTGGTCGACGACGAACCGGTGGGTCAGATGGTGCCCACGGCCGACCGGTTCTTCGTGACCATCTCGTGGAGTGGACTCGATGTGGGACTCGATCGCAGCAGCCCGGTGGGTGACTACCTGTCTCCGTTCGCCTTCACCGGAGATCTGCGACGGGTGATCGTCGACCTGGGCGACGACCAGGCCCTCGACCACGATGCGGTGGGGCGAGCCGAGCTGGGCCGGGAGTAACGAGTCAGGCGGCGGGCCAGAAGAAGCCGCCGGCGGTGCCGGGCCCGGTGTGGGCGGCGATGCTGGGACCGACCCGGGAACGGGTCACCTCCACCACGTGGTCGAGTGCAGCCA
>JBPCTQ010000097.1:0-4060 GCA_051011595.1 Acidimicrobiales bacterium
GCGCCGAACGACACGAAGATCTGCAGGGCCCAGAGGAACGCCAGCTGCACGATCAGATCGACGAAACGAGCCAGCACCCGCGACGAGATACCCGCAGCCTGGAAGTCGAGCACCACCGCTTCGGGGGTCACGATGTTCTGAGCGGTCTGCACGGCTGCTCCCGGGGAGGGTGGCCCGATGGATGGGGGCTGCCCTCTACGGTAGATCCCGACGTGGACATCGACCGGTACATCGCCGCTCACGAGGGCACCTGGGCTCGCCTCCAGTCGATGTCGGCCCGGGCCCAGACCAGCCTCCGATCCATGGATCCTCGCGAGATCGACGAGCTGGTCGTCCTCTACCAACAGGCCAGCACCCATCTGTCGTTCGTCCGCACCCACTACCGCGATCCGGCCCTGGTGGGCCGCCTCACCGCACTGGTGGGTGACGCCCGAGCCCAGATCTACGGCACCAAGAGCCGGTCGAGTCGCTCGTTCACCCGGTTCTTCACCGAACTGTTCCCCGCCGCGGTGTGGACCCTGCGCTGGTTCATGGTGGCCTCGGCCGCCTGGCTGTTGGTTCCGGCGTTGGCCGTGGGCATCTGGATCGCCAACAGCGATGAAGCGCTGGAGGCCACCGGAAGCGAAGCCCTACGCGAGGCGTATGTGGAGGAGGACTTCGAGGCCTACTACTCCAGCCAGGCCGCCGGTGAGTTCAGCGCCGAGGTGCTCATCAACAACATCCAGGTGTCGTTTCTCGCCTTTGCGCTCGGTTTCACGTTCGGCGTGGGCACGGCGTTGATCCTGGCCTTCAACGGGGTGAACCTGGGTGTGGCCGCCGGTTTGTTCTACGCCGCTGACCAAGAGGCCAAGTTCTGGGGCCTGATCCTGCCCCACGGGTTACTCGAGCTCACGGCGGTCATCGTGGCCGGCGGTGCCGGCCTGGCGCTCGGGGCGGCGATGATCAACCCCGGCGACCGGCCTCGGGTGCAGGCCCTGGCCGAGGAGGGTCGACGATCGGCCACGGTGGTGCTCGGGTTGATGCTGGCGTTCATCGTGGCCGGACTGATCGAGGGGTTCGTCACTCCCAGCTCACTGCCCACCTTCACGCGGGTGGCCATCGGCGTGCTCGCGGTCGGGGTGTTCCTGGCCTGGATCGTGGGTCAGGGACCGGCAGCCGCGGCCCGAGGTGTCACCGGGCACATCAACCGCGACCCCTGACCCGTCACAGCTGCCCGGTGGCCTTGATGCCGAGATAGGCGTCGATCAGGGCACCGGAGAGCTGTTCGGGTGGCGCATCGACCACCCGGGCACCGAGCGCCCGCAACCTCGCCGCCGTCCGCCGACGTTCGGCCAGCGCGCCCACGGCCGCTGCTTGCCGGTAGGCGTCGGGCCACTCGTCGACTTCGTCTCGGGCCCAGCCGTGCACCTCGGGGTCACGGACCGCGGCCACCATCACGATGTGGGTGCGCATCAGCAGCGGGAGGGCCGGAATGAGGCTCTCATCGGCGCTGTGGGGAGCCAGTTCGGTGTGGATGACCAGCAGCGCTCGGCGGCGGAACCGAACCAACGCCGCGGTGAAGGCCGACCGATAGTCCGATTCCAGCAACACCGGCTGGAGGTCGTACATGGCCTCGTTGACCAGCCCCAGCTGCTGTCGACCGCGGGCGGCCGCCACGACGGTGCGGACCTGCTGATCGAAGGTGAGCAGCCCACACTTGTCGCCCAGGCCGCCGGCCACCGTGGTGAGCGCCATCACCGCATCCATGGCGTGTTCCACCCGGGGCACTTCGGCCACCGTGCCGGCCATCAGCCGACCGTTGTCGACCAGGTTGATCACCGTCTGATTTCGCTCGGCCCGGTAGTCGCGCACGATCGCCCGACCCGTACGGGCGGTGGCCGCCCAATCGAGCTTCCGGTACTCGTCGTCGGGTGTGTAGTCGCGGAGTTGATCGAACTCGGTCCCACCCCCTCGACCCCGAGCGGTGCGGAGGCCGACCTCCAGGACCCGGGCCTGACGAAGCCGTAGCTCGGCATCATGGCGCGACGGGAACCGCGGGAAGACCTTCACCACATCGAGGACGGCCCGGGCCTGTTGCCGACCGACCAGCCCCAGGGGGCCCACGGTGCGGATCACGATCTCGTCCAACACGAACCGGCCCCGGCGTTGGGGAACCATGGTGATGTCGACCGTGGCCGTCGCCCGGGCCGGCAAGCTGAGCGTCTGTCGTCGGGTGGAGGCATGCAGCGACGGGGCGAACGAATCGGCCAGGCGAACGGTCACCCGCCGGTCGGATCGGTTGCGCACCAACCATCCCACCACCAGCGGTGAGCCCAGCACCGCTCCGCTGGGGAGCCGTCGGTGCACGTCGATGACCGTCGGCGATCGAGCCAGGGCACCATCAACGACGGCGATGACCAACAACACCACCATCACGGCCCAGAACCCGATGGGCCCCGAACCCGCGGCGATCAACGCCGCAGTCACGGCCGAAGCCGCCACCACCACCAGCGCCAGTCGACGGGTGAGGACGGGCACGGATCAGCGGGGCGCGGGCACGGTGGCGAGGATGCTGTCGAGTACCGCGTCGGCGGTGACACCCTCCAGCTCGGTCTCGGGTCGCAGCTGCACCCGATGGCGCATGGTGGGTTTGGCCACTGCTTTGACCTCGTCGGGGGTCACGAAGGTCCGTCCCGACAGCCAGGCCCACGCCTTGCTGGCCAACAGCAGGGCGGCAGTCCCGCGGGGCGAGACACCGAGGGCCAACGACGGCGACTCGCGGGTGGCCCGCGACAGCGCCACCATGTAGTCGATCACCGGATCCTCCACTCGCAGCTCGTCGACCTCGGATCGGGCCGCGGCCAGGTCGGCGGCCGAGGCAACCGGCACCACGCCGTTGTGGGTCACGTCATGGGGGTTGAGGCCCCGATCATGGCGACGGAGCACCTCTCCCTCCTGGGCTGCGTTGGGGTAACCGACCTGGAGCTCGAAGAGGAAACGATCGAGCTGGGCCTCCGGTAGCGGGTACGTCCCCTCGTATTCGATGGGGTTCTGGGTGGCGATCACCACGAAGGGTTCGGGTAGTGGTCGGGTTTCACCGCTGATCGAGACCTGTCGTTCCTCCATCACCTCGAGCAGCGCGGCCTGCGTCTTGGGTGGGGTGCGGTTGATTTCGTCGGCCAACAACAAGTTGGTGAACACCGGGCCTGGCCGGAAACGGAAATCACCGGAGCGTTGTTCGTAGATCATCTGGCCGAGGATGTCGCTGGGCATCAGATCGGGAGTGAACTGCACGCGCCCGAAATCGAGCGACAGGGCGGCGCTGACCGCTTTGACCAGCAGGGTCTTCGCCACACCGGGCACCCCTTCGAGCAACACGTGACCGCGCACGAGCAACGCCGCCACCAGTCCCGAGAGGGTGCCCTCCTGACCGACGACCACTTTGCCCACCTCCTCTCGGAGGGCCAGCACCGAATCCCGAGCGGCCGACGCGGTCGGCGCCGCTTGGGGTGGTGGTTGAGCCGGGAGTGGGTGGTCGGTGGATTCATCCATCGAGGACCTCCTGTCGGATTCGCGACAGCGCATGGGCGACGTCGAGCAGTTGTGATTCGTCGGACACCGGGGAGTCGAGGGCGGCTTGCACCTGGTGGGCCGGCACCCCGAAGCGAGCCTCGGCCGCCGCGGCCAGATCGGCGGTGGGTGTATCGGGGGCCAGACCGGTCCGCTGGGCCACGATGCGGCGGAGATCGTCCCGGAGGACCTGGGCGGCGAACCCCGGCTGGCGGGCTCGCTCGTACATCGTGCCGGTGGCGGCGATGAGGTCCGAACTGGCCAACTCGACCACCGGCCCTTCCGGGACCGGTCGGCCGTGTCGGCGACTGGCAGCCAGCACGAACACCACAAAACCGATGGCCAGCTGGAGCAGCGCCCATTTCACACCCGACGGCACCAGATCCCACAGGCTCTGGTCGCCGGTACCCGGCAGCGGGATCTCCACGAAGGTGGGATCGAAGATCACCACTCGGGCACCGGTGCCCGGTGCCATCGAGGCGGCCGCCAACCGGGCGTTGTCGGCTCGGCC
>JBPCTQ010000098.1:0-10761 GCA_051011595.1 Acidimicrobiales bacterium
GTGACGGTGGTGATGACTTGTTCGCCTCCTGACTCGTTGCCGACGTCGACTTGGACTTCGGTGCCGTTGGGTTGGTCGGAGGTGCCGGTGGCGGTGTCGAGGGTGGTGTCGAGGGTGTCGAAGGTGAGCCCGACGAGGGTGACGTCACGAGTTGATGTGCCGTCGGTGACTTCGACGACGTCACCGCTCCCGAGGTCGAGGGTCTCGTTCCCGTAGTTGAAGTTCCCGTCGGTGTCGCTGGTGGGTGGGTCGGCGACGGCGACGGCGTTGACCTTAAACGTCAACAGCGTGGCGGGGGCGAATCCTCCGCATTCGACCCGGTCCGGGTTGTTGGCGGTGGTGGCTTGGATCTGGGGTGGCTGGGGTGCGTCGGCGAAGGTTTCGTCGCCGTCGGGTTCGGTGATGGAGGCTTGGCCGCCCATGGTGTCGTCGATGTCGATGGTGAACGCGGCTGTCCATGCCGCGGATGTCACGGTGGTTTCGATTGTTTCGCCGAGGGTTTCGTTGCCGACGTCGACGCGCACGGGGGTGGTATCGGGTTGGTCGGAGGTGCCGGTGGCGGTGTCGGTGGTGGTGTTGAGGGTGTCGAAGCTCACCCCAACGGTGGTGAGGGTGCGGGTGGTGGTGCCGTCGGTGACTTCGACGACGTCACCGCTCGTGAGGTCGAACGTGGGGTTGTCGTAGTTGAAGTTGCCGTCGGTGTCGGTGGTGGGTGAGTCGGCGACGGCGACAGTGTTGACCTTCAACGTCAACAACGTCGAGGGCGCGAAACCGCCGCCTTCGACCCGGTCCGGGTTGCTGGCCGTCGACGCCCGAATCTGAGGCGGCGGGGGACCGCCCGCCGCGGTGGCATCGCCGTCGCCATCGAAGATGAAGGCCACCCCGAACCTGTCCGCCAGGCTCATTGTGAAGGTCGTCGCCCACGCGCTGCCACTGGCAGTCGTGGTGAGTGTCTCGGTGGGTGGGTCGGTCGGGCTGGTCAGAGCCCAGACGTCGACCTGGGTGCCGTCGGGTTGGTCGGTGGTGCCGTCTGCCGCACCAGTGGTGTAGTTGAGGTTGTCGAAGCTCAGCGCAGCCAGGGTCAGGGTCTTGCTGCTTGTCCCGTCCGAGACCGAGACCACGTCGCCGCTCCCGAGGTCGAGGGTCGGGTTGTCGTAGGAGAAGAAGCCGGTGCCATCGCTGGTAGGAGGATCACCGACCGGGAGGCCGTTGACCGAGATCGTCAAGGGGGTGCTGGGCGCGAAGTCGAAGCCCAGCACGGCGTCGCCGCCGGTCGACGCGTCACCGACGGACGTTGCCCAGATGGAAGGTGTCGGTGGCGCGGTTGCGGCTGGGCCGGCCGGCACCAGTGCAAGCATGACGGCCACCGTGAGCACGGTCAGCACAGCCCTCCCCAACATCCTCTTCGTTTTGGCTGTGTCACGCGTCGCGCCCATGGTTTCGCCTCTCCATCGCATTTCAGTGAGGGTCGCAGGTTCCTGCGTCATCGAACCAGGGCCGAAGGTCATTTCACGTGAGATGGATAGGCAAAAATCACACGGAGAGCGGTGGTTGGGTCAGGCAATTCCGCTGGACTCCAAGGAACTCCTGACGCCGTCAGGCCGATGCGCCAACAGCACGGTCTTCTGAGCGCGGCGATCAGAGGTTGCTCGGTGGTTCAATGCCGGCGGTCAGCCAGAGGTCGCCGACCTCGGACCAGCGGCGAAGCTCAGCGACCGCGAGATCGCGGGCCTCGTCGGGGTCGCCGTCCCACGTGTCGATCATCTCGAGCGCCCAGTCGCACCACTCGAGGTAGGCCTGGAGGATGAGGGCGATGAAGCGGCCACCCGTCGTGGGCACGTGGGCCCGGTCGATGTATTCGGTGTCGTAGGCGAGGTACTCCTCGGTGATGTCGCGGAAGTAGGTTGCCCGCACGACGGCTTCGGCTCGGAAGTCGAGGATCACCTGGCGGAGGTCGTCGACGTGTGTGGATGACGCGCTTTCCGCCGAACGTCGTCCGTGGGCGGCCGCGGTCGTCAGCTCGAGTGCGTGCCCGTTGGCTCCCCACTTGGCTCTCTGAGGTCTGAGAAGAGATCGTCGGTATGGTCCGACCACTCATCGATCACCCGGCCGCCGCGAATCGACATCTCGCCGCCCAGCCTGACCGGTCAGAAGCCGGGCCACCAGAAGGGCAGCACGATGGTGTCGCCGCTGGCCGAGGCGGTGACAGCGGTGCCCTGATCCTCGGCTGAGGCGGTGACGCCATAGGTGGCGTGGAACCACCAGAACTTCCCCTCGGTCTGCTCGAGCGCGATGCGGGTGCCGGCCCGGTCGTCGCAGTCGAGCGTCGCCTCACCGGCGGCGGTGGCCGGCAGCGGACGGTCCTGCTGGACCTCGACCTCGATGGTGACCTCGGCTCTACGACTGCAGGTGACCACGACCCATGCGTCGCGCCCGCCGACGAGCTTGGGTTCGACCGTGATCTCGAGTGACGGCCCGAAGTCGAGTGGGGCGGTGAGTACGAACGTCGCCGGGAGGCCGAAGGCGTTGCCGCCGGTGATGGCGGCGACGCACTCGACCTCGGCACAGTTGTAGTCGACCCCGTCGACGGTCAACTCCCGCCGAACCGTGAGGTCGCTCGAATAGGTCGACACCGGAAGGAAGTCCTCGTCACCGCGAACCCGCAGGTCACAGGCCGTGCCGACGTCGATGTGTTCGTCGACCAGCGAGGCGACACACTGCGTCGAGGTCAGGAAGCCGGTCGGGGGTAGATCGACGCCGTTGACGACGATGGTGTCGCCCTCGGCGAGATCGCTGTCGGGTGTCGCCGTCACGACGGGTCGCTCCGCGAAGTTGATGGGTGCGGCGATCACGTGGATGGCGGGGTCGTTGGGATCGAGCGAGTCTGTGTCGGTCAAGGCGATCACGCAGGCCGTCGTCGTGCAGTCGTAGTCGGTGCCGTCGACGGTGATCTCGCGTTCGACAGCGATCTCACCGGTGAAGGTCGGGTCGACGCTGAACGACGGTGTGCTGGCGGCCGCAGGGTCGCAGCCGTCGAAGGGCAAGAAGCTGTCGCTCACCAGCGCCGACACGCATTGCAGCGCCGTCCGGCTCAGGCCGGCCGTCGGGAGTCCGGCGGCATGGACGGTGACGATGGAGTGGTCGTACAGGTTCGTCGCCGGGAGCAGAACCAGCGTCGGGCCGCTTCGGAACTGCAACGGCGCCGTGTCGATGTGGAGCAGAGGAAGATCGGCGCTGGATCCACTGGTCGTGCCGACGGCGGCGACGCAGGCGACCTGCGCACAGTCATAGGCGGTGCCGCCGACCGTGATCACACGTTCGACGTCGATCGTGCGGGTGATGGTCGGACGCAGGGACGTGTCCGGAAAGGTGTCGAAGCTCGTGTCGCAGGCCTGGCCCCAGAGCGCAGCGCCGGCGATCAGTGAGTCGAGGCACTGGCCGACCACTCGGCTGTAGCCGTTGACCGGCAGATTGCGCCCGCGGACGGTCACTGCCGTGCCGTGCAACAGATCCGTGTCGGGTTCGGCGCTGACGTTCGGCACGGACCGGAACTCGATCGGGGCCGTGTGGATGGCGAGGATGGGGATCGACAGGTCGAAGTTGGTCTCGACCACGCCGATGACGCAGAGTTCGACCGCGCAGTCGTAGTCGACGCCCCCGACTCGCAGGTCGCGGTCGACCGTGATCGTCGCCGATGAGCCGGTAAGGGCCGTGAAGCCGATGCTGCAGACATCGGTGAGGGTGCCAGCGGCGGGGACGAGTGCGTCGACGCACTGGGTCACAAGCGCGATGGGGCCCACGGAGGGCACGCCGACGGTGTTGACCACCACCTCCTGTCCGTCGAGCAGATCTGTGTCGGGCGTGGCAGTGACGGTGGGCGGGCCGCCGAAGGAGAGGGCATCGTCCGCGTGCGCCAACCCGGTCGTCGATCCGCCGACCGAGGTCTGGGACACGATCGTGCCCACGCACCGTTCGATGCGGCAGCTGTGGGGCACGCGCGGCTCGCCGGCCTCGATCGTGTCGCTGAGGAGCTCGAAGCTCGTCTCGAACGTCGGCTCGAGGATCGCCGGGCCCACCAGGATGTTGAACCCGGCATCCAGGTCGCAGGCGGTGCTCCAGTCGGCTCCCTGGTCGAGCAACGATTCGAGGCACACGGCTGCGAAACGGAACGAGCCGCTCGTCGTGAGGCCGGTGCCCGACACGGTGATCGTGTCCCCGACCTCCAGGACGGCGTCGGGACTGACGGTGACAACGGGTGTCGTCTGGGCTGCTGCCGTGGTCGCCGGGACGAGGGCGAGGAGCACGGACTGGACGAGCACGCCCGTCGCGACCTTCACCTTCATCGTTGCCTCCCTCAACCGCCGCGTGGCAGGCAACCTACCGCAGCGGGTGGTCGGCGTACCCGGGGACCTCGCTCAGCGCGGTCGCTCGCCCCGCAATCCGGGTGGGCACGTGCGTGGTGGGATGGCTGATGGATCGCGAAACCAACGCGAAACGGAGATCCCCGGATGGTCATGGCAGCGCAGTTCATTGCTGAGCTTCGAGCGGACCGGGAACGGGCATCGCGGCCTATAGGTGTCGAAGATGGTGTGGCCAGGGTGGCCGAATCGGTCGGGACGCCGCTGGGCCGCGGCGTGTTGCGCAGCGTCATTCGCGAAGCCCGGTACGGGCCGGCGGTGCAGGCGATGGCCCGCGGCGCCATGCATGTCCGCGCACCCGAGATCCCACACGTCCCTCAACCCGTGCCGCCGCTCTCAGAAAGGCGGTCTGCACGCGCATCATGTGGACTTCTGTGGAGCTGGCGGGAATCGAACCCGCGACCCCCTGCTTGCAAAGCAGGTGCTCTAGCCAACTGAGCTACAGCCCCGTGAGACAGACAAGGGTAGGGCCGCGGCATGGCCGTGCGGTTCATCTCGCCATCGCCATCGCCACTGCCATCGCCATCGCCATCGCCGCTGGTCCCGATTGGCGTGGCGCGCGCCCGGCCCGTAGAAACAAGCCCCCTCGATCGGCCACCCCGGAGGATCATGGAGTTCAGCGACGCCGTCGTCTTCATCGTCGTTGTCGGCGCCCGGTTCCTGGTGCCGCTGCTCATCCCCCGGTTCCCGCTGCCGGCCATCCTGGCCGCGCTGGTCATCGATGCTGCCGATCAGACCATCTTCCAGCAGTTCACCGACCTCGACCTCGACGGCTACCAGGGCTACGACAAAGCCCTCGACATCTACTACCTCACCATCGCCTACATCTCGGCCATGCGGAACTGGGCCAGCCCCTTCGCGTTCAGCGTGGCTCGGGTGCTCTGGTACTACCGGCTGGTCGGTGTGGTGCTGTTCGAGATGACCGAGGAGCGGTGGCTGCTGCTGGTCTTCGCCAACACGTTCGAGTACTTCTTCATCTTCTACGAGGGAGTCCGCACCAAATGGAACCCGGCTCGCCTCGGTCGCAGAGGAGTGGTGGGGGCGGCCGCCTTCATCTGGATCTTCATCAAGTTGCCCCAGGAATGGTGGATTCACATCGCCCAGCTCGACTTCACCGACTTCATGAAGGAAGACGTGTTCGGTTCCACATCCGACGCCAGTTGGGGTGAAGCCATGGCGAACCGGCCCGGTGTCACCGCGTTGTTGGTGGCCGCGCTCGTCGGCATCGGTGTGCTCGCCTACTACGGATCGAAGCGGCTCCCGCCGGCCGACTGGTCCTTCACCATCGACTCCGACGTGGTCGGTCGCCACCTGGGATGGGAAGCCATCCCCGATGGTGTGCCACACGAGAAGGTGTTCGGCTGGCCGGCTGTCGAGAAGATCTTCCTGCTCACCCTGGTGTCGGCCATCTTCGGTCAGGTGCTGGGGACGGAGGCGTCCGGTCTTCAAATGGTGGCCGCGGTGGCGCTCATCGTGGTCACCAACGCTGCCATCAGTCAGTGGCGAGGACGGCGGGCCATGCAGTGGAGCTCCACCTTCGTGCAGTTCATCGCCCTCACGATCGCCAACGTGGTGCTCCTCACGGTGTTCGCGGCGGTGATGGGTACCGGCGGCGACACGCAGTTCGACTTCTCCCGTGCCGTGTTCTTCGCCGTTCTGTTGACCCTCATCATCGTGTTGTTCGATCGCTACCGACGCATTCGTTCGGCGCGACAACTCGAACGAAACATGGTCGACGATGCCGACCCGCTGGTGGGGTTCGCCGGGGAATGAGCCCTCAGGCGGCCAGAGGACGACCGAAGGGCAAGGTCTCTTGCCAGGTTCCCAGAAAGGCCTCGGCCCGGTAGCAGGCGGCCAGGAACGGCCCGTCGTCGTGGTCGATCACCGCGTCGATCAAGGCCCGCACGCCCTCGGTGACAGCTGACCGCAGGTCGTCGGGGGTGGCGTCGCCGGCTGCCTCCCACGCCCAGACCGGTCCCGCTTGGGTGAGGAAGTCCGGCAGCACCGTCTGATCGTTGGCCCGCAGGGTGGCCAGTGCACGAGCCGTGACCGGGATGGCTGCGCCCGGTGCGATCAGTCCGGCGGTGACGGTCGCCGCATCACCGTGGTTGAGGCAACCGATCTTGGACGACGGCACCAAGATGTCGGTGTCGACGGCGAATGCCCCCGTGTCGGACACCGGGCCTACGTGTTCGACCATGCCCGGTCCGTGCGCGGTCCATGCGCCGGCCAGTTCGCCGGCGTCGAGTCCTTCGGGATCGGCGACGGTTCCGGCCGCCGTCTGCACGGCCACCAAGCGAGCGCCCCGGACGGCGAACTCGCGGCCGAGGGCCACACCGTTGGTCTCGAATCCCTCGATGGCGACCCGCTGGCCCTCGAGCCCGTCGAGGAACCGTTCGGCCGCCACCGCCGTGGACAGGGCGGCCAACTCGTCGCTGAACGAGACTCCGTCGCGGTCGAGGTTGCGGACCGGGCTCCGGGGATCGGCGTCGACCAGGGCGCCGAGATCTTCGAGGCTCACCCCTTTCCCCGGGTTGGGCAGGAACTGGCCGCTCGAAACCAGCTCGGCGATCTCGCCGGTGAAGGCGGCCACCGTGCCGTCGCGGCTGTCGCCCTCGGCGCTGATGCCGGCCGACGCACCGCTGTGTGGCAGTTCCATCGACGCGAAGGTGTAGGTGAGCGAACGGGCCAGATCCTGGGCACCGCCCTGGAGAATCTTGCGGGCCTGGCGCACGATCCCCACGGAACGGTCGGCGCCGTCGAGGTCGATGGCCACGAATCCAGCCCCGTCGGCGAACTTCTTGATCGTCACCGGAGCATTCTGTCATCACCCCGAGGGTCGGCCGCCAGACGAGCCGGTCAGCCCTCCGCCAGCAGGCGTTCCAGCGTCAGCTCGGGCTGGTCGCCTTCGAGCCGCTCCAGCCAGTACGGGCTCTCGAACAAAGCCAACAACGTGCCGTCGCTGCGTTCGAGCACGTCGACGCCCTGCATGGCCCGCAGCGCAGCCGCACTTTCGGAGTCGGTGCGGCGAGCCACCTTGTACGAGGTGGGGCTGAGCTCGACCGGTGCGCCGAACTCGTTCTCGAGGCGATGGACAGCCACGTCGAACTGCATCGGCCCGACGGCGGCCATGACCGGAGCCTGGTCGCCGAGGTCGCGATCGCGCAGCACCTGCACCACGCCTTCTTCGTCGAGCTGGGCGATGCCTTTGCGGAACTGTTTGAAACGGCCGGTGTCGCGTACCCGGGCCACGCTGAAGTGTTCGGGCGCGAAGCTGGGGATACCGGCGTAGGCCACCGGCGGCCCCACGTAGATGGTGTCACCGATGCGGAAGTCGGTGGCGTTGACCAGCCCCACGATGTCGCCCGGGAACGCCTCGTCGACGGTCTCACGATCCTGACCGAACACCGTGTGGGCGTACTTGGTGTTGAACGGTTTGCCGCTGGTGGCGTGGGTGACCGTCATCCCCCGTTCGAATTGGCCCGACGCGATCCGCACGAAGGCGATGCGGTCCCGGTGAGCCGGATCCATGTTGGCTTGTACCTTGAAGACGAACGCAGAGAACTCGTCGTCGAGCATCCGGTCCGCTCCGTCGGTGGCGGTTCGGGCTTCGGGCGGAGGGACCAAGTCGACCACGGCGTCGAGCAGCAGTCGAACACCGAAGTTGGTGAGGGCCGAACCGAAGAAGGTGGGTGTGCTGACCCCGGCGAGAAAGCCATCGTCGTCGAATCCCGAACCCACCGCCTCCAGCAGTCCCAGCTCCTCGACGGCGTTGGTCCACGCCTCACCTTCGTCGTCGGCAGCCTGCTCGGCGTCGACCACTTCTTCGGGGGCCTCGGTGGCGCCTCGGGCCGTGCGGGTGAACCGGATGAACTGATCGTTCTGGCGGTCGATCACCCCGCGGAAGTCGCCCGACTGTCCGACGGGCCAGGTGAGCGGGGTGGGGATCACGCCGATCTCGCGTTCGATCTCGTCGATCAACTCGAGCGGGTCGAGTCCGGGCCGGTCCCACTTGTTGATGAAGGTCAGCAGCGGGAGACCTCGGTCGCGGCAGACCTCGAACAGCTTGAGGGTCTGGGCCTCGATGCCCTTCGCTGCGTCGAGCACCATCACCGCAGCATCGGCCGCGGCCAGCACTCGGTAGGTGTCCTCGGAGAAGTCGCGGTGACCAGGGGTGTCGAGCAGGTTGATCACACAATCGCGGTAGGGAAACTGCAACACGGTGGAGGTGATCGAGATGCCGCGCTGCTGCTCGAGGGCCATCCAGTCACTCGTGGCCGAGCGGCCCCCCGATCGGGCCTTGACCGACCCGGCCTCCTTCCCCAGCGCCCCGCCGTACAACAGGAACTTCTCGGTGAGTGTGGTTTTGCCCGCGTCGGGGTGGCTGATGATGGCGAAGGTTCGGCGCCGGGCAGCCTCGTCGAGCGGTGAAGTCACTCCGGTAGCCAACCCGTCGCGGCGCGCTTTCACAACCGGGCAGCGTCGCCCGGGTGGTCAGAATTGGCGGGCCGACACGAAGTGGGCCAGCTCCACCAGGGCGGAGTGGGCGCTGGGTTCGAGATCGAGGGGATCGAGCGCCGCGATTGCTTCGGTGGTGCGCAGGTCGATATGGCCTTCGACCCGCTCGACCGCGCCGGTGTCGTACATGACCTGTTGGATGGCGGTCACCTGGTCGGGCTGGAGCGGGCCGCCCACCGTGGCCAGGGTGTCTCGCTGCTCACCGCGGGCTCGTTCGTGGGCGAAGGCCAACAACAGGGTGGGTTTGCCTTCGCGGAGGTCGTCGCCCACCGGTTTGCCCACCAGGGCCTCGTCACCGAAGCTGCCCAGCACGTCGTCGCGCAACTGGAACGCTTCGCCCAACGGCCTGCCGTAGTCGGCCAACGCTCGACCCAGAGCGGCATCACCGGCGATCACCGCCCCCAGCTCGAGTGGGCGTTCGATGGTGTAGAGCCCGGACTTGTAGCGGGTGACGAGGGTGGCCGTCTCGGGGTCGACCGCCCCACGGGCCGTGGCGGTCACATCGAGGAACTGCCCGATGTTGAGCTCGGCCCGCAGATTGCGCCACAGGTCGGCGGCGTCGGGTGCCGCACCGGCCATGAGATGGTCGGCCATCACGTGCAGGTAGTCGCCGGCCAGGATGGCGACGGCGTCGCCGTAGCGGCGGGCGTCACCTTGCCATGCCTCGCTCTGGTGTATCGCGGCGGCATCGACGTGCACCGTGCGTTTGCCGCGCCGACGATCGGAGCCGTCCATCACATCGTCGTGCACCAAGGCAAAGGCATGGAGCAGTTCGAGGGCGGCGCCGGCATCGACGATGGCCGGGTGGTCGATTCGGCCGCCCGCGGCGGCCGCCGCCCAGGCGCAGAATGCCGGCCGCAGTCGTTTGCCACCGCCCAGCACCATGCGCCGCAGCTCGTCGAAGAACCCGTCGAGATCGTGGTGGACCGGATGCCACCGCTGTTGCTCGGCGTCGAACAATGCGCCGAGCCTGACCTCGATCGGGTCGGCCACAGCGACCAGGGCCGGTGGGGTGTCGCTCACTCGAACAGGGCGTCGTCGGGTTCGTCGTCGTCGGTGTCGACAGTTTGCAGCTCGTCGAGGTCGGCCACCACCTTCTCGACCTGCACCCGGGCGGTGGCTATGCGTCCCTGACACAGGCGGATCAGCTCGGCCGCCCTCTCGACCTTGGTGGCCAGCGCGTCGACGTCGATGTCGTCGGCTTCGAGATCGGACAAGATGTCGTCGAGCTCGGCCAGGGCATCGGCGTAGCCCTGGCTGGTTTCGGTGTCGGTCATGCGTTCTCTCCTGGTTCAGATGTTGGCACGCCCTGCACTCGACTGGAGATCCGGCCGTCGGCGACCTGGGTGATCAACTCGGTGTCTTCGGACATGTCGTCGATCGAGCGGACGATCTTCCCATCGCCGGTTCGGGTGATGGACCATCCACGGGCCATGGTTCGAACCGGGTCGAGCAACTGCACCTGCTGCTCATAGGACCGCACGGTGGCGGTGGCGTGATCGAGTCGGCGGGGAGCCTCACGGGCCAGGCGCCGGCGGTGATCGTCGAGATGGTCGGTGGAACGTTGGAGGCGACGGCGCACCAGCTCACCCGTTCGGGACGCCCGGCGGTGCAGCCCATGGTCGGCCGCTCGTGCGGCGCGGCTGGTTTCGCGCCGAATGTGATCGTTGGCCATCAGCAGTCGCTGGCTCTGGAGGGCAAGGGTGGCTTCGGTGGCCCGCCCGCCGCGCTGGGCGCGGGACTGGAGGTCGGTGCCGGCTTCGCGCAACACCCGCTCGGCGGCGCGGGTGACGGCATGCCAGGTGGCCAGCCCCGCGTCGTGGGG
>JBPCTQ010000099.1:0-4647 GCA_051011595.1 Acidimicrobiales bacterium
GGCCCGAGGCCATGGATCGGATCTTCTCGTAGGTGGCGATGACCACGTGGCCGCCGTCGAAAGGCAACAACGGAATCAAGTTCACGATGCCGATCGAGATGTTGATCACGATGAGGAAGGCCAACCACCCCTCGAAGCCGCTCTCCGCCGAACTGTTGCCGAATTGCACCAACCCGTACGGCGACAGCACCCGGGGTTCGGAGGGGTCGACGGTCTGCAGCGACGACAGCCGGTCGGCGTCGAGTGGTGTGGTCTCGGAGGTGACCAGCTCGGAGGGATCGTCGCTGAAGGTGCCGCTCACGAAGTCGATGAAGTTGGGGGGCCAGAAGAACTCGCCGATGCCCTTGATCGTGAGCCAGCTGAACTCGGTGAACTGGCTGACCGTGCGGGGTACGGCGGCGATCACCGAGTAGTCGTCACGTACCGCCTCCGGCGACACGCCGAGGAATCCGCGGCTGGCCCCGGCGCTGATGGGGTCCGTCAACACCACATCGGCCGTCTGGGGGTCGGCCGAGCCGACGCCGGTGAAGGTGACGGCCACCGGCTCACCCTGCTGAGTACCGATGGCGGCGACGAGCTCGTCGTAGGTGAAGACCGGCTGCTCACCCACGGCCAGCAACACATCGCCGGGCAACAGGCCGTCGATGGTCGCCGCCCCCTCCTCGGTGAGCCGTTCGCCGATGACGGTCACGGTTTCGAAGGTGGCGCCGTCGCGTTCGACGGTGAGGGTGACGGACTCCCCGGCGAAGGGTTCGAGCACATCACCGAGCTCGTCGAACTGGGTGGTATCGACGCCGTCGATGGCCAGCAGCCGATCGCCGGGTTCGAGCTCGGCTCGGGCCGCCGCCGAGTCATCGGTGACCGCACCGATCTGCCACTCGTCGGTGTCGGCCACCAGATCGCCGTACATCACCAAGAACGCGAAGAGGGCCACGCCGGCGATCAGGAAATGCATGGCCGAACCGGCCACCGCCACCGACAAACGACGCCAATACGGCTGCTCGCGGTAGGTGCGGTCTTCGTCGGCCGGGTCGACCTCTTCGAGATTGGTCATCCCGATGATCTTCACGTAGGCACCGAGCGGCACCGTCTTGATGCCGTACTCGGTCTCCCCACGACGGAACGACCAGATACGCGGACCGAAGAACAAGAAGAACTCGGTGACCTTCATTCCGGCCGAACGGGCGGTCAGGTAGTGACCAAGCTCGTGGAGGAAGATGATGACCACCAGGGTGGCGATGACCACGACCCACGAGAATCCGAAGGCGAAGCCCAGCGCCACCACCAGTGCGATCAAGGCGATGAGCCCCGTGAAACCGGTGTCGGTCTCCGGAGGAGGTCGGTCGACGGTGAGGGTGTGTTTCCGGGATTCGACGGTATCGGTCACGCAGCTGCCTTTCGGGCCACAACACTACGGGCCAGGGCCCTGCTTCGGCGGTCGGCCGCCAACACGGCATCCAAGGAGTCCGCTCTCGTACCGTCGTGCGAATCGAGGGCCTCCTTGAGGACTTCGCCGATCTCTATCCAGCGGATTTGCCCTTCGAGGAAGGCCGCCACCGCCTCCTCGTTGGCCGCATTGAGCCATGCCGGCGCGGTCTCTCCCATACGTCCGGCCTCATACGCCAGGGCGAGGCACGGGAAGGTGGCAAGATCGGGTGCTTCGAAATCGAGTCGGCTGAGCTCGGCCCAGTCGATGGCTCCGTAGGGATGATCGAGCCGGTCGGGATAGGCCAGGGCATATCCGATGCACAGGCGCATGTCGGGCAGCGACAGCTGCGCAATGGTGGCGCCGTCGCTGTAGGTGACCATCGAGTGGATGATCGATTGGGGATGAACCACGACGTCGATGTCGTCGACTGGTAGCCCGAACAACTCGCGGGCTTCGATCACCTCGAGCCCCTTGTTCATGAGCGTCGACGAGTCGACGGTGATCTTGGGTCCCATGCTCCAGGTGGGATGGGCAAGGGCGTCGTCGATGGTGACCTCGCCGAGCTCGGCCGCGGTACGACCCCGGAACGGCCCACCGCTGGCGGTGAGCACCAGACGATGGACGCGCTCAGCCACATCGTTGGCCCGCAGGCACTGATGAAGGGCACAGTGTTCGCTGTCGACGGGAATCAGTTCGGCCCCGGGTGTGGATCGAACCCGCTGCACCACCGGCCCGGCGCTGATCAGCGACTCCTTGTTGGCCAGGCCCAGTCGACGACCGGCTTCGAGCGCGGCCAGGGTGACCGGCAACCCGGCGAACCCGACCACCCCGTTGATCACACACTCGGCTTCGACCGCGGCCGCGGCCAGACCGTCCTCGCCCACCAACAGCTCGGTCCCGGCCGGCAGCCGCTCGGACAGCTCGGCCGCCCGGTCGTCGTCGACCAGCACCACGACCCGGGGTCGGAACTCCACCGCCTGCTCGACCAACTGGTCGACCGAACGGGCCGCCGCCAGCGCAACGACGTCGTACGCACCGGGATCGGTGCGGACGATGTCGAGGGTCTGGGTTCCGATGGAGCCGGTCGAACCCATCACCGCCAGGGTGGTCATGGAACCGAGGCTACTGGTCGGGCCTGATTTCGGAGAACGAGACCTCGCCGTGACCGCGGACATCAAGTGATCCACACGGGGTCGAGTCGATGTGGCCACCGAGGCGGTCCACCACCCGATCGGTCACCAAGATGGTGCCCTCCGTGGCCAACGACGTGGCCCGCGCCGCCACGTTGACCACCGGACCGAAGAAGTCACCGTCTCGGGTGAGGACCTGGCCGCCGTCGACGCCGATACGCATCGGGGGCAGGTCGGCGTCGGCGGCGAGAAGGGCCCGGCCGGCCTCGATGGCCGCGCCGGCATCGGCGTGGACGTACATGACCTCGTCGCCGATGAACTTGGCCACCCGACCGCCGTGGCCGACGATGATGTCGGTGGCGGTGGCCTCGAACCGGTCGATGGCGGCGCTGAGCCGGCGAAGGCCCAGGTCGTCGGCCATGCGGGTGGAGTCGACGAGATCGGCGAACACGACGACCAGATCCTGGGTCTCGGGACCGAACTCCTCGACCGACTCGACCGTACGGCGGACCGCCAGCAGGTGGCGCCGAAACAGCGTCTCGAGGGCGTCCATGAACGATTCGAGGCTGTCGGCGACCAGGACATTTACCTCGAGGGCGGCATAGGGCACCTCACCGTCGACGAACGGCACCGCCTGGGTGGTCACGAACGACGAGGTGCCGGCGTCGGCCAGGCGGGCCATCGATGCCCCCGCCACCCGCGCCATGCTGAGGCTGGCGTCGGGACCGAACAGCGCACCCACGTCGTGCATGCGGGTGATCAGGCGAACGTCGGCCTCCCCGTAGTCGACCGCCCCGGGTTCGGGGGTGGGCAGTCCGAACGCTCGCCAGAGCGCCATCACCTCATCGGGGGCCACGCCGCATCGAGACGCCACCTCATCAATGGTGAGGGTGGGGGTCTCGGGCCGGTACAGCACGTCCATGCCGGCCTCGAACAGCTCCATGTCGGAGCCGGTGAGCTCCTCGGCTCGGGCCCCTCGCGAGATGAGAAGCCGGATGATCCGGTCCCTCTCGTCGCCCGCCACCGGCCCTAGACGATCAGATCGCGCAGCAGTGCCACGTAGAACGCGGTGGGCAGAACGAAGAGCATGGCGTCGAACCGGTCGAGCAGACCACCGTGGCCGGGCAGGAACTGACCCATGTCCTTGAGGCCCAGATCTCGCTTCACCAACGACTCCGTGAGGTCGCCGAGCGGCGCCATCACGGCGGCGGCGATACCCAGCAACAAACCGTTGACCAGCTGGTCGCTCCACGGACCGACCGCCGCACCCAACACGATGCCGACGGCCACGGCGAGACCGCAGCCGCCGATCAGGCCTTCCATGGTCTTGTTGGGACTGGCCGTCGACAGCGGTTGTTTCCCAGCCACCCGGCCAACGGCCCACGCACCGACGTCGTAGGCCACCGTGACGGCAATGGCGCCGAACAACAGCGCTCGTCCGTCGGGGCTGCGCAACATGAGGGCACCGAAGGAACCCAATACACCGATCCAGATGACACCCAGGAACGTGATACCCAGGTTGCCGACCGGGTTCTCGCTGGAAATCTGCAGCAGGTACCAGAGTGCGCCGAACACCACGAGCAGAACCAGGACCATCGGGATGGCGACCTCGCCTCGCCAGTACACCGCCAATGACAGGCCGGTGATGGCAGCCACGCCGAGCAGGACGGGTGGTTGGTAGCCGGCCGGTCGAATGGCGTTGAAGAACTCCGCCGCCGCCAGGCCGAGCAACACCGTGACCAGCAGCATCACGGCCCACGAACCCACCGCGAACGCCACGGCGGCCACGGCGATCAAGATGCCGGCCGTACCCAGTGCCATGGGCAGGTTGCGGTCGCTGCCACCGTTGGACGGGGCCGGTTCGTCGGGCTGGCGCGCCGGGCGCGATGCCGCGGCGCTGGGGCCCGCCGCAGCGGCACCGGCGGCCGCGCCGGCGCCGATGGAAACCTCGGGAGCCGGATCGTCGGTGGCCGATGCCTCCGGGGGCAGGATCGGCGGATCGAAGTCGGGGACCCGCTCGTCGAAGTCACGGAAGGCGTCGCCGTCGTCGTCGAAGCCGAAGAACTGCTCGCCCCCCTGGCTCTCGGT
>JBPCTQ010000100.1:0-16261 GCA_051011595.1 Acidimicrobiales bacterium
AGCTGTGCGTCGCTGTGGGCAACGGCCCCGAGCACTCCGAGTCCACCGGCCTTGCTGACTGCGGCCACCACGTCGCGGCAGTGGCTGAACGCCAGGATGGGGAACTCGATCCCGAACATGTCGCAGATGGCGCTCTTCATGGTGTCCCCTGGTGCTGGTGGAATCGACCGGATCGTAGCGGCCGGTACCCACGGCTGGCCCGTCGAGGTCGGCTCAGGGAGCCGTGTCGAACGACTCGATGAGACCGGGATAGAGCTCGGTGACCGCTGGGTCGAGCGGATCGGCATCGATGTCGAGCTCGAAGACTGCGGCCACGTGGGACAGGGTCAGGTGATTGAGCAGGGCGAAGAACTCGGTCGGTTCGGTGAAGCCGGCGTCCGGCACACAACCGTCCTCACCCAGCGCCACCAAATTCTGAGGTAGGCCGAGGGCCTCGGCCACCTGCGACAGGCCGCCGATCTCGTAGATGGGTTCGCAGGCGTCGGTGAAGCTGTTGTGCCCGGCATTGTCGAGCACCACCATCTGGCGAGGGCCTTCGAGTGCGTCGTAAAAGGCTTGGGTCTCGCTGGGCGCGATGGCGATGTCGCCGTCGGCCGCCACGAACTGGGTCGGGATGGTCGGTAGGTCGGCTGATTCGGGGTCGCCGGCCGACGCCCAGCTGATGAAGGTGTCGATGCGGTCGTCGGCCTGTGCGGCCCGAACGGCAGTGAATCCTCCGGCCGAGTGGCCCATGATCGCCACCTGCTCACCATCGACCAGACCACCCAGCAATGGGTCATCGGCCGACACCAGCATGTCGATGGTGGTCATCACGTCTTCGACGTCTCCTCCGTCGCGTTCGGGCAGATCGAGCAGTCCGTTGGAGGCCAGCAGGCCCCGTTCGAGGTGGTCGATGGAAGCCACTACGAAACCCCACGACGCCAGATGGGTGTTGTTGAAGGTGGCCACCTTGCGGTAGCCGGCCGCACCGTGGCTGTAGATCATCAGCGGATACGGACCTTCGGCGGCTGAGGGTGCGTCGCGGTAGGCGTCGGTCTCGACCGGGGTGTCGATGTCGGCCAGCAATTCCTGGAGGTCCTCGGGCAGTATCTCCAGGGTGGAGTAGCTGTCGTTCTCCAGTCCTTCGGTGTCGCCCGGTTCCACCGGATACCACACCTCGGCATCGCGGTCGCCGAGGCTGATGGTGGTGACACCGACGGCCATCGGGCCCGGTTGGTCGAGCTTCACGCCCACGATGCCGGTGGTCGTGGCCGGCGCGGCCGACGATGGTGGCGAACTGGTGGTGGGCGCCGCGGTATCGGCGAGGCTGGTCGGGGGTGCCGTGGATGGATCGGTGCTGTTCGACGGCTCCGGGTCGCTGCTCGAGCAACCGGCGACCGCGATGACGAGTGCTACGACGGCCACGCGTGCGATCCGGAACACCTCGACCTTCCCCTCTGGCCCGAATCGAAGGGCCGGTGAGGCACTCTCTCAGACGGTGGCCACCGCCACCAACAGCACCGCGGTTTCGGTGAGCTGTTCGGTGGCGCCCAGGACGTCGCCGCCGATACCGCCGAACGCCCGACGAGCGAGGACTGCCATCGCTGTGACCACCAGGATTGCTGCGCCGATGGCCGATAGTCCGGCCCAGCCGAGCAACACCGTGCTCACCAGGCCGAGCCCGACCCCGACGCCGATCTGGACACGGCTGAGATCGGCCAGGTAGTCGACACCCAGGCCGTGACTCTTGGCCGGGGGGCCGATCCCCATGAGGGCCACCGCCGCGGCCCGCCCCAGCGCGTGGGCCGCCACCAGAGCCAGGAAGGCGTCACCCGGCGCGAGCGAGCCGATGGCCACCACCTGGGTGATGAGCTGAAGAGCCACGGCTGCGGTGCCGTACGTGCCCAGACGCGAGTCCTCGAGGATCTCCAGACGCCGTTCCCTGGTGGCGCCGCCGGCGACCGCATCGGCCATATCGGCCAGCCCGTCGAGATGGAAGGCGCCGGTGACGAGCAGGCCCACGGTCACCGCGAGGGCGGCCGCCAGCGTCGGGGGCAGCACGGTCTCGGCTGCGGCGTACACCCCGGCCACGACCGCGCCGATGGCCGCACCGACCAGCGGAAACCAGGGCACCGCGGCCGACAGCGGTGGCGGGTTGTCGCCGAGTCCGACGGGGATCCGGGTGAGGAACACAATGGCGGCGCGAAGTGCGCTCATAGTGCGTCGCGGTCGGGACGGGAACGAGCAGCGTCGGCCATGGCACCAACCATGGCACCTGGCCACACCCATGCCGGGAACCGCAGCCTCACCGGGTTGAGCGCTACGGTCGCCTCCGATGGCCGTCACTGAAACCGAGGCCGAGACGCCCGGTCGTTTCGACTCGCTGAAGATCCCGTCCTACCGCCTGTTGTGGTGGGGAGGCATGTGTGCCTTCGGGGCCGGGCAGATCACCCTCATCGCTCGAGGTTGGCTGGCCTTCGATCTCACCGGCACAAACACCGCGTTGGGCGCGGTGCTCATCGGCTTCGGGCTGTCGAGCCTGGTGGCCATTCCGGTCGGTGGCCTGCTGGCCGATCGATTTCCCAAACGGAACATCATCCAGTTGTCGCAGATGGCCCAGACCCTGGTGAGCGCCACCATCGCCACCATGGTGGCCATCGACCGCATCGAGTTCTGGATGCTGATCGCCGCGTCGGTGGTTCAGGGCGCAGCCATCTCCGTGCTGGCCCCCTCCCGGCTGGCGCTCATCGCCGACATCGTCGAGCGAGACCGCCTCACCAACGCCTTGTTCCTCAGCTCGATGAGTGTGCAGGTCACCCGCGTGATCGGCCCCGCCGCGGCCGGCGCCCTCATCGGAGTGGCGGCGTTCGGGGTGGCCGGCGTCTACTACCTCGGGGCCTCGATCTCGCTGATCGCCGTGTTGCTGACCATCCGCCTGCCCGCGGGAGAACCCCACCGGCGGTCGACCCGATCACCCTGGCAGGACATCGTCGACGGGCTCCGCTACGTGCGTCGACGACCAGAGCTGGTGAGGCTGCTCGTGGTCTCGGTGGTGGTGGTCATGGTGGGCTTCCCGTACGTGGCGTTCCTGCCGGTGATGTCCGAAGACATCTTCGGTCAGGGTGCGACGGGTTTCGGCACCATGAACACCGTGGCCGCGGTGGGTGCGGTGATCACCACCTTGTCGTTGGCCAACCTGGGCAAACACCAGTTGGCCGCCTACCAGTCCGGGGCCGGCTTCTTGTTCGGGGTGTCGCTGATCTTCCTCGGGGTGTCCCCCGTGTTCGCCGTGGCCCTGCTGGCCATGTTGTTCGTCGGGGCCACCTCGATGACGTTCCAGACGCTGAACAACTCGGCCGTGCTCTCGTTGGCCGACGTGGAGTACCACGGCCGAGTGCAGAGTCTGCTGATGTTCAGCTTCAGCGGATTCGGGTTGGCCGCCCTTCCGCTGGGCATGCTGGCCGATGCGGTCGGGCTGCGGGAGACGTTGATCGGCATGGGGCTGTTCATCGTGGTGTTCATGATCGGGGCCGAGCGCTGGCGGCGCCGTCTGGCCCCCAACGAGTTGCTGACCATCTGAGCTGTAGGAGAGGACCGACATGTCGACAGAACCGGGCGAGGTGGTGCGGGCCCTGTGGCAACGCATCTGGATCGATGGTGAGCTCGATGCGCTGGGCGACCTGGTGGCCGATCCCTATGTGCGTCACACCCGTCAGGGCACCCTGGTGCAGGATCCGGCAACCTACGGTGAATCGGTGGCCGCGGCCATCGAGGTCATCCGGGGGACCAAGGTGGTGCTCGACGACATCGTCACCGTCGGCGAGACCGTTTGGGCGCGAATGACCCTGCATGCTGTCAACATCAACATGGGCGATCAGGTCCGGATCACGTGGATGGGTCAGTATCGCATCGCCGACGGCAAGGTGGCCGAGTCATGGGTGCTCCACGAGACCGGGCTCGACTGGAGCTAGTCAGTCGAACCACTCCGTGAACGTGGGCACTTCGCTGACGGCTGCGCACGCCATGCGGACCAGCGGTATGGCTGCCACCGCACCCGACCCCTCCCCGAGACGGAGATCGAGCTCCAGCAGGGGTTCCTTGCCCATGGCGTCGAGCAGATGGCGATGACCAGGCTCGGCTGAGCGATGGCCCACCTGGCAGTGGTCGAGGGCGCCCGGGTGGGCCCGGTGCAGAGGCAGGACCGCGGCGGTACAGATGTAGCCGTCGAGGATGGTGGGGATGCGGTGATGCCGAGCCCGAATGGTGGCTCCCACGATGGCCGCCAGTTCGCTGCCACCGACCTGGGCCAGCACGGTCCACGGGTCGGGGTCGGCTCCCAGTCGGGTGACGGCTCGGTGCACGGTCTGGCGCTTGCGGGCCAGACCCTCGTCG
The DNA here is from genome assembly GCA_051011595.1 of Acidimicrobiales bacterium. Classification (GTDB taxonomy): domain Bacteria; phylum Actinomycetota; class Acidimicrobiia; order Acidimicrobiales; family SHLQ01; genus JAOUEE01. The sequence continues at coordinate 4,372 of JBPCTQ010000100.1, forward strand.
TCGACACCCGCCCCGCGGCCAACCCATTGGTCGACTGGCGCACCCAACAGGGCCGCGCAGATGGCGGCAGCCGAGGTGGTGTTGCCGATTCCCATCTCGCCGAGGGCGATGAGGTCGGCTCCGGCGGCCACGGCCTCGTCGACGGCCCGATGGCCGATCTCGAGGGATTGGGCCAGGCGTTCATCGTCAAGGGCGGCTTCCACGGCGAGGTTGCCGGTGGGCTGACCGACGCCGACGTCGACGGCCCGCACGGCGACACCCGCCACCCGGGCCATGGCCGACACCGATGCGACCTGTGCTTCGAAGGCGGCCATCATCGATGCGGTGACGTCGGCCGGATAGGCCGTGACCCCCTCGGCCACCACGCCGTGGTCGCCGGCGAAGATCAAGGCGGCTGGGCTGTTGATCGACGGGTGCGACTGGCCCTGCCAGCCGGCCACCCACACCGCGAGGTCGTCGAGGCGAGCCAGTGCGCCGGGTGGACGGAGGATGTCGTCGGCTCGTCCCCGGGCTGCGTTGCGCGCCTCGACATCGGGTTGAGTCAGAGGCTGGTCGATCATGTCGGCTCGTCGAGTTCGGGAAAGGCCACGTGGGGTGACTCCAGTCGCGTGACCATGCCGCCCACGACCAACATGGTCTCGTCGAGTGCTCGGGCCAGGCAGTGGTTGACCCGGCCCAACAAGTCTCGGTAGTCGCGTCCGGAAACCGTGGCCGGCACCACCCCGCTGCCCACTTCGTTGGTGACCACCACGACGGGTGTCGGTCGGGTCCTCAGCGCGGCACCCAGGCGCCGGGCGGCTTCGACGATCTCATCGGCGGGACGGCCGCCCAACATCTCGTTGGCCGTCCACATGGTGATGCAGTCGACCACCACTGCCTGGTCGGCGTCGATGGCTTCCACTGCGACGTCGAGATCGGTGGCGGCTTCGACCGTGGTCCATTGGCTCGGGCGTTCGTGCTGGTGACGGCGGATCCGGGCGGCCATGTCGTCGTCGCCGGCGGTGGCCGTGGCCACGTAGGTGACCGGCTCGATCCATGTTTCGGCCAGGTCGATCGCCAGTCGGCTCTTGCCGCTCCGCGCTCCGCCGATCAACAAGAGGTGGCGATGGGTGGCCATGTCAGACCCGATGCCGCGGCAGCACGATTCGGCGGCCCTGGTGTTCGACGATGTCGACTTCGGTGCCGTAGACGGTGGCGAGGACGTCTTCGCGTAGCACCTGTTCGGCCGATCCGGTGGTGACGGTGCGACCCTCGGACAACAACAGCAGCTCGTCGGCGTGGTCGCCGGCGACGGTGAGGTCGTGCATGGTGCTGAGCACGGTGAGCCCATCGGCGGCACGCAGTTCTTCGACCAACGAGAGGACGTCGTGTTGATGGCCCAGGTCGAGGGCGGTGGTGGGCTCGTCGAGCAGCAGCACCGGAGTCTGCTGGGCCAAGGCCCGGCCGATGACGGCTCGCTGGCGTTCGCCGCCCGAGAGTGTGGCCAACTGTCGGTCAGCCCTGCTCCGGAGGTCGAGTCGATCGAGGATGCCGGTCACCACGTCGAGATCATGACCGCTCTCGCGGCCCAGCGGCGCCAGGTGGGGGGTTCGGCCCAGCAGCACGTAGTCGGCAACCCGCATGCCCTGGGGCAGCTCGGGTTGTTGGGGCACCATGGCCAGGGTGCGGGCCCGGGTTCGCGGATCGGTGGGTTGCAGCTCTTCGTCGCCCACCGTGATGGTGCCCTGATGGCGAACCAGGCCGAGGATGGCCCGGAGCAGGGTGGTTTTGCCCGCCCCGTTGGGACCGATGATCGACAGCCAGCGACCGGCCGACACGCTGAAGGTGACGCCGTCGAGCACGGGCTGACGGTCGATCTCGACACCGAGGTCGGTCACCGACACGACCGCGCTCATGCCAGGAACCGCCGGCTGGAACGCAACACGATGATGAAGAACGGCGCACCGAACACCGCGGTCACCACGCCGATGGGGATCTCGGCCGGGGAGGAGACGGTGCGGGCGACCAGATCGACCCCGACCAGGAAGGCGGCTCCGAGCACGGCCGACAGCGGCAGCACGACCCGGTTGCTCGAGCCGAACAGCAGGCGAACGGTGTGTGGCACGATCAGGCCGACGAAGGCGATCAGGCCGCTGGCGGCCACCGCCGCGGCGGTGGCCAGGGTTGCCGCCGTCACGACAATGGCTCGAACCCGGCCGGGCCGGATTCCCAGGGTGGTGGCTTCGGCATCACCCACACTCATCACGTCGAGCACCCGAGCGAACAGCAGCATCACGATGCTGGTCACCACCACGTAGGGCAAGAGCACCAGCACCGCGTCCCAGCTGGCGATGCTGAGCCGACCGAGGATCCACTGGTACACCTCACGAATGTCATCGACGTTGCGCTGCAGGAAGTAGGTCTGCATGGCGGTGAGGAAGGCGGCCACGGCCACGCCGGCCAGCAGCAGCGAGGCCGGTGAACGTCGCCGGTCGCCGGCTGCGCCCAGGATCCAGCTCAGGGCCACGGCCACCAACGCGCCGGCGAAGGCCGACATGGGAACCGGGTCGAAGGCGCCGACGCCGTCACCGACGTCGCTGACGATGGCGATGGTGGCGCCCAACCCGGCTCCAGCCGCGGTGCCCAGCAGGTAGGGGTCGGCCAGCGGATTGCGAAACACCGCTTGGTAGGACCCACCGGCCAGGGCCAGAGCGGTGCCGACCAACACGCCGAGGGCCACGCGGGGGGCGCGAACCTCCCACACGATGTTCGATTCGATCTCGGTGAGGCCCGAGTCGAGGTTGATCAGGGGAAGCCGGTCGAGCACCTCTCGAACAGCGGCGCTGGCACCGATGTCGGCCGGACCTACCGTGAGGCCGGCCACGCACGCCGCGAACAGCGCGAGGAAGCTGACCGCCAGCCAGCTTCCTCGCAGCCGTTCGGGCTGGATCACGTCATGACTCGGTTCGGCTTCGGCTCACGCCTCGGCTGGGACCAAGGCCAGGGCCGCGGCGATGTCCTCGACGAAGTCGACGAGGCGGGGCCCCCATCGAGAGGCGACGTCGTCGTCGAGTTCGACGACCGTGCCGTTCTCGACTGCGGCAAGGGCGTCCCACCCGGGACGGGCGGCCACCGTTTCGGCGGTCTGCTCACAACACAGGGTGTCGGCCAGGAAGATGTAGTCGGGATCGGCGCCCAACAAGAACTCCTCGGTGAGCTGGGGATAGGTGGACTCGCCGCCGGCTGCGTCGGCCACGTTCTCCAGCCCGAACAGGCCGTAGACCTCGCCGATGAAGGTGCCGGACGTGACCGAGAACAACGTGTTGTCGAGCTCGTGGAAGTAGGTGGGAGCGGGATCGGCCACCTCGACGCCGTCGACGGCTGCGGCGATGTCGGTCTGCATCTGGCCCACCAGCTCGGCGGCGTCGCCCACCCGGCCGGTGACGGCGCCCAGCTGTTCGATCTGGACATAGGTGTCGTCGATGACAACGGCGGCCGGAAGCACCAGGCTGTTGATGCCCAACCCGTCGAGTTGTTCCACGATGGTGGCGTCGGACAGCACCACCAGGTCGGGTTCGAGGGCGGCGATGGCTTCGATGTTGGGATCGAAGGCGCTGAGGTCGTCGACCACCGGGGCCTCGGGCGGGTAGTAGCTGAAGTTGTCGACCGCCTTGACCTGCGGACCGGCACCGATGGCAAAGAGCATCTCGGTGGCGCTCGGGTTCAGCGAGACGATGGCGGCCGGGGCGCCACCAAAGGCTCCCCCGGCGTCGGTGTCCTCGCCGCCATCGGTGTCGCCGTCGGCCATCTCGTCGTCGGTCGTGTCACCGCCGGCTGAGCCGTCGTCTTCGGACGCGGCGGTGGTGCTCGACTCGGCCGGGGTGGTGTCGGCGGTTCCGGCCTCGTCGGACGAATCCGAGTCCGAGCCACACGCCGCAGCCAGCAGGGCCAGCAGCAGAATCATGGGGATGAGCAGTCTTCGCATGGGAACCTCCGTCGCTCGAGAGTCGATCGCGACGGCAGGTGACTGCCCCACGAAGCGCCTTCCTCGAGGTGCTTGTCGTGCTCTGACCACCAAGGCGGCCGGGCTCGCCGCCGTGGCCCGGGGGCCCTGACGACTCACCGTTGCGGGACAGCGTCGGTTTGGATACCGAACTTCGCTTCGCGGTCAGTGCGTGTTGTGTGACCAGGAGTGTACGGGTTCGGGCGCCGACCCGTGGATCGTGGTTACCGCTCGGCGATCGCCGCCGCCACCGCCAGGGTGCGCCGAGCGTTGTCGACATGGAGGTTCTCGATCATCCGCCCGCCGACGGTGACGACCCCTTTGCCTTGGGCTTGCGCCGCGTCGAAGGCGTCGATCACTTCCTGGGCGTGGGCGATTGCATCGGCGTCGGGGGCCCACGTCTGGTTGGTGGGTTCCACCTGGCTGGGGTGGATGAGGGTCTTGCCGTCGAAGCCCATTTCGTGGCCCTGGCGGCACTCGGCCGAGAATCCGTCGGTGTCCTTGATGTCGTTGAACACGCCGTCGATGATGACCTTGCCGGCTTCGCGAGCGGCCAGAACCGCCGTGCTGAGGGCGGGGATCAGGGGGTGGCGTCCGGGGACCAGCTCGGCCCGGAGCTCGCGGGCCAGATCGTTGGTGCCGATCACGAGCACTGATGCCCGATCGAACCAGGCGATCTCGCGCGCGGCGAAGATGGCGGCCGGGGTCTCGATCATGGGCCAGATGGTGAGCTCACTCGGCGCGCCGGCCTCGTCGAGCAGGGTGGACACCGCGTCGAGATGCAGTGCTCCCGACACCTTGGGCACCACCACCGCCGATGCCCCCGAGGTGGCGATGGCAGCCAGGTCGTCGCGGCCCCAGTCAGTGTCGATCCCGTTGGCCCTGATGGTGAGCTGGCGGTTGCCGTAGTCGCCCGATGCCACCGCGGCCACGGCTTGATCGCGGGCCAGCTCCTTGGCGTCGGGGGCGACCGCGTCCTCCAGGTCGAAGATGATGGCGTCGCACGGGATCGACTTGGCTTTCTCGAGCGCCCGCTCGTTGGCGGCGGGCATGTACAGCACCGATCGGCGTGGGGTGAGGTCGTCGAACATGGGGAGCTCGTTTCGGTCGAGGGTCAGAAGCCGTACGAGGCAGCCAGCTCGGGGTCACGGTCGGCCAGGTTGCGGGCCAACTCGACCACCACGTGGCACTGCTTCACGCTGGCGTCGTCCTGCATCTTGCCGTCGATCATCAAGGCGCCGGTGCCGTCGCCCATCTCGGCGATCACCTTCTGGGCCCACGCCACCTCGGCTGGATCGGGCGAGAAGACCTTCTTGGCGATGTCGATCTGGACCGGGTGCAGGCTCCAGGCCCCGACGCAGCCCAGGAGGTAGGCGTTGCGGAACTGGTCCTCGCAGGCTTGGGTGTCGGCGATGTCGCCGAAGGGCCCGTAGTAGGGGAGGATGCCGTGCATTCCGCAGGCGTCGACCATCCGAGCCACGGTGTAGTGCCACAGATCCTGCTGGTAGGTGGTGCGCACTCGGTCGGGGTCGGCCTCGTCGGGGTCTTCGCGGACCAGGTAACCCGGATGCCCACCTCCGATTCGGGTGGTTTTCATGCGCCGGTCGGCGGCCAGGTCGGCCGGGCCCAGCGACAGACCCTGCATACGCGGGCTGGCGCCGCAGATGGCTTCGACATTGGCCACCCCACGAGCGGTCTCGAGGATGGCGTGCACCAGGAGTGGCTGCTCGAGGCCGGCTTTGGCTTCGAGCTGGGCCAACAGCCGGTCGACGTAGTGGATGTCCTCGGGACCCTCCACTTTGGGCACCATGACCACATCGAGTTTGTGGCCGATCTCGGTGACCAGCGTGAGCAGATCGTCGAGGCCCCAGGGTGAGTCGAGGCTGTTGACCCGGGTCCACAGCTGGGTGGTGCCGAAGTCCATCTCCTGACCGACCCGGATCAACCCGGCTCGGGCATCTTCCTTCTGGTCGGCAGGAACGGCGTCTTCGAGGTTGCCCAGCAACACGTCGACCTTGGGCGCCAGATCGGGCAGCTTGGCCACGATCTGGTCGACCGCAGGGTTGAAGAAGTGGATCATCCGCGACGGTCGAAAGGGGATCTCGCGCGGAGGTTGGGGCGCTCCCACGGCCAGGGGCCGAAAGAAGTCCTTGGGGCTGCGGTCGCTCATGACCGTCGATGGTAGGGACCGGGAGGCGGTGGTGCGTCACCCACCGGTAGCTTGCCCACCATGGCCCCGACGCTCGATCTGTCACATCTTTTCCCCGGACTGGCCGACGGGTGGGCTCGGTTCGACGGCCCGGCGGGGACCCAGCCGGTCGACGTGGCCATCGACGCCATGGCCGGCTTCATGCGCAGTGGCGGTATGGCCAACACGCACGGCTCGTTCGCGGCCGCCGATGCGTGCGACCAGGTGATGGAGCGGGCTCGCTCGTCGGTCGCTCGGCTCTTGGGGGCCGACGCGGAAGGACTGGCCTTCGGGCCGAGCAGCACCGCCATGATCATGCGGGTGACGTCGTCGCTGGCCCGTGAACTGGGCCCGGGCGACGAGATCGTGTGCACACAACTCGACCACGACGCCAACGTGATGCCCTGGGTCATCGCGGCCCGTGACTCGGGGGCCACGGTGCGTATGGCCGAGCTCGACCCAACGACGGGACGGCTACCTGTTGATGCGGTGGTGGCCCAGCTGACCGCTCACACGCGGTGGGTGGCCATCACCGGTGCGTCCAACGCATTGGGCACGATGCCCGACGTGGCCGCGGTGGTGGCCGCGGCCCACGAAGTGGGGGCGCGTGTGTTGGTCGACGGGGTGCATCGGACACCACATCGGGCCATCGACGTCGCCGCGCTGGGATGTGATGCCTACGTGACCTCGCCGTACAAGTGGTACGGCCCGCACGCCGGTGTGTTGTGGATGCGCCGGCCGTTGCTCGATGCCCTCGATGTGGCCAAGGTGCGTCCGGCCGACGACGAAGGTCCGGGCCGCATCGAGTGGGGTACCCCGTCGTTCGAGGCGATCGCCGGCATCACCGCGGCTGCCGAGTTCTTGTTGGAGGTGGGGCTCGACCGGATCGAGGCCCATGAACGAGAGGGGTTCGCCCGCCTGCTCGAGGGATTGCTGGCGATCGATTCGGTGACGGTGCACGGACCCACCGATCTGGTCGACCGGGCGCCCACTCTGGCCTTCACCGTGGCCGGCCACTCACCGGCCGACGTGGCTCACCGTCTGGCCGACGCCCGGGTGGCGGTGTGGGATGGCCACTACTACGCCATCGAAGCCATGACCGCCCTGGGCCTGCTGGAGCACGGTGGTGCGGTGCGGGCCGGTATGGCGGTGTATCTCGGGGCCGACGAGGTCGACCGCCTCCTCGATGTTGTCGCCACCCTCTGAACCAACCAGCCCCCAAGCACACCGGTTCTGGCGGTCCAGCGCGTCATAGGTGACGCGTTGTACCGCCAGTTCGGCCGTGCGCGCGTTCTGGCGGTCCGGCGCGTCAGATGTGACGCGTTCCACCGCCAGTTCGGCGGCGCGCGCGTTCTGGCGGTCCGGCGCGTCATAGGTGACGCGTTGTACCGCCAGTTTGGCCGTGCGCGCGTTCTGGCGGTCCGGCGCGTCAGATGTGGCGCGTTGTACCGCCAGTTCGGGTTGGTTGCGGAGCGGGGTGATACTCACGGAGCGCCATGGGGCGATGTGGCGCAGCAGTCACCTGTGGCGGCCAACCGAGCCACCAGATGCCAAGGGCCTCCGTGGCCTGAACGGCCCGAGCGGAGCGGGGTACAGCTACCCGCTCCCGGGGGCGTGGCCGGTGCGCATGGTGCCGTGGAGGCCGGACCGGTCGGCGTCGAAGTGGCCGGTCTCGTTGATGCTGTGCACGGTTGTGCGGCCCGTCTTGGTGTCGACCTGCACCCGGCTGATGCCGGCGTAGTCGGTGGTGATGCCGGTGCGACCGTCGAGGCCGAGCACGTGGCCGAGGATGAACCGGATGGTGCCGCCGTGACAGCCCACCAACACCCGTTCGCCAGGGCGAGCGGCCACCAGTTGATCCCATGCCCCGGCCACCCGAGATCCGAACTGGTCGGGTGGATCCCACCCGATGTCGGCCCAGCGTTCTTCCATCACGGCCTGCCAGTAGTCGCCGCCATCGATGGGCAACCGTTCGGTGGGGTGATACACGAACGCCCCTCGGTCGATCTCGTCGAGGTCGGCCAACACGGTGTGTGGTGCACTCGGGCCGATCATGGCCTCCACGGTGTCGATGGCTCGTTTCTTGGGACTGGTGACGACGGCATCGATGGATTCGTGGGCCAACCAGTCGTGGAGGCGGTCGGCCTGCCATCGACCCAGGTCGGACAACCCCGGGTCGGCGATGGTGTCGGTGTTGATTTCGGCCACGGGTTGGGCGTGGCGCACCAGGATGACCTGCATCGATGGGCGAGGGTAGGGCTCCGGGCGCGGAGCGGGCTACTCGAGTCTGGGTCCGTCATCTCATTCGGTTCGCCGCCACACACCCTGCCGGTGGTCGAACGGGCCGGCCGGGCTGGCCGAGACGCCGCCCGTGGCGGCGTACAGCCCGACCCGGGTGTGGCGGTCGGCCGTAATGGGCTGACGCCAGTCAATGTCGAAGAAGACCGTGCGACCTGCGACGCACCGGGCCAAGCTCGATCCGCTGGCCTGGAGCACGGCCCCGCCCGTTCGTTGGCCGGCGGTGGCGAACACCATCATCGAACCGGATTGGTCGCAGGCGAGCGAACCCCGCACGCCGCTCCGGTCCACCGGCCCGACGCGCAGCCGCGAATCGGGCCGGTGGGGCACCGTGATCGACCCCGGCCGGATCGGTCGGTTGATCGCCACCGGACGCCTCACCTGCGAGTGTGTGTTGGTGCTGGCATTGCGGGCGAGCAGATGGACCTCGACCGGCCCGGCCGGGATGATGTCGGCCCGACGGTACTGAGGCGACAGCCACCCCGATTTTCTCACCGCGCTGGTGTCCACCTCGAGTTCGAAACGCGTGGTGCCCGTGCACGGCGTCCGCATGCGGTGAGGTGCGGTGCGGGCGATACGGGAGGCCCCGCCGGGCGCAGGGGCCAACACCGCCGCGTCGACCCGCACAAGGGCCTGCTGGGGACAGTCCAACTCCGCGCTGATGACCGCTCGACCGTTGGTGGTGACGCGGATGCCCCGCAAGCGGATCGTCGCTCCGTCACCGTTGGACGACTGCCGCTGGCCGCGCAGGGTGGTGTCGTCGAGCACCACTTGCTCGCGTATTTGGGCCCTGTCGCCCGTTGGGCCGACGCTACCGCTCACCGCCACGGTGAGTGATGCCGGGCCCGGCAGCAGACGACCGGCAGGACGGGTGCCTTGGAACCATGGTGAAAGCAGCGTGTGGACCGTGATCTGATCGACGCAGTCGACCTGTTGCACATCTTGTACGAATGCCTTCACTCGCGGTCGGTGCTGAATCAGTCGGGCGCGGAAGCGGACTCGTACCGCGGTGGAACAGGTGATGGTGGCGGTCACCGAGTGCGCGTCCCACTCGTCGATGCTCACCGCGAGCTCGAGCGGGAGTGTGCCCAACTCCGGATCGATCGCGAGTGGTGCTGCCGCAGTTGCGCTGTAGGGCTGGTTGATGTCGAAGTCGGTGGCGGTGGTGACAGCAATCGAACACACGCCGGGATCGGCGCAGTCCACGGGTTGTTCGTCGACCACGATGAACCGCCGAGCCGGCAGCCGGAACTGCACCTCACCCTCATGGTTGATCGTGCCCTCGCGGAAGTCCGCGAGGTCGCAGCGCTCCGCCCGTTCGTCACCGTCGGCGGGCGGGGGCAGGACACACTGGAAGGCCTCGGCCTGGTGACCCACGGGTAGGCCGGCCCCGCGCACAGTGATGGTCTCGCCATCGATCAACGGGCGGTCGGGCGTGAAGGTGACCGCCGGGGCGGACGTGGCCGGAGCGGCGCTGAGTGCGAGCACCGACGCGATCAGTGTCAGGGCCAAGACTGCCCCGGCCCATGGTCGACGGCTCATGTTGCCTCCTGATTCCTGTGGCGTGCGCTCAGGGCGGCGGCCGGCCACATTGTGATCGACAAGTCCGGCAATGGGACACTGATGATTCGGGCCATGGTTCCCCCTCGGCGAGTACACCCGACCGAACCCGACTCGGTTCCCTGACCGTGAATCTGCCGTCTCCACTCTGACACGGGCGTCGGCTGACCCGAGCGGTGCCGCTGGTCGCGGCCGGGAGCCTGGGTCATCTGAGTCCGGTACCGTCGATCGGGAACGGATCGGCCCCGATCGTCGTTGACCTATTTGAAGCGTGCCGATCGACCGGCACCGATCTTTCGACCTACCGACAAGGAACCAAATCGATGTTGTTCGGACGGAACAAGAGCGAGATGCCCGACCCCGACCGGGCCCTGGCCGGGCGGGACGAGGCCATGGCCGTGGCCGCCAGCCACGTGGTGCTCGGGAACCCCATGACCCCGCCCTGGCCCGACGATCACGAAACCCTGGTGGTGGGAATGGGCTGCTTCTGGGGCGCCGAGCGCATGTTCTGGGAAGCACCCGGGGTGTACACCACCGCGGTGGGGTACGGCGCCGGCTTCACCCCCAACCCCACCTACGAAGAGGTGTGTTCGGGTCGCACCGGGCACAACGAACTGGTGCTGGTGGTGTTCGACCGCACCCAGACCAGCCTCGAGGCCATGTTGCGGGTGTTCTGGGAGAATCATGACCCCACCCAGGGCATGCGCCAAGGCAACGACGTGGGCACCCAGTACCGCTCCGGTCTCTACGTCTCCGGCGACGAGCAGCGAGCCGCCGCCGAGGCCAGCCGAGACACCTTCCAGGCTCAGCTCGACCAGGCCGGGTTCGGTGCCATCACCACCGAGATCGTCGGCGCCGGCGAGTTCTACTACGCCGAGGATTATCACCAGCAGTATCTGGCCAAGAATCCAATGGGGTACTGCGGCATCGGCGGCACAGGTGTGTCGTGTCCCGTCGGCATCACCTGACGACTTCCACCCGTACGTGGCATGGTCGGAGTTGACGCGCGCCTCCCGTAGAGTGATCAATCTGCGGGCGGAGCCGCCGATTCGGAAGTCCTGATGAAGAAGCTGCTCGCTCTGTTGGTGATGGTGGTTCTGGCCACCGTCGTGTCGCCCGTTCCCGGCGTGGGGGCGAGCGCCGTGCTCGCTCCGACCGGATCTCTCGATCGCATCGATGTGGGCAAGGGTGTCGTGGTGGCCCACGGGTGGGCCCTCGACAAGGACGGCTCGGCGCCGATCATGGTGCACGTCTATGTCGACGGTGTTTTCGCCGCCGGTGTGCGAGCCGATGGCCGGCGTAACGATGTCGGCGCGGCCCACGGATTCGGCAACTACCACGGCTTCACCGCCCGAGCGTCGGTCGACACCGGCCGCCACCGGGTCTGTGTGGTGGCCATCAACGACGGTCCCGGCACCAACCCCACCCTCGGTTGCCGTACCGTCCGAGGTGAGGGCGCGGCGCCTCAGGTTCCCCCGATCGGAACGCTCGATTCCATCGATGTCAACGGCGATCAGGTCACCGTCAGTGGCTGGGCGATCGATCCCGACACCCGGCGGCCGATCGGTGTGCATCTCCTCGTTGACGGTGACTTCGTGGCCGGCAAGAAGGCCCGTGGTATCCGTCGTGATCTGATGCAGCCCTACCGTCGCGGCCCGTGGCACGGCTTCGGATTCGACCTCACCTTGGCCGACGGTCGCCATGAGGTGTGTGTGGTCGCCCGCGACCATGCCCACAAGAAGGGTCTCAACGCCGAGGTGGGTTGCGGTATCGCGCAGGTGGGAACCAACACCTCAGGCGGTGGCGGCGATGGCACGGGTGTGGTCGTGTCACCCAGCGGTGTGGTCTTGCCGGTGCGGGAG
>JBPCTQ010000101.1:0-3112 GCA_051011595.1 Acidimicrobiales bacterium
GGGGAGGGACAGGGGCGACGGCCGATGGCCGACGGGGGACGCGTCAGGCGCCGGTGTCGAAGGCAGCAGGCGCATCCTCGGGAGCAGCATCGGCACCGGGGCCGAAGCCGCCCCGGCCGGGGAATCGATGACCCGGGCCACGGCCGAAGCCACCTCGCCCGAAGCCGCCTTCACCGTTGACCATGTCGGTCACCCGCTGCTCGACCTCGGCCAGCACCTCATCGGCCCGCTCGGAGTCGATGCGGCCGTTTTCGACGGCCTCGTTGATGCGATCGGTCTGCTCCTGGACCAACAGGGCGATCACCGCATCGACGTTGTCGCCGGCGATGTCGGCCAGCGAGTCGCCGTTCTCGCGAGCAGCCTGGAGCTCCTCGACGGTGACTCCGGCGGCCTCGGCGATGGCTGCCGCGGTCTCTTCACGCTGCGCTTCGCGTTCGGCCCGCTGGGCCTCGAACTCGGCCCGGCGCTCGGCGCCCTTCTCCTCGGCCCGCTCGGTGACGGCATCGGCCTGGTCCTGGGTGAGGGTGCCTTCGTCGACCAGCTCGGCCAGGATCTCGGCCAGCCCGGAAGCGATTCGACCCTCAGGTGAGGTCTGCTCGGTCTCGTCCTCCTGGGCACCGGCGATGCCGAGCGGCGACACGGCGGCGATGGCGAGGCTTCCGCCGGCCAGCGACAAGCCGGCCACTCCGGCGACGGCCGCTTTCTTGAGGGGTTTCATGATTGGGGTCTCCTTGGGGGGGTTGGGAGGGGGTAGGTGAAGACCATGGTGAGGCCCGTCTGTAAGAGCCATGTGAGACCAGCGCAATGAGGTCGCCAATATCTTCGTCCAACGACAGATCGGCTGTCGCGCTTGAATCCAGGCAGTCGACCTCAGACACCGTCAATCGAGACAGAAGGTGGTGACCTCGGCCACCACACCCTCCACGTCGGCCGCGGCAAAGGCCTCCCGGGCTTGGATGGCCGCCTGCTCGGTATCGAAGTACACACTCACGGTGGCCACGGTCTCGTCTTCGGGCAGGTCGAGTGCCGCGGCGGCACCGTCGTCACAGTCGGTGGGTCCGGTCTGGTACCCGGCCGCGCTCGCCGCGCTCACCGCAGCGTCGAGCACTGGATCGTCACAACAACCCAACACTCCGGCCAATACGACCGCCCAGGTCTGGCCACCGTGTACCAGCGTCTCGGCAGCCGGAGGGAAAGTCGGAACCTCGGGGTCATTGGCCGGAGGGACGGTCGGAACCTCGGGGTCATCGGCGGGAGGGACGGCCGGTAGTTCGGGGTCGTCGGCCGGAAGGTCGACCAGGGACAGAAACGACCCGTCGGCGGCGTAGCGGGCCGTGAGGGATTCCGTTTCCGCGGCGAGCTCGTAGAACCGCAACACCAGGACGTCGTTGGACTCCCATTCGACCACCTCGTTGCTGATCAACCCGTTCAGCTCCGGAACATCACGATCGATCTCCACGGTGGTGAGCACACCGCTGGGTTCGATACGCACGATCGATGACCGGGTGGAGTCGGGACCGTCGTCGACGGCCAGCAACGGAGCGCTCGGCGCCCACTGGACGGTGCTGATCCCACCCAGCTCGCCGCTGTTGGCGAAGGCGAGCTCGGACTCGGTGCCGCTGTAGAGGTCGAGCACCATCAGTCGACCGTCGACCAGGCAACTCTCACCCTGACCCGGTTCCCGTCCTTCGAAGTCACCGGCCCGATAGGCCAGAAACCGGCTGGTGGGGCTCACCAGCGGTTCGGTGCCCTCGCCGATCTGTTCCACCGCGCCGGTGGCGGAGTCGATTCGGATCAGCGACCGTTCGCATCGATCGCCCGGTACATGACGACCGACCAGTGCATCGGAGAAGACCGCCACCGTGTCGACGCGATCCCGGGTGAGGTCGGGTTCGGCCGTGAAGACGGTCTGGGTCTGGTCGGGTGTGATCCAGTCGATGCTGTCGCTGTCGCCGGCCTGGAAGGGTTCGTAGAACACGCGGTAGCCGTCGAGCTCGGTGTCGACGACAAACCACTCGGTGCCGGTGGTGGCTACCACGAGGGTCTCACCGGTCGGGCTCGACTGGTCGAATACCTGGTGCCGTTCCGGCCCGCCATCGCCCGGTTCGGCCAACGAGGTGCAGAGACCCGATCCAACGGGCTCGGCACAATCACCGGCGTAGGTGTCACCCCGGTTGGTGAGAAAAAGATCGATGGCCTCTTCTGCCGAGGCGGCCACCACCTCGGGCGCCGGGGTGGTCGGTGTCGGAGAAGCCGGCACCGTGGTCTCGACCGCAGGGGGGACCGAGGAGGTTCCGGCCAGACCCGGATCGGTCTCCACCGCACGTTGGGTGGAGTCAGCGCTCAACAAGGCGAACAAGAACAGCGCAACCGCGGGCACCGCCAGGCCCACCGCAAGGGGTATCCGGTACCGGCGCCACCAGGGCGCCCGTTCGAGCACCGCCACCAGCGCGGCCGGCACGTCGGTGGTCGACGTGCGCCGCTCGGTCAACCGATCGAATGCGTCGCCGATCCGGCGATCCTCATCGCTCACGAGTCATCACCCCCGCCCAAGCGCTGGCGCAGCGACTTCCGACCCTTGTCGAGATGCGACGTTGCTGTCGACACCTTGCACTCGAGGATCTCGGCGATCTCGGACACAGGAAGGTCTTCCAGGTAGAACAATGCCACCGCCGCTCGTTGTTTGGGCGGCAGCTCGGCCACCGCCGCCCAGACCGGGTGGTCGAGTTCGGGCGGTCCCTCCACCAAATCGGTTGCACGCTGGCGCGAGAGCGACACCCGCTCGAGCCCCAACCGACGTTTGCGCTTGAGCGCCAGGTTGATGGTGACCCGCCGCACCCATGCACCCGGCTTGTCGTAGCACCCCACCCGGTCCCATCGCCGATTGGCGCGAGAGAACGCCTCGGCGGCGATGTCCTCGGCGGCCGATGGGTCACCCGAGACTGCCTCGGCCAGCGCCACCATGCCCACGAACTCTCTTTGGAACAGGGCGCTGAAAGGCTCCACCACGACCTCAGACACCACCACCACCAACTTCCCGAACCGTCTCGGCGGAGGTGTTCAGTCGCCGCCCGTGCACCCTTCTCACACCCGGTGCCACGCTCCCATGTCC
>JBPCTQ010000102.1:0-4053 GCA_051011595.1 Acidimicrobiales bacterium
TTGACCGACACCGATGGTGGGCCGGTGAATCGGCTGGAGAATCGGGCCATCGTCTCGGCGAACTCGGGGCTGGTGCGCAGTTGGTCATAGGAGTCCGGTGATCGCCAGTGAGCGATGACGGTGACCGTGTTGTCGTCTCGGTTGGCGGTGAACCATGCCCCCAACCAGTCGTGGTGGCCCTCGACCAACCGACGATTGGTGGTGTCGAAGAGCTCGGCCAACTCGTCGATCGATCCCGGTTCGACGGGCACGGTGGTGATCACGGCGTAGGTCACGCGCGGCCGCCCATCATCGAAGGACAGAGTTCAAAAAGGCGACGCCGGTGGCGGCATCGTCGACCGTCACCAGGAATCGCTTGCCGTCGACCAGATCGAGGCGGATCCCCTCCCCGCCTCGGATGATGACGGCGGCCTCGTCGAACAACCGCAGACTGCCCCGGTAACCCCAACCTCCATGACGGAGCGGCACCACCTCGACCACACTGGCCTGCTCGATCCGTTCGGGCCTCACACGCGGATGCGGCCACCCGAGACCGAACCGCACCGACAGGCCCTCGGGGTCGATCTGGACCAGGGCGGTGGAGAACATCCCGACCACGCCCGATGCCGCCAGGAAGGCCAACCCCACCACCAGATTCCACGCGACCGCCATCACGACGGCAGCCACCATGTTGGCGATGCTGAACCCGACCATCCACCGCGAGGTCATCCGCACCGTCCAGAACGCTCCCGTCGCCGACGTCATCGGCGTGAACGGGGTTCGATGTGGTCGGTCATCGCGGCGACGGTAGCTCGCCGTCGTCGACCCGGGACTGATCGACGAATCCCGACCAAGGTCCCGGGCCCCAGGCGGGGGTCACTCGTACGGTGATCGAGTGGACGCCCAGGCGGCCGAGACCATATTCACGCTGCTCGTCGGAGCCGGCCTCGTTCTCACCACTCTGGTGATGACCGTTGCTCCCGACGCGATCCGCACCGAGTTCACCGGCGCCGCCTTCACCTTGGCCGCCGCGGTCGCCATCGCCGCAACGGCGGGCAGCCTGTACTTCTCCGAGGTGCGCAACTTCACCCCGTGCGAGCTGTGCTGGTACCAGCGCATCGCCATGTATCCCCTGGCCGTGATCCTGCCGGTGGCCCTGGTCCGCAAGGACCGCTCGATCGTGCCGTACGGCATCATCCTGGCCGGGCTCGGGGCCGCGGTGTCGATCTACCACTACCAACTCCAGGCCTTCCCCGATCAGGGCTCGACGTGTTCCACCGACGCACCATGCAGCTTCCGCTGGGTGGAGGTCTTCGGATTCGTGTCGATCCCCCTGCTGGCGTTGGGTTCGTTCATCCTCATCATCGCCCTTCTGGCCATCTCCACCCGATCCACGTCCACCACCGGAGGACAACAGCCGTGAGCAACCGCCCCAAACGTGTCGACCCGACCCCGGCCCGACTCCAAGCTCGACAGAACAGCGAGTCCGAATCCCAGCGAGCCCGCTGGCTCATCTGGGCTGGGCTGGGGGTCATCCTGGTCATCGCCATCGTGATCGGTGTGGCGGTGGCCCAGACCAACACCAGCAACGACGAAGGGATCGCCACCGGATTCGCCGAGACCTTCGGCGACCCGTTGCCGCTCTATGACGGAACCGGCAACGCAGTGGGTCTGGCGGCCCCATCGATGCGAGCCCAGAGTGTGCAGACCGCAGAGGTGATCGACGTCGACATCGACGACGGGACCGTCCGGGCCATCGGGTTCTTTGCCCACTGGTGTCCTCACTGCCAGGACGAGGTGCCGCGGGTCGTCGACTGGTTGTCCAGCAACGAGCTTCCCGACGGCGTCGAAGTGGTCGCCGTCTCCACCTCTGTCGACGAGGGTGCACCCAACTACCCGCCGGCGGCGTGGTTCGACCGAGAGGACTGGCCAGATCCGGTGTTGGCCGACTCCGACGAGGACACCATCGCCAATGCCTACGGTCTCGCCGGCTTCCCCTACTGGGTGCTCGTCGCCGGCGACGGCACCGTGATCGAGCGACGCAGCGGCGAGCTCACCGAGGCCGAGTTCACGGCCATGATCGACCAAGCCGCCGCGTCTCTCTGATGGGCGTGTTCCCCGAAAATTGCGTTCCCGACGGACTCCAGGTGAGGATCGAACCGTGACCGACATCGAACACTTCGACCCCCTCGCCGACGAAGTTCTGCAATCACCATGGGCCTCGTACGCGTCCATCCGGCGCGAACAGCCGGTGATGTATCTCGACGGCGGGCGCGTCGGTCGGCCCGGCGAGGACGTCTACTGCGTGTCGCGCTACGACGACGTGCGCCGGGTCCTCGTCGACCCCACCACGTTCTCCTCACGAGCAGCCATCCCCATGAGTCGGCCGTCGAAGGAGGTGCGGGCCCAGCTGCGCGAGATCGTGGCCGAGGGTTGGCCCGAGGTGTCCACCCTGCTCACCGAGGACCCACCGTCGCACACTCGCTACCGCAGCCTGGTGTCGAAGGCGTTCACCCCCAAGCGGCTGTCGGAGACCGAACCTCGCCTACGCGAGATCTGCGAGGAGCTGGTGGCCGGCTTCGATCGCCAACCCGTCGTCGACTTCATGGCTCACTACGCCGTGCCCATTCCGGTGCGCGCCGTGGCCGAGGTGCTCGAGGTGCCCGACACCCGCCAGGCCGACTTCAAGCGCTGGGCCGACCAATCGGTGTCGGCCATCGGTCGCGACGTGAGCGATGAACAGAGGATCCAAGCCCAGCGGGCCATCGTCGAGCAGCAGCACTACTTCGCCGGCGAGATCGAGGCCCGCCGTGAGCACCCCCGCGACGACTTCTTGTCCGACCTGCTCCATGCTCGTCTCACCAACGACGACGACGTCGAGGGCGAACCGCTGTCGATGCCGGAGATGTTGTCGATCATCCGCCAGATCCAGGTGGCCGGCAGCGAGACCACGGCCAGCCTGTTGGCCGAGTTGATGGTGTTCATGTCCGACCACCCCGACCAATGGGAGATGGTCAAGCAAGACCCCAGCCGTATCCCCGCCGTGATCGAGGAGGCCCTGCGCCTGGCCAGCCCCAACCAGGGCCTGTTCCGGATGGCCACCGTCGACGCGTCGGTCGGGGGCGTGGCGATTCCCGCGGGTTCGACCCTGTGGGTCATGTTCGGGTCGGCCAACCGCGACGAAGACGTCTTCGCTGCAGCCGAAGAGTTCTCCATCGATCGCACCGACCACGCCGCCCACCTGGCCTTCGGGAAGGGGCCGCACTACTGCCTGGGGGCGGCCCTGGCTCGCCTCGAGGCCCGCGTGGCGCTCGAGGTGTTGGCGAACAATGTCGACACCATCTCGTTGGGCGACGACCCGGATCTCCGCTACGCACCCAGCTACGTGCTGCGCGGCCTCGAACAGCTCGACGTGCAGTTCACCTATCGCTGACCGTCAGGCCCGGATGCTCAGGCCGCCTCGGCGCCCGCGGCCCCGGTGGTGTCGTCGACGACCAGCAACGATCGGGCGGCACTGGCGTAGGTGTGCCAGCGGCCGTTGTCGAAGTCGTACAACTTGCAGGCCCGAGTGGTGGCCACGTAGTCGCGGGCGCCGAGTTTGGCGTCGGCGATGCGGTGGGGGAAGGCCGCCTCGATGGCATCGGTGGCCTCGTCGAGGTGATAGCAGGGAATGCGCTGATCAACGTGGTGGGGCACGTGCAGGAAGATGCCGTGGAAGAAGAAGTCGAACACCCGGGGGATACGGAACACCTTGGTGGAGTCCACCTGGGCGGCAACCTTGTTCCATTCGCCACGCGCCGGCCAGGGCATGTCGGTGCCGATGTGGTGCACGTACACGGTGAAGCCGATGAACCAATTGAAGATCAAGAACGGCACCACCAGCACCTTCACGACCAGCCAGGCGGCCGCCACCCACGAACCAGTGGCCAAAACACCGAGGGCGAACACGCCGGCCACGATGAACGTGGTGGTGATGGCCAGCATGCGTCGATCACGTTTGATCGAGGCTGCCCACTTCCGAGGCGGCTGATCGAGGCGGATCATCTTGTTCCACCAGACCTCACGCAGGTAGTA
>JBPCTQ010000103.1:0-11258 GCA_051011595.1 Acidimicrobiales bacterium
GGCGTGGGGGCGACCGACGATCATGACCTCGGCCACGAGCGGGTGACTGTCGAGCACCCTCTCCACGGCCACCGGCCACACGTTCTCGCCCCCGCTGATGATGAGGTCGCCGGTGCGTCCCCACACCGAGAGCTCGCCACGGTCGGAGAGCGCGCCGGCGTCTCCCGTAGCCAGCCAGCCGTCGTCGTCGACCGGGTTGGAGCCGTCGCGGTAGGCGCGCAGCAGCATCGGGCCGCGGACCTGGATCTCCCCGTCGACGATCCGGAGATCGACGCCATCGAGGGGCTGCCCGTCGTACACCACACCGCTCCCTGTCTCGGTCATCCCGTAGGTGGCCACACAGTTCGGTGGTCGGTCAGCGGGGATGGCCGATCCGCCCAACAGCACGGTGCGAAAGGTTCCCACGTCGAGGCGGTCGAGCACCGCGGGCACCAGCGACACGAGACTGGCTCCGCGACGGCCGGCCTCGGCCACTGCGGCGGCGTCGAAGCCATCGTGTATCTCGAGGTCGACACCGGTGTGCAACGCCCGGGTCACCACCGACAGGCCACCAATGTGCGAGAGCGGGAGGCAGGCCAGCCAGCGGTCGCGATCGAGGTCGACGTCGAGGGCCGCCGAGGTGGCCTCGGCCGACGCCCGGATGGCCTCGTGGGTGAGCACCACTCCCTTGGGTTCGCCGGTGGTGCCGCTGGTGGCCATCACCAATGCGTCGTCGGGGTCGGTGTCGATGCCGTCGTCGAGGTCGACTCGGTCGTCGGTGGTGATGAGTTGGTGCGGGCGAAGGGCGCCGATCAGCCGGTCGCGAGCAGCCACCGGTAGTCGCGGATCGAGGGGAAGCACGGCATCGCCTTCATCCCAGGCCCGTTGAAGCTCGATGAGGAACTCCGAACCGCCGGGCAGGTCGAGGGCGCGCAGGCGGGCAATGTCAGACCAACGTTCGTACGGTGGCGGACGGCATCTCGACTCCGAACAGCCGAGTGATGGTGGGTGCCCAATCGGTGGCGTGGGGTCGGGTCTCGGCGACGGCGGCACCCAGCTCGGCCGCGGCTGGATGGCCGCCACCCACCACGGCCACCTGCCGGGCGGTGCGGATGCTGCCGTGTTGGCCGCGCAGCCCGAATCCGGTTTGGCCGAACACCTGGCCCGGTTCGGCCCACACCAGATCGATGCGGTCGTCGACGGCCTCACCTCCGGTGAGCTCGTCGAGTTGCAGCAGGGTGTCGAGGCCGGGGCCGTCGACCACTGCCGCCGCGGTGCCATCGTCGTCGACCGACCCCGGCAGGTCGTGCAAGCTCAGTAACGCGGCCAGGTCGAGGGGCTGTTCGTCGTCGACGGTTTCCTGATCGTGATCGCTGACCACCACCACGACCGTGTTGTCCCAGTCGAGTTGATCGACGATTGCTCCGAACACCTGGTCGGTGGCGGTGAACCGGGCGGTGGCCTCGGGGTTGTCGGGCCCGAAGAGGTGGCACGCGGTGTCGGGTTCGTTGAGATGGACCACGGCCAGCTCGGCATCGAGCACGTTGGTGTGCCCGACCGCGTCGAGCACGGTCTGATCGGCGGCGTAACGGAACTCGTCGCGGGTGGCGTCGACGGGCAGGTGGCCGTCGGGCGGCCAGTGTTGGTGGGCGTGGTGGGCCGCCATCACCCCCACCAGCTTGTGGTCGCCGAACACGGCGCCGGTGCTGATCCCCGCCTGGCGACAGGTCTCGAACAGGGTGGTGCCCACCGGCCCCACCTTGTGGGCCTTGACCCAGTCGTCGCCGACGCGGGCCCGGTTGGTGATGACACGGTGATCGACCGGCTCCGTGCCGGTGATGAAGCTGGCGTGGTTGGGATAGGTGGCCGAGCTGAGCACCGACGTGGCGCCGGCCCGGTGCCAGCCGCCGGCCTGAGCCAGCGTGTGCAGGCGCGGCGTGACCGTGGGTGTCACCCAACGCGGCGGCAGCGAGTCGATGATGCAGAAGACGACCCGCATGTCGTCAGACCAACAAGGCGTCGGCCACCACATCGACCAGTGCGGGCCCATCGTGGGCCAGCGCGGCAGTGATGGCGTCGTCGAGTTGGTCGAGGCGCTCGACCCGAAATCCCTTGGCTCCGCACAACTCGGCGAAGGCGGCGAAGTCGGGGTTGTGCAGACCGGTCTGCCACACGTCCCACTCGGCGGCCCGCTGCTCCTTGGAGATCTTGCCCAACTCGCCGTTGTCGAGCAGGACGTGGGTGATGTTCATGCCGTACTTCACCGCAGTGGTCAGTTCCATGGCGTACTGCCCGAATCCGCCGTCGCCGCTGATGCTGACCACCTGTCGCCGGTCGCCGACCGCGGCCCACGCACCCATGGCTGCGGGAAAGGCGAAGCCGATCGAACCGAGGTACCCCGACATCAACACGTCTTGTCGGCCGGTGACCTCGAAGTAGCGACCGAACGAATAGGTGTTGTTGCCCACGTCGACGGGGATGACGGCGTCGTCGTCGATGTGGCGGGCCAGCGCCTCGAACACCGAGGCCGAGTTGATGCCCTCACCGGCGTCGTCGGCTCGCCGGCGGGCCTTTTCGTCGCGCCACAACGACCAACGTTCGGCCACCTCGGGCCGGAGGTCCTTGCACGCGATCGTGGAGGGCAGGGCCTGGAGGAGTTGGTGAGCGGTCACACCGACATGACCCTGCAGCGGCAGGTCGACGGCGTGGAACCGACCCAGCGCCATGGGGTCGTAGTCGACCTGGATGAGGGGTTTGTAGTCGGCGATACCGGTGTGGTTGGCGAAGCTGGCCCCGAACACGAGCACCAGGTCGCTCTCGTTCATGAACCAGCTGGCGATCGGTGTGCCGCTGCGACCCATGACACCACAGCCGAGGGGGTGGTCGTCGCTGATGAGCCCCTTGCCCTTGAACGTGGTGGCCACCGCGGCCCCGAGCCGTTCGGCCAGCTCGATGATGGGTTCCATCTCGCGGCGGGCACCGTTGCCGACGATGATCAGCGGCCGTTCGGCTGCCGCCAGCTGCTGGGCCGCGCGCTCGACGTCGGCCGCGGGTGGTGAGATCTCCCGAGACCCGGTGCGGCCATTGGGTGTGGCCGCCTCGGCGCCGTCGGCCGCAGGCGACTCCTGGACCTCGTCGGGGAAGATCAGGTGGGCAACGTCGCGTTCGACGATGGCCGTCTTCATGGCCAGCGAGGCCAGTTCGGCATGGTTGGAGTCGGCCAAAACCGTTTCGGAGAACCGGGCCACGTCGCTGAACGCCGCCTCGAGGTCGGTGTCCTGGAACGCGCCCCGACCTCGCACCTTCGACGGCACCTGACCCGACAGAGCCAGCACCGGGGCCCGGTCCTGCTTGGCGTCGTACAACCCGGTCATGAGGTTGGTGGAGCCGGGGCCGGCGATCCCGAAGCACCCGGCCACCCCTCCGGTGAGCTTGCCGTAGGCCACGGCCGCGAAGGCGGCCGCACCCTCGTGTCGGATACCGATGTAGGTGAGGTCGCCCCGCTGCTCTGCCTTTCGCATGGCATCGGCGAAACCCAGGTTGGAGTGACCGACCATGCCGAACACGTGGGTGAGCCCCCAGTTGACCATCGTCTCCACCATCACGTCGGACACCGTCCGGACGTGCGGTTCATCGCCGGGGAGGGCCACGTAGACCCCGTCGTCGCGTACCTCGGCCCGGAAACACGGAGGGGCGTCGGAGAACCCGCCCGGAGGGACCCCGTTGATGGGGGAGTAGTCGTAACCGTGCCACGGGCAGCGCAGCCAGCCATGTTCGATGGTGCCCTCGCCGAGGGGTCCACCCTGGTGCGGGCAGTGGTTGTCGAGGGCCCCGTACAAGCCTTCGTAATGAGCCAGGGCCAGGCTGCGGCGTCCGACGGTGACCGTCTTCACCCGGCCCTCGGGCAACTCGTCGACCTCGGCCACCTTGTGCCAATCGAAGTCACCATCGGGTACAGGGGGTCGCTCGGTCGAAGGTGATTCGTGGGTGGCCATCGCTGTTCTCCCGCTGGGGTGTCCGGACGGTAGCGCAACGGCGATCGCTACCGCCGATGCTCGGTCAGAGTCGAACGCCGCCGTAGGTGATCCCGGTGAGATGGGCCATCTCACGGTCGAAGGTGGTGAGATCGTCGGTGCAGAACTGGTCGAGACGGGTGTGGCCGCAGGCCCGGGCCAGCACGCCCATGAGGGCCGCGCTGGCCTCGAAGAACCGGGCCAACCGGTCGGCGGCGTCGTCGACGATCAGTCGCGACCGCAGGTCTTGTTGTTGGGTGGCGATTCCGACCGGGCAGTTGTTGGACGAGCAGGCCCGCATCCCCAGACACCCGATGGCCTGCATGGCCGAGTTGGACACGGCCACGGCATCGGCTCCGAGGGCCAGCGCCTTGGCGAAGTCGGTGTGGGTGCGCAGCCCCCCGGTGGTGATGAGCGTGACGTCGCGGCGGCCTCGGGCGTCGAGATGGCGGCGGGCGCGGGCCAGCGCGGGGATGGTGGGCACCGAGATGTGGTCACGAAACACGACCGGGGCGGCGCCAGTGCCACCGCCTCGGCCATCGAGGATGATGTAGTCGACGCCGACGCGCAGGGCCGCGTCGATGTCGTCCTCGATGTGTTGCGCCGACAGCTTCACCCCGATCGGGATCCCGCCCGAAGCCTGGCGCACCTCGTCGGCGAAGCGGCGGAAATCGTCCTCGCAGTCGAAGTCCTCGAAGGTGGAGGGCGAGATGGCGTCGGTGCCCGGTTCGAGACCTCGGACCTCGGCGATCTTGCCGGTGACCTTGTTGCCGGGGAGGTGGCCGCCAGTGCCGGTCTTGGCGCCCTGGCCCAGCTTGAAGTGAAACGCCTGCACCGACTCGACCTTGTCGAGTGACCATCCGAACTTGCCGCTGGCCAGCTCGTAGAAATAGCGCGAGTTGTTGGCCTGCTCCTCGGGCAACATGCCGCCCTCGCCCGAACAGATACCCGTGCCCGCCCTTTCGGCGCCCTTGGCCAGCGCCGTCTTGGCCTCCTCGCTGAGGGCTCCGAAACTCATGTCGCTGACGAACAGCGGGATGTCGAGGGTCAACGGCCGATCGGCGTTGGGGCCGATGACCACCTCGGTGGCGACGTCGACTTCGTCGAGCTGGGGTTTCCGAGCCAGTTGGGCGGTGACGAACTGGATGTCGTCCCAGTGGGGGAGGTCGGTACGCGAGACACCCATCGAGGTGACCGGGCCGTGGTGTCCGAGGTATGTGAGCCCTTCGTCGGCGAGTTTGCGGATGAGCCCCACGTGCGGTTCATCGGGGGTGCCGTGGGGATCCTGGTAGGCACCCTGATAGGCGTCGCGGTCGTAGGGCTGAGGGTGCTCTTTCTCCCAGGCCGCCACTTCGTCGAAGTCGATCACGAGGTCGTCGTCGTCGATCCATGATGAGAACTTGTGCAGCCGTTCGCTGTTGTCGTAGCTGCTCACTCCGGTGTGGAAGACGTAGTCCCATCCGTGCAGCCCGCAGATGAGGTTGTCGCCGTCGATGTGGCCGTCGCTCATGTGGGCACCCCGGTGCAGGCACCGCCCGTAGAGCACCGAGTGATTGTCGTCGAATCGCACGATCACCAGATCGACGTTGCCGACGAGGACGCCGATCGGCTGACGATCGGGGATCTCGCTCCACGTGGCGATCGGGTGAGGTTGCACGATGGCCTCCCGGCCGTCAGGGCCGTTCGAAGATGATGGATGCTTCCAACAACCCGTTGTCCTCCACCGTGATGCCGGGGGCCGATGGGGTGTCGATCCCATACTCGCTGAACACGACGGGTATCTGCGAGAGCGTCTCGATCTTGTTCCCGTTGAGCTGGGCCGTGATGTCGAACGTGACCGCGAGGGTGGTGCCCTTCAGCGTGAGATCGCCGGTGGCCGACACCACGACCGGCACCGCATCGTCGGGGGTCGAGCCCAGATCGATGGGGGTGGTGAGCACGAACGTGGCGGTGGGGAACTCGTCGGTGGCCATGACGTCGCGGAACTGCCCGTCGCGGAGTGATTCGGGGCTCTCGATGCCGGCCACATCGACCTCGAAGGTGGCCTCGGTGATGGTGGTGCCGTCGATCGTCAGCGACCCGACGATGGGTGTGGTGGTTCGGCCCACCGCCTCGAAGTCGGGGATGCCGCGGAAGTCTTCCACCACGCGGTAGCCGGCCACCGACAGCGGATCGATGGTCCAGGCGCCGTCGATGCCCTCGGCGGGGGTGATGGTGGTGTCGGGTCCGGCCGTGGATGCCGGTGCCGCCGTGGTGGTGGCGTCGTCGCCGGCTTCGGTTGATCGGGTCTCACCCAACTCGAGTTCGGGTGGGGCGTCCTCGCGGATGACGAAGAGGTAGAAGAGGGCGGCGGCCACGATGAGCACGATGGCTGCGGCCGCTCCGATGGCGATCTTCTTGGCGCGTGACATGAGACCTCGTGTTCATGCGGGTGGTTCGTCGAAAAGGTAGTGCGACGCCTCGGTGCGTCGGTGTCAGGCCGAATCGACGTTGAGCAGGATGGTGTGATGGCCTTCGGCCCCGTCGGGGCGGGGTGGGGCGATCGAGTCGGGCTGGACCGTTCCGTCGCCGTCGATGGCCCGGCACTGCAATGCGATCTGGCCCGGTTCGGCGTCGAACTCGAACTTCCACTGGAGCCAGGTCTCGTCGCTCAGGCCCTCGCCGAGGTCGGCTGGTTGCCAGTCGCCGGCGTTGACCCGCACCTCGACGCCGCTGATGCCGCGGGTGGGTGCCCAGGCCACGCCGCCGACCGCGACTCGGCCGGCGGCAACCGTGTCGTTGTTGCGCGGGGCATCGATACGGCTCTGGGTCTTGATGGGTCCGAGCTTGCCCCAGCCTCGGGGAATCCAGAAGCCGTCGACGCCGTCCCAGGTGGTGAGGCTGATCTCTTCGACCCATTTGACGGCCGAGACGTACCCGTAGACACCGGCCACCACCAGGCGAACCGGGAAACCGTGTTGGATGGGCAGCGGCTCGCCGTTCATGCCGTATGCCACCAGCGCCTGGCGGCCGTCTCGGAGCAGCTCGAGGGGGAACCCGGCCGTGAAGTCGTCGACCGAACGACCGAACACCTGCTCGGCCCCGTCCTGGATGCCGGCTTCTTCGAGCACATCGAGCAGGGGCACACCGGTCCACACCGCGTTGCCCACCAGATCGCCACCCACCTCGTTGGACACACACGACAAGGTGATGGGGACGTCGATCGCCTCCATGGCCTGGAGCTCGGCGAACGACAACGAGTAGGGGTTGTCGACCATGCCGTTGATGTCGAGGCTCCAGGTGTCCGGGTTGACCTGGGGCTTCGTGAACGCCGTGTCGATCAGGTAGAAGTCGTCGTTGGGGGTGATGTACGGGGCGATGCCGGGTACGTCGTCGAGTGTGGTCAGGGCGCGCAGCGCTTCATCGGTGTTGGCCGCGTCGCCGGGCAGGGTGAGGGCCTCGCGGGCCGACTGCACGCCCGAGGACGTCTCGAGGTGGCGCGCCCAGCGGGCCAGCACGACCGATCCCACGGCCCCGGCACCAGCCCACGCCAGGAAGTTGCGTCGGTTGTGGTGGGGGTTGGTGGGGTCTTCGCCGGCCTCGGACGGGTCCGAGCCGCGGGCGGGGCCACGCAGCACACGGAGGAGAAAGGCGGTGATGCCGATACCCACGGCGGCCGCCAGAAAGGCCGTGACCCACGCCCACCCGGTCGATGAGAGCGGGTTACGGGCCGCCGCCCAGCCCCCGACCACCGCGAAGAGTCCGAAGCCGATGATCACCGGGCGCAACGACTTGCGGGAGCGCCATCCGAGCAGGGCACCGATGACCAGGGCGGCGATGACGATGCCCCACAAGGTGATGGTCTTCTGGGCGGTGCCGAGGGTCTCGATGGACTGGGCGGCCACGTCACCAGGGGCGTAGTCGACGATGACCTCGCCCACCGCAACCACGAGTGACGGCACCTGGTCACTGATGCCGTCGATCAGCTCGGCGAAGGTGAGGGCGCCGGCTGCCCCGACCGCGCCGGCGATGGCCCGACCCCACCAGTTCGGGTCGGAATCGTCGGTATCGGTGCGTTCGAGGTCGCTTTCGATCGGCGCGTCGGTGGTGCTCATCAGGGTGTGTGCCTCTTGGTCGTCTCGCTACGCAACGACGCTGGGTGTCGTTTGGTTCCCGGGCTGGAGGGGTTCGTGCTGGCGGTCGGGGCGGGCGTCGACAACCATCGTCGCATGTCCGGTGACGATTCGTTGCGTTCCATGGGCTGGGACGACCAGTGGGCCAGCCATCCGTTGCCCGACGATCCGTCGGCGCGGCCCGGTCGTCTGGTCCGGGTCGAGCGGGGAGAGTGCGATGCGGTCACCGTCGTGGGCCCCGAACGGGTGGTGTCGGACTCGCTGCGGTCCCAGGACGAGTTGGCGCCCGTCACCGGCGATTGGGTGGCGGTGGTCGACGATGCCGACGTGGGCCCCTCCATTGCCACCGTGTTGCCCCGGCGACGAATGTTGGTGCGTCGCGACCCCTCCGAGGAGGTCGTCGAGCAACCGCTGGTGGCCAACATCGATGCGGTGGGGGTGGTGCACGGGCTCGACCGACCGCTGTCGCCCGGGCGTATCGAACGGTTCCTGGTCCTGGCCTGGGACAGCGGAGCCGTGCCGCTCATCGTGTTGACCAAAGCGGACGAGGTGCACATCGAGCACGCGCACGAGGTGGCAGCCACCGTCGCCGCGGTCGCCCCCGACATCGAGATCCTCACGACGCGGGCCGACGAGCCGGCCTCGGCCGACGCGCTGCTCACCTATGCACCGCCTGGGAACACGCTGGTGCTCATCGGAGAGTCGGGGACGGGCAAGTCCACGCTGGTCAATCTGCTCATCGGTGAGGAGCGTCAGGCCACCACCGAAGTCCGCGATGTCGATGCCGCCGGCCGCCACACCACTGTGACCCGCGATCTGGTGGCGCTCCCGCAGGGCGGCATGATCATTGACACCCCCGGTGTGCGCGCCGTTGGTGTGTGGGACGCCGACGATGCACTGGCTCGGGTGTTCGGCGACGTCATCGAGTTGGCCAACCAGTGTCGATTCGGTGACTGCGCCCATGGTCCCGAGCCCGGTTGTGCGGTGCAGGACGCAGTGGCATCGGGTGCCCTCGACGAGCGGCGACTCGAGCGGTATCGCCTGATGGTGGCCGAGCTCGAACAACAGGCCGAACGTTCGCGCCAACGGGAGCGGCGAAGTGGGGGCCGGCGCCGACGCTGACGATGGGGTTGGAGCGGTGGTCGCACCTCGACGGCGCCGCCGATGGAGTCCCCCTGTTGTCTCCGAGAGTGTCCGACCGGCTCGGTAGTTTGGGGCCATGCAAATCGAACATGTGTTCGCTTCGGTGTCGGATGATCCCGCCGCCATGACCGACGATGAGCTCACCCTCGGATTGCAGGCGTGCGCAAGGGGGCGGGCCCACCTCGACGGCTGCGAGGCCCGCATCCTCGCCGAGGTCACCAAACGACAGTTGGCCACCAAGGCCGGGTTGGCCGATCCGGCCAAGGTGCTGCGCCAGGCCACTGGCGTGAGCGGTCGCGAGTCACGCAAACGGGCCAAACTCTCGCGCCAGCTCGAACGGCTGCCCCGTGTGGCCGACGGCTTGCGCGGAGGTGACCTCACGCTCGAACACGCGTCCCTGCTGGCCGATGCCCATGCCGACCACGCTCGTTGCGTCGAGGCCGCCGAACCCGAACTGTTGGCCATGGCCACCCGCTCCAACCCCGACGACTTCCGCACCCAGCTCCAGCAGTGGCAGCGCAGCCAGTCGGGCGACGACGGCGAGACCGAATTGGCCGGCCAGCGGCGGCGACGGCGGGGATCCATCTACGACAACGACGACGGCATGGCGGTGGTGTTCGCCGAGCTCGATCCCATCTGGGGGGCCGAGGTGCATAGTGCGATTCAACACCACGCCGATCGACTGTGGCGGCGCGAGGCCAAGACTGGTCAGGCCACCCACATCCCCCGGTCTCGCCGACGTCAACTCTTCGCCGATGCACTGTTGGAGATGGCCCGCCTGTCGATGAACCCGGCCGGAGCGGCCGACGACGACGGTGCTGGTCCACTGGCGCCCCCGCACGCATCGCTGGTGGCGGTGATCGGCATCAACTGGCTGATGGGTCGCCTCGATGAGGCCGGTTTCAGCGAGTTGGCCGATGGCACTCCCGTACCCGTGTCCGAGCTCCGCAAGCTGGCCGCCCAGGTCGGCATCATCCCCATGGTGCTCGACACCGACGGCACCGTGCTCGACATGGGACGGCGGTCACGGTGCGCCACCGACGAGCAACGGTTGGCGCTGCTGGTGCGCGACGGGGTGTGTGCCTTCCCCGACTGCGATCAGTCCGGTGCCGGCTTCACCCACGCTCACCACATCGTGGAGTGGGCCCAGGGTGGACGAACCGACCTCGACGGCCTGGTCAACGTGTGTGCGGCCGATCATCATCAGATCCACGACCGCGGATGGGCCGTCGGCCGAGCCGACGACGGCACGTGGTGGACCCATCGACCCGACGGCACACCCCACAAACCGCTGCGCCGCCGATCACCGCCACCGGCCGACACTGGATGATTCGCCCGGAGAAGAGCTGGATTCGGGTGGTCGACGGCGGGCTAGGGCCGGTCTAAGGCTCGATGAAGATGCACTCGCCGGGGCATTCCTCGGCCGACTCGATGGTGGCCTCTTCTTGCCCGTCGGGCACCACCGCCACTCCTTCGGCGCCGGCCGGGTCGTCGAAGACCTTGTCGCCTTCTTTGACATAGGCCAGTCCGTCGTCGAGCAGGGTGAAGACGTCGGGTGCGATCTCCTCACACAGGCCGTCGCCGGTGCAAAGATCCTGGTCGATCCACACCTTCATCGGGTTGCACCTCCTGCGGCCTGGGCCAGCTTGTAGTCGGCCAGCGCTTCTACCCGCTGGACATGAGCAGGCGACCGTTTCAACCGGGCCGCCATCTCCACGTCGTCGACCCCGTTGTCTCTGCCCCGCAGCACCCGGCGTTCGATGGGACGCAGATCCCATGGGGCTCGTTGCTGGACGGGAGCGGCCGGGCGGGGCAACTTGGCCAGCGCCAGGGTGCGGCGGACATAACCGGGACTGCGGCGTAGCCGCCAGGCAATCTCGGCGTCGGACTGGCCGGCATTCTCGAGCCGGAGGACGGTGCGTTCGATCGGACGAAGGTGTCCGGCATCCTCGGCCTCGGGAGATGCTTCGGTCATGTGTGCCTCCGATGGTGATTGGCGGGCGGACCGTCG
>JBPCTQ010000104.1:0-5435 GCA_051011595.1 Acidimicrobiales bacterium
TCGGCGCCTTGGCCGCCCATGATGGTGTCGTCGCCGTCTTGGCCAAACACCGTGTCATTGCCCAGGTTGCCGTCGACCCAGTCGTTGCCGGGGCCGGCGTTGATCGTGTCGTTACCACCCTGGCCACAAATCGTGTCATTACCGCCCAACGCCACGATCACATCCGGGCCCGGAGTCCCCAAGATCACATCCGCGTTCACCGTCGGCACCTGACCCATATTCAAATCCACGTCCACCGCCAACCCATTACACGTAGGACCGCCGCCACCGATCTGCAGCGACCAGGCACCGCGACCCATCGTGCCCACGATGAGTTTGTTGTCGGCGCTGTCGTAGTCGAGGTCGTAGGCCAAGGCATTGGGGAGAGCACTGCCGAGCCTCGACCAGACCAGGGTGTTGACGTCCATGGCGAAGACCCCGAGGTTGGTGGCCACGCCGATGGAGTTCATGCCTGTCACGTACTCGACCGAGTTCATTCGCAGGCCGGTTGCACTGAACGTTCCGGTGACGTCTGTCCAGTTGGCTCCGGCGTTGGTGGACCGGTACACCTTGTTGGTGTCGATCACATACACCGTGTTCCAGTCGGTCGGATGCATGACGATATCGACGGGTGGTCCGCCCGGGTAGGCGGGCAGGTTGACGGGCGCACCGCCATTGCGGAAGTGCAGGTCGGATCCCACGCCGTAGTACATGACGTCGGCATTGGGAACGCCGCCGGACACGCCGCCATACGCGAGAGCCCGGACGTTCTGCCCGGTGGCTTCACCGATGGTGATGGTGCTGAACCCGTCATCGGTCATGTACAGGCGGCCGAAGCCGGCAGCGCGGGTTCCGAAGATCGCCTTGGTGGGGTCGACCTTGTTCAGCTCGATCGGCTGGTCGAACCACGCGACGTCGCCCAGGTTGGCGAACGGGGTACCCCCGAGCGCCACCGGTGGGAACGTCGTACTGACGATGCCGCCGGTGTTGTTGAACACCGTCCGGCGCAGGGCCTGGAAGACCTGGAAGCTCGAGTACCGGATCGATTGATTGGCCCCGGCCAGGGTGATGGCGTCGACGGCCACGTCACCACCGTCGCCGGTGTTGAGGTGGTCGAAGATGGCGTCGGCGTTGTCCTGGTACACCGTGCCGTTGTCCTGAGCGCCGGCGATGACACGGTTGGAGATGGTGTCGTAGGCGGCGTCGTGGTACTCGCCGGTGCCCATATTGCCGTTGATCGA
Source organism: Acidimicrobiales bacterium (assembly GCA_051011595.1). Taxonomy (GTDB): domain Bacteria; phylum Actinomycetota; class Acidimicrobiia; order Acidimicrobiales; family SHLQ01; genus JAOUEE01. Next base: position 1,221 of record JBPCTQ010000104.1, read on the forward strand.
GAACCAGTCACCGGTGTTGTTGGTGGGACTGGTTCGCCGGTAGATGCCGGTGTCGTCGGTCTCGAGGATGTTGCCGTTGGCGTCGAACACCATTTCGCGGGAGTCGGCGTGAGGTGCGCTGTCGTTGGCCGTACCGCCGCCGGGAATGGCGGCGACGTTGTCGGAGTGCGTGAGGTGATCCCACTGCGGTGACGGGTTGCCGCCGGTGGGTGCCACCGTCGTGTTGCCTCGGAACAGTCGCCCCGAGAAGTCGTTGGCCCCGATGGAGTTGGGGAACGTGAGAGCCAGACTGCGAGGCTGGCGATCGCCGCCCACGTACACGATGTTGGCGTTGGCGGGATCGGCCACGATGGAGAAGTGGATCCCGCCCTGGGAACCCGGCTTCTCGCGTGGTGCGATGCCGCCGCCTTCACCGTCGGGGGTCATGGGGAGATCCATCTGGGTCCACGCGGGTGTGGCCGCCAACGGATTGTCGCTGTACCCGATCCACGAGGGTTGACCGTTCTTGATGACCGCGACGTAGAGACGCCCGGTGGTGGGGGCCACGGCCATCTCGATGTTGTTGTTGCCAGGGTCGGCGATCGCTGCTGCCAGGCCGGCATTGAAGACGGAGATGTTGGTGTAGCTGGTGCCCGTGTTGGTCGACCGGAAGATGCCCTGGAACTGCACACCGGCGAACAAGGTGGCGGGGTTGCCGAGCGGGAGGTCGTCGACCAGATCGAAGGCCGCTCCCGCGACGCCAGTGAACCAGTTGGCACCGAGGTCGTTGGTGTAGATGACACAGCAGTTGCTGGTGGACACCGCGATCGTGTTGCCCCGGGCCGCAATGCCCGACACCCGGAAGCCGTTGGTCGCGATGTTGATCTGGGTCCAGGTGGCGCCACCGTCGGTGGTGCGTAGCAGGCCGTTGAGCAGGCCGCTCACCCCACCGAACGAGCTGGGGCTGGAGAAGCCGGCCACGATGGTCTGGCGGGTGGCGTCGGTGGTGTCGAATTCCATGGCCCCGATCGACAGCGACGACTCGAAGTCGGTGAGTGGCGTCCAGTTCGGGGATGCCGACGTGCCGTTGGTGGTCTTCCAGATGCCGCCGTTGGCGCCGCCGACGTAGATGATGTCGGCGTTGGTGGGATGAGCGAGAACGGTGTGCAGGGCCCCGCCGGCTTCACCGTTGGCGATGCCTTCGACCTGGCCGTTGATGGTGGGTGCCCCACCTTCGAATGACCAGGCGCCGCCGACGGTGCCGGCCGGAAGCACCGGCGGCGGTGGTGTGGGTGCACCCTGCTGGAAGGGGATGACCGTGTCGTCGAAGACGTCGAAGGGCGCATCGTCGGGCGCGACGGGTGCCGGTGGGGCAGATCCTCCGCCGTCCTGGGCACCCACGACGGGTGGGGCCAGCAGGGCGGCGATCATCATCACCACGACCGCGACGGCCCAACGCGCTGAACTCACCGACACTGATGTGCGGGTCCCACTCATGACTCCCCCGATCGAGCTGGAACTCGGCCGACGGGTGTCGCCGGGCGGCCCCTACCCCGATCAGAGTGCTACCACTTTGATCGAGAGGCAGCAAAAGGTCTCGCCGCCGCGCTCAGATGGGCGGTGAAGGGGCCCGGATGTCGGCGTAGAGCGGGAGGTGGTCCGACGCGGTGCGGGTGAGGTGGGTTGCCGGCACGTCGGTGTGCAGCACCTGGAGCGACGGGTCGACGAAGATGTGGTCGATGCGCGCGACGGGCCAACGCCCACCCCATGTTCGGCGGGGGCGGTGTCCGTCGAGGCCCACCTGCACGTCGGTGAGACGGCGACTGATTGCGCGACAGGTCGGTAGGCGGGGGCTGGCGTTGAAGTCGCCGCACAGGACGATGTTCTCGCCCACCGGCACGGGTTCCAGCCAGTCCGGCCCGAGCAGGGCATCGGCCTGCATCCGCCGTTCACGGGGATGCACGCTGAGATGGGTGTTGATCACCGAGAACGTGGTCTGACCGGCATCGACTTCGATCCAGACGGCTTCGCGCGGTTCCAGGTCGTGGTCGCCCTCCAGGCGGGGGAGCGGTCCGGTGTGGTGTACGCGCATGGGTAGGCGGCTCAACACGGCGTCGCCGAAGTACCCACCTTCGGTTTCGCGTGTGGCGTGGAAGTACAGGTCCATACCCAGCTGCTCGGCGATGATCCGGGCCTGATCGACACCGCCGGTGCTGCTGCGACCCACGTCGACCTCCTGGAGCCCGACCACGTCGGGTTCGATGCGGGCGATGACCCGGGCGATACGTTCCGGCGACATCACGCCGTCGAGGCCCACACAGCTGTGAATGTTGTAGGTGAGCAGCCGCATCGACCTACCGTCGGGTTCGCGCAGCCAACGAGCGGCCGGTCGATGTCCGGTGCCCTCCAACACACTGAACGCGGCGCGACGGAGATCACCGGCTCGGGTGGGACGCGGTCCATCGTGACCCAGCGGCGTATCGGCCGGCGCCCACACGAAGGCACTGGTCTCGTTGGGGCCTGGTCCAGCGTGCGATCCGTTCTCGTGGGGAAAACTCACCGGCGGTCCGTCCAGTCGCCACCCGGCGATGACCAGATCGCCGGCGTCGGCGTGCTGGCAGACGCCCACCAGGTCCGCGGCTGCCTCGTGCAGATACGGATGCCCCTTGCCCAGCACGTCAGCCGCGTCGGCCGGGAGTCGGTAGTGGCCGGTGTCGGTCCACGCCAGCGCCTGGTCGGGACCGTCGGCAGCCAGCACAAGCGGGATGTGGGCCTCATTCACCAGGTCGGCGGCGATTGCCGCACGCTGCTCATCGGCGACGGGTTCGGGTAGGTAGACGTGGCCGAGCGGACCGAGCGCGGTGGTGGTGGCCCGCTCGGGTGCCCACCACCGAGGGGTCAGGTCGAGGCCGGGCACCAGGAGCTCGGCCGTCCGATAACCCAGCATGGTGGCTCGTTGCCCCTGGATCCCACGCTGGGGTTCGGGATGGTCGTCGTGACTGATCCCGTACCGACGCAGGACCTCGCCGACCGCTTCGGCCACGGGACGGCCGTGCCTTTCGACGTACGGCTCGGTCTGTTCCTGGCCGTGATCGGACAGCACCCACACGTCGTAGTCACGCCGATCCCGGCGGCGGGCGGCACGACTGAGCCGGCCGATCACCCGATCGACACTGCGCAGGGCTCGTAGCGCTTCGGGTGAACGGGGGCCGCGGCGATGAGCCCATTCGTCGTAGCCGAGCAGGTCGAGGTGGATGATCGGCAGCCCGCGGGCCAGGTCGATCGAGGCGAGCGTGGCCAGGGCTTCTCGCAGCACGACCGTGACCGCGATGCGAGCTTGCAGGAAGTGGAGCTCGGTACCGAGCGGTTCACCCGACCGCACGGCATCCACGAGCTGGGGAACACCGAGGACCAGCTCGCGGCCCGACAGCACCACCGTTCGCAGCACGTCGAAGCTGTGGCCGAGCACCACCAGCGGCAAGTCGCGAGGGCGAGAGGCCTGGAACAGGTCGCCCCACCCGAGCGTCGCCATCGAGAAACGAGTCACCGCCGCGCCGCCCCGGTAGATGTTGCTGTACGAACTGCCGCCGTCGAGCAGGCCGCGACCGGGTAGACCGGCCTCCACGGTTTGGGCGGCATCTCGATCCGACATCCGGAAGATGCGGCGGCTGGTGCGGTGCACGTAGCTGTAGGCGGGGACGGCTGCCGGTTCGCCGTAGAACAGCTCGGCCTGGAACGAAGGTGTCGACGAAGGAACCCCTGCGTACACCGGTGTGAGCTGGTAGGGCTCGACCTCGTGCAGCTTGGATAGGTTCGGCATCAGGCCGGTGACCTGGGCCTGCCGCAGAACCTCCAGACTCAACCCGTCTACCTGGATCAACAACAGTCCCGGGCCCGCAGACGGCTCCGGTGCCGAGTCGGGCGCCAGCCGATCACCGACCAGGCGATGACGATCGGCGGGGGCTCGCACCTGCCGCCACCACCGTTCGAGCCGATCGATCACCGGATGTGGGCCCCATCGGCCATGGCCTGCATGGTGCAGGTCTACCCCATGGGATCACCCAGCCCGTGTTCGACGGGCTGGGTGATGGTGTGCGCCAGTACCTAGGGGTTGCAGTTGAAGACGGTGTCGATGGGTTCGGTGGTGCAGTTGTCGCCGGTGTTGTGGGGTCCGCCGTTGACGGTGTCGGCGACGCCGTCAACTGAGTTGATGGTGTCGTCGCCGGCGAAGCCGTT
>JBPCTQ010000105.1:0-4011 GCA_051011595.1 Acidimicrobiales bacterium
GTGTGGTCGGCGACGATGCGCTCGGTGGTCCCGGCAGTGACGAGGCGACCATGATCGAGGATCACGAGGCTGTCACACGCCTGCTGGACCTCGGCGAGCTGATGTGACGCCACCAGAACGGTGGTGCCGGTCTCGGGCAGCTCGCGCAGGAGGCGACGGATCTCGATGATTCCGGCGGGATCGAGTCCGTTGGCCGGCTCGTCGAGGATCACCAGCTCGGGCCGGCCCACCATCGCCACGGCGATGCCCAGCCGCTGCTTCATACCCAGCGAGTAGGTTCCGGCCCGGTCGTCGGCCCGGCCCGACAGATCGACCAGGTCGAGCAACTGTTCGATGCGAGCAGTGTCGGTGGCCACCGAGATGGATCGAGACTGGACCTCGAGGTTCTGGCGGGCGGTCAGTCGTTCGTACAACGCGGGTGCCTCGATCAGGGATCCGACGCGCCGCAGAGCGTGCACGAACTCGGGGTCCTGGGTGTCGGTCCCGAGCAGCGTGGCCTGTCCGACGGTGGGTTTGACCAGCCCGACCAGCATCTTCATGGCGGTTGTCTTGCCGGCCCCGTTGGGGCCGAGCAGTCCAATCACCTGGCCCGACGGCACCTCGAACGAGAGTCCGTCGACGGCGGTCTGGTCGCCATAGCGTTTGGTGAGGCCGTCGGCGACGACGACCGTGCGTGTCTTGGTTGCGGTGTGCATGAACCCATCGTGCGCCTCGGGCCGAACGTGGACATCGGGCGTACGGCCGGTTTCGACTCGGCCGTAGGGTGGATGACCGACTCGTACTTCTGGCCGATCCGTGGTCGGCCTCGGTTCCGTACCCTGGAGATCGTGAGACAGTCGCTTCGGAGCTTCTGGGCCGAACCCGCCATCGCGGTGGTGCCCGATCGGCAATGGTGGGACTACCTCATGGCCGCGGTGCTCGCGATGTTCGGTGTGGTGGGTGCGTTCCTCGAAGAGGACGTCCTGGCCCCGCCGTTGGCGGCAGTGTTGGCCGCCGCGCTGGCCACGCTGGTGTTGTGGCGCCGTTCGCACCCGTTGGTTGTGGTGGTGGTCGGATTCGGTGTGCAGGCGGCCGCCGACGTGGTGGCCCTGCTCTGGTACGACCAGTCGATGCTGGTGGAGGGCACGGTGACGGTGGGTTTGGTGCTCACCTATTCACTCTTCCGGTGGGCATCGGGACGCCAGGCCACCATCGGTATGGGAGTGGTGCTGGTCACCCACGTGATCACCGAGCTCAACGACAGCGACGGCTTCTGGCTCAACATCACGGTGGGCACCACGTTGTGGTTGTTCCCGGCTGCGCTGGGTTTGGTCTTGCGCTACCGGGCCAGCTTGCACGAGCGGCGGACCGAGGCCGCCCGGCGCGACGAACGCCAACAGCTGGCCCGCGAGCTACACGACACGGTGGCCCACCACGTGTCGGCCATTGTGATCTCGGCCCAGGCCGGCCGAGCGGTGGCGGCTCAGAATCCCGAGGCCGCCGTCGACAGCTTGACCTCCATCGAAGGAGCCGCCTCTCGGGCCCTGGCCGAGATGCGTCAGTTGGTCGGTGTGCTTCGGGACGACACCACCGCAGGGGAGCTCGCCCCTCAGCCGGGGATTGATGACCTGGCCGCTCTGGCCGATGCCAACGGCACGTCGCCGCCCGTCGATGTGGAGATCGTCGGTGACTTCGACGGCCTCAGCCCGGCGGTGTCCGCCAGCGTGTACCGGCTGGTGCAAGAGGCCATCACCAACGCCCGGCGGCATGCCCGCCGGGCCACTCGTGTGTCGGTGTCGGTCACCGCTGATGCTGACGATGTCCACCTCGTGGTCACCGACGATGGCGACCCTCAGCCGTCGGTCGGCGGTGAGGGTTTCGGGTTGGTGGGTATGTCCGAACGGGCCCAGTTGCTCGGCGGCCGGTTTCGGGCCGGACCGCGCCCCGGCCGGGGCTGGTCGGTGGAGGCCACCCTGCCCCGAGCGGTGGCGGCACGATGACCCTGCGGGTGCTGATCGCCGACGATCAGGAGCTGATCCGGGCTGGGTTCAAGATGATTCTGGAGGCCCACGGCGACGGCATCGAGGTCATCGGCGAGGCCGCCGACGGCCGGACGGCGGTGGAGCTGGCCCGCAAACACCGCCCCGACGTTTGCCTCTTCGACATCCGTATGCCCGAGATGGACGGCATCGAAGCCACGCGGGTTCTGGCCGGGCCCGGTGTTGCCGAACCCCTGGCCGTGGTGGTCATCACGACGTTCGATCTCGACGAGTACGTCCATGGTGCGCTCAAGGCCGGTGCCAGAGGGTTCTTGTTGAAGGACGCCGGTCCCGATCTGCTGGTGCAGGCAGTGGAGGCGGCAGCCCACGGTGATGCCCTCATCGCCCCCAGCGTGACGGCTCGCCTGTTGGCTTCGTTCGCCGCCGGCGGGTCGTCGTCACCGGTTCAGCCCGTCGATGCCCTCACCGAACGGGAAGAAGAGGTGCTGGTCACGGTCGCGACCGGACACACCAACGCCGAGATCGCCGACGCGTTGCACATCAGCTTGAGCACGGTGAAGACCCATGTGGCCAGCTTGATGAACAAACTCGGGGCGCGGAATCGGGTGGAGATCGCCATGTGGGCCTACGAAACCGACCGCGTCACCGCCCACTGACCCACCCCTCCGCTCGTTCTGGTAGTGCCGCGTCAGTCAGAGCGTGTCGCTACACGACCAGTTGGCGAGGGGGATGGTTCTGGTAGTGCAGCGTCAGTCAGAGCGTGTCGCTGCACTACCAGTTCGTGCGGTGGAAGGACGGTTCAGGTGCCGGTCCAGTCGGGTTTGCGCTTCTCGGCGAAGGCAGCCGGGCCCTCTCGGGCGTCGTTGGAGGTGAACACCGACGACTGGAACGGGCCCTGCAAGGCCCACAGCTCCTCCTCGGTGGCCCCTTGGGTGGCCCGGACGATGGCCTTCGACGCCGCCACACCCAGGGGTGCGTTCTGGGCGATTCGTTCGGCCAGCTCGGTGGCGGCGGCCACCGCCTCGCCGGGTTCGACCAGACGGGACACGAGACCGAACTGGGCACCCTCGTCGGCGGTGATGGGATCGCCGGTGACCGCCATCTCCATGGCCTTGCCGTACCCGACGCGGCTGGGCAGCCGGATGAGGCCGCCCCCCGCCGCGAACAGACCCACGTTGACCTCGGGGATGCCGAGCTTCACACCTTTGGCCGCCACCAACAGATCACACGACAGGGCCAGCTCGAGGCCACCGGCCAACGCGAAACCCTCGATGGCGCAGATCAGCGGCTTCTCGGCGCCGTGTTGCACGAACTGGATCATGTCGCTGATGTCCTCGCCCTTGGCGAAGGCCTTGAGATCCATCCCCGAGCAGAAACCCCGGCCGTTGCCCGTGAGCACACCGGCGGTGAGACCGGGGTCGCTGTTGAGCTCCTGCACCGCGGCCCACAGACCGCTGGCCAGGTCGCCGTTGATGGCGTTCATCTGATCGGGCCGGTTGAGGGTGATGATCATCACTCGATCGCGGCGTTCGGTCAGTACTGCGTCGTCGCTCATGGTTTCCTCACTTCGGTGGCATCCGGATTCCGCCGTCGACGCGGATGGTCTCGCCGTTCATGTACGGGTTGGTGATGCACTCCATCACCGTGAAAGCCAGCTCCTCACCGGTGCCGAGGCGTTTGGGAAACAGCACCGACTGCCCGAGATGGTCCTTGAACTGCTCGGACGCCTCACCCTCGCCGTAGATCGGTGTGTCGATCAAACCCGGGGCGATGGTGTTGACGCGAACTCCCACCGCCGACAGGTCGCGAGCAATGGGCAGGGTCATGCCCACGACACCACCCTTGGAAGCCGAGTAGGCGCACTGGCCGATCTGCCCGTCGAACGCGGCCGCCGACGCCATGTTCACCACGGCACCACGGGAGCCGTCATCGTCGACCGGGTCGGTTTGGGCCATGGCTGCCGCCGACCGGCTCAACATGTTGAACGAACCCAACAGGTTGACCTTGAGCACGAAGTGGAACTGGTCGAGGT
>JBPCTQ010000106.1:0-4970 GCA_051011595.1 Acidimicrobiales bacterium
TCACGTCGTAGGCCGCCGAGTGACTCAACACCACCGCCGCCGGCTCCAGATCGTCGACCAGATCCAACAGACCGTCCTGGCGCGACCGGCAATCGGCCGACGACCGACCCTCCACCGTGACCGCCACCGGGATGGCGGGACAGTTCCCTCGCCAACTGGTGACCAGTGGTCGACCCAACGCCACGGCCCCTTCCTCCACCGCCGGCTGCCAGTGACCGGCATGGGAATCCCCCACCAACAAGATCGGATCGGACCGGTCGCCGTCGGGCGGGACGGCGAGACACGACGCCAACAGGTCGTCGACATCGAGGGATTCACACGACGCGTCGGCCAAGGGGGGTACGTCCTCTTGGGCGGCAGCCAACACCTGCACGCCGGGTTCGGCCAGCCGATCGCGGATCCGGGCACCGCCCACGGCCACGCCCACGATCACGACAGCCACCAGGGCTCCACCCATCACGAAATTGGCACGGGGCGAGCGGGCCAGGGGTCGACTGTGGCGGACGGGCCGCTCCACCAGGCGATACGACCACACGGCCGGAACCAGCGCAGCCACGGCCAGCAGGGTCCGAGTGGGCAGACCAACCGGGCCCAGATAGGCGATCCCCAGCACCAGCACCGGCCAGTGCCACAGGTACCAGCCATACGACAACCGACCGATCCATTGCAGCGGCCGAAGCGACAACACGGGCACGAGGGCCGGGGCCTCGGCCAGCACCAGCAATGTCGTGCCTGCGGCGGGCAGCAGCGCCCAAGTTCCCGGGAAGGCCGTCGAGCCGTCGATGAGCACCAACGACAAAACGAGCAGTGCCAAGCCCGCGCCCGCCATCAGGGTTCGTCGACGATCCGAAGCCAGCAGTCGCGCCGGGTACACCAGCGCCGCCATCGCACCCAGGCCGAACTCCCAGGCCCTGGCGGGGCTGGCGTAGAACGCCCAGGGGGTTCCCCGCGCGGTCAGAGCGAGACCCAGCCCGAACGACACCACAGTCACCACCGCAATGGCACCCACCCAGCGGCGCCGACGATGGTCGACCGATGCGCCGCCGAGGCCGGCCACGGCCAACAACAGGACGGGCCAGACCAGGTAGAACTGCTCCTCCACCGCCAGCGACCACGTGTGGAGCAACGGGTTGCTCGAGACCTCGGCCGCGAAATAGTCCGCCGACTGCACCCCGAAGTAGCCGTTCGAGATCGACAGGCTGGCGGCCACTGCCGCCCGGGACACCTCGTCCCACGCCAGCGGTGAACCCACCACGCTGGCGGCCACGACCACCGCCAGGATCATCAAGGTGGCCGCCGGGGCCAGGCGTCGGATTCGGCGGGCCCAGAAGCCGGTGACGTCGATGGTCCGGGTGCGCTCGTTCTCGGCCCACAACTGTCGGGTGATCAGGTAGCCGGAGATCACGAAGAACACGTCGACACCGATGAATCCGCCCGACATTCCGGGCGCGCCGATGTGGTAGCCCACCACCAAGGCGATGGCCACGGCCCGCATTCCGTCAATATCGGCGCGATGGGTCGAACGACTCACGGCCTTCCCGTCGGCCGCACCCGGCCATCTGGGAGCAATAGGGCAGAAGTGGCCGACCGAGCCACCGCTGCAACCACTATCGTTCCCCCGATGATCGAGCACCAAGGGGCGCGGGCGCCGACCAGCCTGGACCACGCGCTCCTGCGGTATCCGACCACCGAAGGACGCCGCTGGCTCGAGTTCCGTCACCCCATCGAGACCATCACCGCCTGGTCGCTCGACGAGGTGATCCCGGCGCTGACCCGAGCCGAGGCCGCACAACAATCGGGCCACTGGGTGGTCGGAATGGTCAGCTACGACGCCGGCCCCGCCTTCGATGCGGCGATTGTGTCGCGCCGCCACCTCCGCTGCCCGCTGGTGGCGTTCGGTGTGTTCGACGGGGCCGATGCGTCGCGTGGCCCGGCCGGCACCGACATCGACCTGGGGGAGATCACCACCAGCCGCACCTTCGACCAGTACCGGCGCGACCTCCAGCGGGTGCGTCATCACATCGGCGCCGGCGATTCGTACCAGGTGAACTACACCATGCGGCTACGGGCCGATTTCGCCGGCGACCCGCTGGGTTTGTTCGAGGCCCTGGTGCGGGCCCAACGCGGCGATCACGTCGCCTACCTCGATCTGGGCGACCAGGTGGTGGCCTCCGCGTCCCCCGAGCTCTTCCTTCGCCGCCGCGGTGACCTCATCGAGACCCGGCCCATGAAAGGTACCCGTCCCCGCCACCCCGATCCCGTGGTCGATCGCGACCTGGCCGAGGCCGTGTTGGCCAGCCCCAAGGATCGGGCCGAGAACACCATGATCGTCGACATGACCCGCAACGACCTGGGCCGCATCGCCGACATCGGCAGCGTCGAGGTCACCTCGCTGCACACCGTCGAGTCCTACCCCACCGTGCATCAACTCACGTCCACCGTCACCGCCCGCTCGTCGGCGTCGTTGGTCGAGATCTTCCGGGCCTGTTTCCCGGCGGCCTCGATCACCGGGGCACCCAAGGTCAGGACCACGGCGCTGATCGCCGACCTGGAGCACGACCCTCGCGGGGTGTACACCGGCGCCATCGGTGCGCTGGCTCCCGACGGATCATTCGAGTTCAACGTCGCCATCCGCACTGCCCACATCGATCTGGTCGAGTCGTCGGTCGAGTACGGCGTCGGCGGCGGGATCGTGTGGGACAGTCGCATCGAAGACGAATGGGTCGAGGCCCACGACAAGGCCCGCGTTCTGGAACGGGCCCACACCCCGTTCCGCCTCCTCGAGACCATGGCATGGGAACCGGGGGTGGGTGCGGTGCTGCTCGACCGTCACCTCGAGCGCCTGTCCGACAGCGCTCAGTACTTCGGATTCGACATCGACACCACCGAGATCCGCCGGTTGGTCGAGGCGGTCACCGCCGATGTTCCGACCACCCTGCGCCTGCTGGTGGCTGGTGACGGCGCCATCGACCTGGAGCAGCAGCCACGGCCCGATCCCCCGGCCGACCCCTGGCCGGTGGCGATCGACGGTGTCGCCGTCGACAGCACCGACGAGTTCCTGCGCCACAAGACCACCCGCCGCCAGCGCTATCAGCAGGCTCGCGACCGTTTCCCCGACCACGCCGACGTCTTGTTGATCAACGAACGGGGCGAGGTCACCGAGTCCACGATGGCCAACGTCGTGGTCGACCTCGGTGGCCGCCTGCTCACCCCACCCACATCGGCCGGGCTGTTGCCCGGCACCTTCCGCGCCGAACTGCTCGAGAGCGGTCTCATCGAAGAGGCCACCATCGGTGTCGACGACCTCGAGAACGCCGACCGCCTCTTCCTCATCAACTCGGTGCGGGGATGGATCCCGGCCGAACTGACCACCACCGCGTCGGCCACCGGCCCATCACCGCTCAGCGCCAACCGCTGAACCACAACAGGCGGTCGGCCGTCTCGGGAGCCAGCGCCAGACCGATCCAGAGCGGCCACATGGCAATAGCCACGGCCGCCACCACCACGACCAACCCCGGCCACCATCGCGCCACACGAGCAGGAAGCCGTTCGATGGCAGCCGCGGTGAGCACACCCAGAGCCGGCACCAGCGGAGCGGCGTAGAAGGTGAAGCCCGGCCGACCACCGATGAGCCAGGGCAGCCAGAACATGACGGCGGCGCCGGCCACCACCAACACCGGACCATCACGGCGGCGCCAGCCCACCACGATCATCGCCAGCATGGCCACCGGTCCGACCACCCACACGACGGGATTGCCAACCGACAAGATCCGGATCTCGGTGAGCGTCTCGGACCGGCACAGATCGTCGGACTGCTCGCGGAAGTCGGCCAGGTCGGGTTCACAACTCTTCACCAACAGCCGCACCGCCTTGGTCTGCCCGAACCAGTACACCGCGGACGCGGCATCGCGCTGTTGCGGCTGCAGCTGACGGTGGTAGTCCCAGACCTCGACCTGGTGGGCGGCGATGTCACCCACTCGTTCGACCAAACCGGCGTCACAATCGGGGGCACACGAGTCGTCGACAGCAGCCGAATCCTCGTAGTTCACCAACCAGGGGACGTACACCAGGGCATACACCCCGAACACCAGGGCACCCATCAGAACCAGACTGCCCAACGATCGACGCCAACGAACCGGGCGGGGCAGGTACTGATCGATGGCGACCACCGCCACCAACACCACCGGCACCAACACGACGGCCGTCCACTTGGTGGCCAGGGCCAGACCGAGCACCACCCCCAACCAGAGGCGGCTGCGGCGCTGGGCCTCTCGGTCGAGGGGCTGATCGGCCATCCGCACCAACAACAGCAGGGCCAGCGTCGTCCACAGCGCCACCAACCCGTCGAGCAACGCCAGCCGCCCGGTGACCACACTGATGCCGTCGAACAACACGAAGGCACTGGCCACCGCAGCCCCCCGGCGGCGACCGGTCACTTCCCATCCGATGATCCAGGTCAGCGCCACCACCGCGGCGCCGGCCAACAGAGGCACGATCCGCCAACCGACCGCGGAGAGCCCCACCACCTTGATGCCGGCCGCCAGCATCCACTTCCCCAGCGGTGGATGAACCGGCGACCCACCCTCCACACCGTGTTCGATCAGGTCGACCGCGTCGTTGGCGTAGAAGATCTCGTCGAATACGAAGATCCGGGGATAGCCGAGCCACATGGCGCGCATGCCGATGGCCAACAGGGCAACACCGAGAGCACCGACCGAGACCATCCGGGGCAAAGAACGTGAGCCCGACGCCGAAGGCGGCGGCGGTGGGGGTGGGGGTGGCAGCGGATCCGACACCGAAGTGGTGGCCGGCGAATCCGGCGCCGAAGGCGCCGGCGATGATCGCGGCGATGACAGTGGTTCTTTCATGCGTCGAGCCAGGCCCGAACCCGGGGCCGCTGGTCGATCCGGGCCCAGACCATCATCACCACGGCCACGTAGAGCCAACCGACCAGCACGTCGAACACGTAG